>NZ_CP004078.1:3851818-4170909 GCF_000612505.1 Paenibacillus sabinae T27
CAGCGGTATGGAGTATTCCCCGAATTGATAGCCTAAAATAAGTGTCATTTATGTATCCCTCCCAAGCATTCACAATTCGACGCCAAGCAGGCAAAAACCTTCTCCGGCAGACCGGATTCGTTTAATTTCTTGCGCCGACACAGTTTCGGTTACTTTCCGAAATTCTAGGAGAACGGTTCCGCCAAAAAAGTCCCTGATCAGCGCCTGAATCATAGACAGGGCCGCCAGGGACAACCGGCATGTACCTTTACTCTTAACGGATCTATTCCTCGTCCTCAATTATCTCGTGAAGCTGTCTGCGGTCCGCCGCCTGCGCCCGGTCCTGAGCCTCGACGTCGTCCCGGTCCGCTTCCGCCGCGGAAAATTCAACGTCCTCATTCTTGGCACCGAACAGCTTCTTCATCTTCTCATTCTTGGACAGCACTTTTGAATTTCTGACCATTCCGGACAGCATCCCCTTTTCTAATTTTTGAAGAACCTATTTCCAGCAGGAGACGATCAGAGCATTCCGCCGGCTTCCTCGATAATAGACAAAGCTTGATGGAAGGCCCCCTCTTCGATCACGACGGTCAGGAGAACATCCCGTCCTGTCGGACCTCCGGCCCCCCCATCGCTCATCCCGCTCGCACTCGGGTCGGCGGCGGCCATAACGCCTGCGTCGGGATATCCGGTAGCCGCTGTTCCAAGGCTTGTAATTTGGCCGTTGGCCGGGATAGCCTGGGAAGTGAACCCTCCGCCATAACGGCTGAAACGGTCAATGGATAAATCGATAACCCGAAGCGATTGCAGCTTGCGCGAGACGCTCTCGGCTTCCTCGGGACTTTTGAAATAGGCGAGAATACTTTTTTCAGCCATAATCCTGTTGCACGCTCCTCTTCGAAAGCGGACGAAATGCCCGCTGGGATTTCAGCCCTTAGCGTATGCAGGTATGCCGGAATTTATCCTGTAATACAAGCTGCCGGAACAGAAAAGCGGACAGCACCTTGAGCCGGGCTATCCGCTTTCAGATTAGTTTATTTTAAAGCTCCCGCACCCGGCCTTTTTGAAGGTCAGGCATGATGGGGAACCGCGTAATTCACCTTCATCAGCCGGTCGGCGGCAGCAGTTACCTTGCCGCTGGAGATAAGGCTGAAATCAAGCACGCCTTCGATTCCGTTTGGAATAATCACGGGTGTGATGGTGGACAGTCCAGCTTTGCGGATCAATTCAGGGTCGAATTCGATCAGCAATTGTCCCGCCTTCACATGATCGCCGGTGCGAACACTCAGCGCAAATCCTTCACCTTTTAACGAGACGGTGTCGATACCGACATGAATCAGCACCTGCACGCCGCTGGCATGCTCCAGAATGATTGCATGCTTGCTCTTCAACATGACATGCGCCACGACGGCGTCGAAAGGAGCATAGACCTTTCCTTCATCCGGCTGAATCGCGATGCCGTCTCCCATCTGCTTCTCGGCAAAGGCCGGATCAGGCACCTGGCCAAGCTCGACCAACTCGCCGCTAATCGGAGCAAGCACCGTCAGCGTACCGGGCGCATCCACCAGAGCAGCGCGGTCTTTTGCAAAAACAGGGACCTTTGCGGGCTCCGCAGTCTGGACGGCAGATACTGAAGGAACAGCTGCGTCTGCGCTTGGCGCACGGCCCGATGTTTCAGCGGTCAGTTCTTCCGCACCTTCCGATGCAGCATCGCGGTAGCCGAACATCCATGTCAGAACGAAGGAGACGGCCATGGCGGTAAGATTGCATACGATGTACAGCGGAAGCTGACCGTTCATATACAGCAGGGTGCCGGGGATGACGGTAATCGCCATTCCTGTCCCGGACAGATGAACAAGTGAAGCCAGGAAGCCGCCCGCCGCGCCGCCGACAAGCCCCATAACGAAAGGCTTCATGTAGCGCAGGTTCACCCCGAAGATGGCCGGCTCGGTAATTCCGAGAAACGCCGACAGCGAGGACGGCAGCGCCAGCGCTTTCAATTTGACGTTCTTCGTCTTCAGACCGACGGCCAGGCATGCCGCGCCTTGGGCGGCCATGGCGCAAGTAATGATCGCGTTGAACGGATTGGAGCCCGTCTTCTCCAGAAGCTGAATTTCCAGGAAATTAAAGATATGATGCACACCCGTTACGACAACGATCTGTTGGAAGAAACCGATAAGCAGACCAGCGATGCCAAACGGCAGGCCAAGCAAATAAGTGGTTCCGTTCAATACAACCGTTTCCAAAGTATGAAACACCGGTCCGATGGCAAATAAGCCAAGCGTAATCATAACCAGCAGCGTAAGGAACGGCGTCAGAATTAAATCAAGCGCTTCCGGAATGCGCTTTCGTAAAACCTTCTCCAATTTGGCGCCAAGCAAACCGATGAAGAAGGCAGGCAATACGGAGCCTTGGTAACCTACGACAGGAATGAATCCGAGGAACGTAAGCGGTTCGGCGTTCCCTCCCGCAACGGCATAGGCATTGGGCAGCGCCGGATTTACCAGCATCAGGCCAAGGACGATACCAAGAACGGGACTTCCCCCAAACACCCGGAAGGCCGACCAGGCGACAAGCGCGGGCAGGAAAGCAAACGCGGTATCGGTCAAAATCTGCGTGAACAGCAGAAAGTTCGGCGAGATGTCTTCCGGAGCGGCTCCGAACAAAGAGAGAATTTGCGGCTGGGTCAGCAGGCCTCGCAGGCCCATAAACAGCCCGGTCGCCACGAGGACGGGAATAATGGGGACAAATACGTCCCCGAATGTGCGAATGGCCCGCTGGAGCGTATTCCCCGCTTTTTTCCCCTCCTGCTTCAGATTCTCCTTGGAAGTGCTCTCAATGCCGAGCTTCTCCACCTCTTCGAAGATCCGGTTAACGGTACCAGTTCCAAATATAATCTGATACTGCCCCGAGTTGAAAAAGGCTCCTTTTACCTTGTCGATGCTCTCCGTGCGCTTCTGGTCGATCAGCGCTTTGTCCCGCACCATAATCCGCAGGCGGGTGGCGCAGTGCGCAAACGAAACGATATTTTCTCTTCCTCCAATAGCCTCTACAACCTGCTCGGCGATCTTTTGGTTTTCGGACATAAATATCTTTGCCTCCCTGTTTAATGAGTATCCCACTTTAAAGCGTCAAAAGCTACTCTCCCGCCCTCCGCAAAGAAAGTGATTCCCGTGCTTTCCTGCTCCGGAAAGATTCGGGCTGTAAAAGTGGCCTCGCCGTCATTCACAAAAACTTCAACCGAGGAAATGTCCACGAACAAATGCAGAGTGAGCGCTCCGTCCTTAAGCTCAAGCGGACATTTTCTTTCCGTTCCGTATTTCAAGGCAAAGCTTTGTCCGGAAAGAGAACGGTCCAGCACCAGCTTTCCTTCCGCGCGGTCGTAATAGAGCACCGTTTTCTCCAGACGTCCCGCCCGGAATTCAATGCCGAACCGGTCCGCTCCTTCGTCCCGGATCTCAACCTGCAGCTCGTACGCGTCGCCTGCAAGCTCTGCAATGGAAAGCGATTGGTCATTCACAACCGTTCGCACTTCGGTTTTGGCTCCCCTAAGCTTCTCCAATTCCCGAACCGGGCGCTGAATCAGCCGGCCATCCTTAAGGCTTAATTCCCGAGGGACAGTCAGGCAATGCGCCCAGCCCTGATCATCCGTCGGATATTCGATCTCCGGCAGCCCCATCCAGGCCGTGAGCAGGCGTCTGCCGTCGGGAGCCTGCATCGTCTGCGGAGCGTAAAAATCGAATCCGTAGTCCAGTTCCCGGAACTCGCCGTGCTGAAATTCCCGGCTGCTTAGATTCATCGGCGATCCGATCAAATAGCCGGAATGATAGATGTTGCGGAAGCGGTCGCCCTGCCTGGACAGCCCCTGCGGCGAAAAGAGCAGGATTCCCGTTCCATCCTGTTCAAAATAATCCGGGCATTCCCACATATAGCCGAATGATTTCAAGCTTGTGCCGATTTCTCCTGCAAAATGCCACTGCCTCAGGTCCGGGGAGCGGAACATTACCGCGCTTCCCGTCATGTCCAGGCGCTGCGCGCCGATAACGCAGTAGTAGCTTCCTTCCGCTTCCCATACCTTGGGGTCCCTGAAATGATCGGTATAGCCACGCGGCACTTTCAGAATGACCGGCTGCTCCAGCTTGGTTATTACCCCATCTGGCTCCATAACGGCCATGCATTGAAAAGGATGCCGGACCCATTCCCGGCTGCGGGTATTGCCCGTATACATCAGGTACAGCTTCCCGTCCTTCTCGATGGCGCTTCCCGAAAAAGCTCCGTGAGAATCAAAAGGTCCGCCCGGGGCGATGCCAATCCCGCGATTTCGCCAATGAACGAGGTCGGTAGAAGAGGTATGATACCAATATTTCATGCCATGCCCCGTTCCCAGCGGAAACCATTGGTAGAACAAATGATATTCCCCTTCAAAAAAGGAAAATCCGTTGGGGTCGTTAAGCAGCCCAGCTTCGGGTTGGATATGAAACTTCTGTCTCCAGGGGCTTTGTTCCGCCAGTTGTTTCAGCGATTCCCATTCGCCTTCCTCCGCTTGGTCAATTCGCCGGTATAATTGTTCTCTGCTCATTTTTACCATTTGCTCACCGCTTTGAATTATATTTTTTCTTGAATTTCGTTTCTTGGAACCGGTTCCAACTTGGTCATAAAATTAAGGAACCGGTTCCAAACCGTTTAATAAAAATGCCTCTCCAAGAGTTTCGGAAAAGGCAAGGAACCGGTTCCAAAGTTATTATATGCTGCTCCCCTGCAAATTGTCAACGCTTTCTCTATCGATAATTTGACAATCCAGAACCGAGACCATATCTACTGGCTCGCGGTTAACAAGGGCAATGATATTTTCGGCGGCAAGCCTGCCCGCCTGCTTATAATGGTATCTTACAGTCGTTAATGCCGGATGTATGATTTCAGTAACTTCATATCCTCCGAATCCGGTAACAGAAAGACCTGCAGGGATTGGGATCTGCCTTAAAAAAGCGGCCCTCATCACGCCCAGCGCGATGTTATCGGTGGCGCACGCAACGATCGAAGGCATCCAATCGTCCAGCAAACGTTCTGCGGCTTCTACAGCCGCATTCATCCGGAAGCCGGATTCGTAATACCGTACCTCGCAGCCGCTATATTCGGCCAGCGCTTTTTTAAAGCCTTCCTTGCGCATGACGCCCACCGCGATGTCCTGCTCGGTAACCCCCAGGTAAGCGATACGGCGGTGCCCTTTTTCCACGATATGCTTGCCCATGATGTAGCCTGCGTGAAAATCGTCATGGACGACGCTGTGAAGCGAAGAATGCCGCTGACCAATCACTACTACCGGGACTTTGCAATCCCGGATGGCTATCAGATGCCGTTCCGTAATTTCTACGGCCATAAACAGCAGGCCGGAAATTTTTTGCCGGGCCAGATCGTAAATCGCTTCAATTTCACGGTTCATATCCTGATTGGCGCTGGAAATAAGCAATTGATGCTGACGGTCCCTAAGCTCATCGTCTATTCCCATTAAGGTCTGGGAAACCGCAAACGAATCCAGGCGGGGAACGATGGTTCCGATAATGCTGGTCTTCTTCGCTTTCAGGCTCTGGGCAAACGTATTGGGGACATAATTGTGCTGCTTGATAATGCGCTCGATCTTCTCCCTTGTCTCTTCACTGACAGATCCTCCGTTAAGGTAACGGGAAACCGTGCTCTTGGCCACTCCCGCCGCCCGGGCAATATCAATTATCGTCTTCATTCTTCGGCTCCTTGCTGCATTGGTCGGCGTACGCCGGGCACTTATAACTCCCATTATACAACAAATGGCAGCCCCTCCGGTAAAGGAGAGACTGCCATTTATGATAACAGTAAAATTTAAGGCTGACTCCGCTTGAATTAGTCTCCGCGGAAGGCCCGTTTCATCCGGTCAAAGAAGGACTGCCCCTGCTCATGCGTATTCTCGCCGTCGAAGGATGCGAACTGGCGAAGCAGCTCTTTCTGCTCATCGCTCAGCTTGCTCGGGGTCACCACAATAACCCGGACATGCTGGTCGCCTGTTCCGTTTCCGCGCAAATGGGGTACGCCTTTGCCTTTAAGGCGGAAGAACGTGCCGGTCTGCGTCCCTGCAGGAATCTTGAGCTTAACCTTCTCGGTCAGGGTAGGAATCTCGATCTCATCTCCAAGCGCCGCCTGAGCGAACGTAAGCGGAACCTCGCACAGGATGTCGTCGTTCTCACGAACGAAGAAATCATGCGGCTTCACGCGGATGATGATATACAGGTCGCCCGCAGGACCGCCGCGAAGGCCGCCTTCGCCCTCGCCTGTCATGCGCAGCTGCGCGCCGTCGTCCACGCCCCCCGGAATCCGGACATGGATTTTGCGCTGCTTCTTCACACGGCCGGCGCCGCCGCAGGTCGTGCATTTCTCCTTGATGATCTTCCCCGTGCCGCCGCAGTTGGAGCACGGTCTGCGGTTGACCATCCGGCCAAGCGGCGTGTTCTGCACAACCTCCTGCTGACCGCTGCCGTGGCAGACGGAGCAGGTTTGCGGCTTCGTGCCGGGCTTCGCTCCGGAGCCGAAGCAGGTATCGCACGTTTCCGTACGCGGAATGGTGATGTCGGTCTCTTTACCGAATACCGCTTCCTTGAATTCAATGGTCATCGTGTACTGCAAATCATTCCCGCGCTGGGGAGCGTTCGGATCGCGTCTTCCTCCGCCGCCAAAGAACATATCGAAGATGTCGCCCAGGCCGCCTCCGAAGTCGCCGCCGCCAAAACCTCCGCCAAAGCCGCCCATTCCCTGGTTAGGATCGATATGGCCGTACTGGTCATACCGCGCCCGAGCCTGCGAGTCGCTCAGGACGTCGTACGCTTCCTTCACTTCCTTGAATTTGGCCTCGGCGTCGCTGGCCTTGTTCACATCCGGATGATACTGACGGGCAAGCTTGCGGTACGCTTTTTTGACCTCGTCTTCCGATGCGTTCTTGCTTACGCCAAGCACCTCATAGTAATCGCGCTTATCTGCCACTGCCTTCACCTCCGTACAGGAACGTATCCCTATTACATAAGAAGAAACGGCTTCGCCGTCCTCTGGAAGAGGACGGCATCCGTCTCTCGTAGAAATATAAGGCTATTTACAAGCGTGAAACTTATAAATACTTATATTTTAAAAGAAAGCCAAAACGCGGGATGCCCCGGTTTTGACCTTCCCTTTTCATGCGCTTTGTTATCGTTTAACTTTATCCTTGATTCTTGTCGTCGTCAACCACTTCATAGTCCGCGTCGACTACGTTGTCTCGCTTGGCGCCTTCGCCTGCGTCAGCCGCGCCTTCAGCTCCTTGCTGAGCTTGAGCCGCTTGTTCATACAGCTTCACGGACAGCTGCTGTACGATTTCGTTCAACGCATCGGTAGCCGCCTTGATTTCTTCCAGATTATCAGTTTCCAGCGCGGACTTCACTTTGTCCTTAGCCTGGTTCGCTTTTTCAATCTCGGATGCGTCTACTTTGTCTCCAAGATCCTTGATGACTTTATCCGTCGCATAGACGAGTTGGTCGGCATTGTTCTTCGCTTCAACCAATTCCTTGCGGATACGGTCCTCTTCGGCATGAAGCTCGGCGTCCTTCATCATTTGCTCGATATCAGCATCGCTCAGACCGCCGGAGGAAGTGATCGTGATCTTCTGGCTCTTGTTCGTGCCTTTATCCGTAGCGGATACGTTCACGATACCGTTGGCATCGATGTCGAAGGTAACTTCGATTTGCGGTACGCCGCGCGGTGCCGGCGGGATCTCGCTCAGCATGAAGCGTCCCAGCGTTTTGTTGCCGTTAGCCATTTGGCGTTCACCTTGCAGGACATGAATCTCAACGCTTGGTTGATTATCGGCAAACGTAGAGAAGATTTGCGATTTGCTGGTCGGGATCGTTGTGTTGCGGTCGATCATCTTCGTGAATACGCCGCCTGCGGTTTCGATACCGAGGGACAGCGGAGTTACGTCCAGCAGGACCACGTCTTTCACGTCGCCGGTCAATACGCCCGCTTGAACCGCGGCACCAAGGGCCACCACTTCATCCGGGTTAACGCCTTTGTGCGGCTCTTTGCCGGTCAGCTTCTTGATGGCTTCTTGTACGGCCGGAATCCGGGTGGAACCGCCAACAAGCACGATTTTGTCCAGATCAGCCGGAGTCATGCCTGCGTCGTTCAACGCCTGCCGAGTCGGTCCGAGTGTGCGTTCAACGAGATCTGCAGTCAGTTCGTCGAATTTGGCGCGAGTCAGGTTGACCTCCAAGTGCTGCGGCACGCCGTCTACAACGGTAATGAACGGCAGGGAGACCGTAGTGGTCAGTACGCCGGACAGCTCTTTCTTGGCTTTTTCTGCCGCGTCTTTCAAACGTTGAACAGCCGCTTTATCTTTGCTCAGGTCGATGCCTTGCTCTTTTTTGAACTCGGCTACGAGGTAGTCGATAACTTTTTGGTCAAAGTCGTCGCCGCCGAGACGGTTGTCGCCGCTCGTCGCTTTTACTTCGAAGAAGCCGTCGCCCAGTTCCAGAATGGAAACGTCGAACGTACCGCCGCCAAGGTCATAGACGAGGATCGTTTGGTCTTCGGATTTCTCCAGACCGTATGCAAGCGCCGCCGCTGTTGGCTCATTCACGATACGCAGAACTTCGAGACCGGCGATTTTGCCCGCATCCTTGGTCGCCTGACGCTGGCTGTCGTTGAAATACGCAGGAACGGTGATAACCGCTTGAGTAACCGCTTGGCCGAGGTAAGCTTCGGCGTCGGATTTCAGCTTTTGCAGGATCATTGCGGAAATTTCTTGCGGCGAGTAGTCTTTACCGTCGATGGTTTCTTTATGGTTCGTGCCCATATGCCGTTTGATCGAGATGATCGTACGGTCCGGGTTCGTGATCGCCTGGCGCTTCGCCGTTTCGCCGACAATACGCTCGCCGTCTTTCTTAAAGCCTACAACCGAAGGGGTCGTGCGCGCGCCTTCCGGGTTAGGGATGACGACGGCTTCGCCGCCTTCCATTACGGCCACGCATGAGTTCGTGGTTCCAAGGTCGATACCGATAACTTTGCTCACAGTAATTTGCCTCCTTAAAAGTTTTACGAATGAGATACTGCCAAGATAAAACTTCAGTAAAACTCGCTTCGTAAGCATTCTCCAAGTTTTGCGATTGAATTTGCCCTCGTTAATAACTTCAGCAAAACTCGCTTCGTAAGCATTTGCTTAAGTTTTGCGAATGAGATACTGCCCTGGCACCCATTTGCCGCAGCCGGGAAGCCGCGAGCATGACAGGTACAACGCACGGCAATATCGCCGGAATAGGCTTCCGGCGATTCATGCGTCTATTATATTGACTACATGCTGACTTTGACCATCGCGGGACGAAGCACCTTGTTCTTCAAAAGGTAGCCCTTCTGGACTTCCTCCGTAACAATGCCTTCCTCGTACTCGTCGCTCTCCACCTGCATGATGGCCTGATGGAATTCCGGGTTGAATGGCTGTCCCACCGTTTCCATAGGCGTCAGTCCCTCGGACTTCAATACCCCTTCCAGCTGGCGAAAAATCATATTCACGCCTTTGCTGAACGCGCCGCCTTCCTCTCCGGCCGGCGCCGTCGCCAGCGCGCGTTCGAAATTATCCAGTACCGGCAGCAATTCCGTAACCAGCTTGGAGGTGGCGTATTGGGCCAGATCCTCTTTCTCCTTCAAGGTGCGGCGGCGGAAATTGTCATAGTCGGCCTGCACACGAAGCAGACGTCCTTGATACTCGTCCGCAGCCTCCTGCAGACGCTTGATTTCCTCGCTGTCGCCGGAAGCCGCATGTACGGCTTCTTCGGCCGCTTCGCTATGGTTATCCGAGACGGCTTCGGCCTGGTCGGCCGCGCTTTCTCCGCTAATGTTGGTATCTTCGGTCACGCCCGATTCTTGAACCTGTTCCTCTTTCAAGTAAGTTCACCTCCTTAAGATGATCACGGTAATCATTTTGCACTAAATTCACTTATACCAGTGACGAAGCAGCGATGTCAAATCCCGGGACAAAATGCCCAAAATGCCCATCACCTTCGCATATTCCATCCGGGTCGGTCCCAGAATGCCAATGCTTCCGAGCGCCTCGCCGTCAACCGAATAGGTTGCGGTAATCAGGCTGCAGTCTGAAAAGGCTTCATGCTTGTTCTCGGTGCCGATCCGGACCTGAATGCCGGTGCCTCCGGAGGCCGGAGCGAGCATTTTGAGCAGAGTAGGTGTCTCCTCCAGCAGATCAAGGATATCCTTGACCTTGTCGACATCCCGGAATTCCGGCTGGGTCAGCATGTTGGTGGCACCGCTGAGGTAAATGCGCGGTTCCGGGTCGCTTTCGAGCGCCTCGTCAAGCATATGCATCAGTTCCTCATAATGGGAAATATGACGCTGCATCTCCTCCCCAAGCTCGGAGTAAAGCCTGCTCTTCAGTTTGTAAAGGGGTACATTCACAAGCTTGCTGTTGAGCAGATTGACTACCTTCTCCATTTCGGAAACCGAAATCTCCGGAGGGATGTTGATTTTCCGGTTCTCAACCTGTCCGGTGCTGGTGACGATAATCGCCACGGCGGTCCGGTCATCCAACGGCAGCAGCTGAAAATGGCGCAGTGAAGTATGAAAAACCTCCGGTCCCAGCAGGATGGAAGTATAATTCGTCATCGTCGATAAAATCATGGCCGTATGTTGAATCAACTGCTCGGTCGCATTCAGCTTCTCGGCGAAAAAAGCGCGGATCGTTTCCGTTTCGGCCGATCCTGCCGAATTCCACGGCACAAGATGGTCCACATAATAGCGGTAGCCTTTATGGGACGGAATCCGGCCCGCCGACGTATGCGGCTGTTCCAGGAATCCCAGCTCTTCCAAATCGGCCATCTCATTGCGAATCGTGGCGGGACTGAACTTGACATCGCCCCGTTTGGATATGCTTCGCGATCCTACCGGCTCGGCCGAACGGATATAGTCATCCACAATGGCGTTCAATATCATTTTCTGGCGTTCGGTTAACATGTCATTCCCTCCTGTCCGCCTGTGGAATTCGCTCGTTAGCACTCATCTCCATAGAGTGCTAATCACTAATACAAAAATACCAAACCGAGCTTAACATTGTCAAGTGAGTCGGCAAGGCGGGTGCAGGCGATTTTGCCTTAGCTTTACACTGCTTTTCCGGGCAGTCCGACCTCCCAAAACCCCAAAAAGTCAAATAACCACTCCGCGCCGGATGGGACAAGCCTGCCGGCGAAGAGTGGTCGATTTATTAATACCTTGTATTAGTCCAGCATTTTGAGAACGGCGATTTCGTCGCAGGCATGCTGCTTGGAGCAGTTGACGCAGTCGGTCCATACCTTTTCGGGGAAAATCTCCTTGTTGACGATATGAAAGCCGTTCTTCAGGAAGAAGTTGACGGCATAAGTCAGCGCCATAATCTTCGGAATCTTCTGGCGTCTCGCTTCCTTGGTCAGCTCCTCCACAATCATGGAGCCGATCCCTTGACCCTTGCACTCATCGCGCAGGCCGAGCGAACGAATCTCGACAAGATCATTTCCAAGGCGGCACAGCGAACCACAGCCTACAACCCTACCGTTAACTTCCGCTACAACGAACTGATCAATCTGCCTCTCCAGTACCTTTCGGGAACGGGGCAGCATGATCCCGCGCTGCGCATACTCTTCTATCATCAAATACAACGGCTCAACATCTTCCAAAGTAGCGCTTCTGCAAATAGCTGCGGACGTTGGTTCCGGCTCTGCGGGTCTCGGCTTGGCAAGCACTGTGCTTCACTCCTCCATAAATAACTATGAATAAATATACAACATGGTGAATTAGGATTCAATAGGTATTTTAAAAATTAAATTTCCGTCAAAACTCCGACAAATTCTCCGAACACATCATTTCCGAATAAAATGCCCTGGCGGCTCAATCGGTAGTTTCCGCCTTCATGTTCAAGCAGACCGGCGCTCAGCATTTTTTGCAGCGGTCTTCCGAATACGTCCTCCAGCTGCCGGCCGAACTGCTTCCGGAAAGCTTCGCCGGTCACGCCCTCCCGCATTCGCAGGCCCACCATCATGAAGTCCTCCATGGCCTCTTCCTGCGTTACCGGATAAGCATTCAGCCGGGGCAGGCCGTTCTTGGTCGCCTCAATATATGGGCTCACGCCCTTCACATTGATATGCCGCATGCGCCGCGCATATCCGTGCGCTCCGGCTCCCAGACCGTAGTAATCCTGATTGCGCCAATAAGTGATATTATGACGGCTCTCCATTCCAGGCTTGGCGAAGTTGCTGATTTCATACTGCCCGTAGCCCGCCTCTTCCATGGAAGACATCAGCAGCAGATACATCGCCAGCTCATCCTCTTCTGTAGGAAGCGGCAGCTGATTCTTGTTAAAAAGCGTATGAAACAGCGTGTTCTCCTCCACCTTGAGGCTGTAAATGGAGTAATGGGGCAGGCCGAGGGCAAGCGCCCGCTTGATGCTCTCACCCAGCATATCAACCGTCTGGTTCGGCAGGCCGAACATCAGGTCGATCGACAGGTTGGTGAGCCCTGCGGCGCGGGCATTGTCAAGGCTGCGGTAAACATCGTCGGTGTTGTGAATGCGGCCGATCCCGCTCAAGAGCTCGTTCTGGAACGCCTGCACGCCAAAGCTGACGCGGTTCACCCCGCCCGCCTTCATGACTGCCAGCTTGTCCGGATCGGTTGTGCCGGGATTTGCCTCCATCGAGAACTCGATATCCTCCGCCCAGTTCGGGAAGTAGGTGCGCACCGTCTTCAGAAAATACTCCATCTCCTCCGGCTTCAGCACCGTAGGCGTCCCGCCGCCCACAAAGATGCTGCGAATCACACCCGGCGGATTATCGCGGACAGTGAGCTCCATCTCCTGCTCCAGCGCGCGAAGATAATCCATGACGGGCTGATCCTTCAATACATAAGAGTTGAAATCGCAATAAAAGCACTTGTTCGTGCAGAAAGGAATATGAATGTACACCGCCTCGGGCGGACGGCTCGCTTGCAAGCCTGACAGGTTGGTCATTAAGCTGTCCTCCTTAGATGAAAAGGGAAGCCACCTTGGCTTCCCTGGATGAATAAACTGCGATATTTGCCTGAATATCTACTCGTCGATCTTGAGCACCGCCATGAACGCTTCCTGCGGTACCTCGACGCTGCCGACCTGCTTCATACGTTTCTTGCCTTCCTTCTGCTTCTCCAGCAGCTTCCGCTTCCGCGAAATGTCGCCGCCATAGCACTTGGCAAGCACGTTCTTGCGCATTGCCTTGACCGTCTCGCGGGCAACGACCTTCGTTCCGACCGAAGCCTGAATCGGCACCTCGAACATCTGGCGCGGAATGAGGCCGCGCAGCTTCTCGCAAATGATGCGGCCCCGGTTATAGGCCCGGTCGCGGTGAACAATGAACGACAGGGCGTCGACCTGTTCGCCGTTAAGCAGAATGTCCATCTTAACCAGATTCGACTGGCGGTAACCGGACAATTCGTAATCGAAGGACGCATAGCCCTTTGTTCCGGATTTCAGTTGGTCGAAGAAATCGTAGACGATTTCCGACAGCGGAATTTGATAAGTGATGGTCACCCGGTTCTCGTCCAGGTATTCCATGTTGACGAATTCGCCGCGCTTGTTCTGGCACAGCTCCATGACCGTGCCGACAAAATCGTTAGGCACGATAACAGCCGCCTTGACGTACGGCTCCTCAACATACTCGATCTTGCCGATCTCCGGATAGTTCGACGGGTTGTCGATCTCGATCATTTCGCCATTCGTCAGCTTGATCCGGTAAATTACGCTCGGTGCCGTCGTAATGAGCGGAATATTGAACTCCCGTTCAATACGCTCCTGGATAATCTCCATATGCAGCAGGCCGAGGAATCCGCAGCGGAAGCCGAAGCCGAGCGCGCTCGAAGTCTCGGGCTCGAAGCTCAGCGACGCGTCGTTAAGCTGCAGCTTCTCCAGCGCCTCGCGCAGATCGTTATAATCCGACGTCTCGATCGGATAGAGCCCGCAGTATACCATCGGATTGATCTTCCGGTAGCCGGGCAGCGGCTCGGCTGTCGGGCGCTTGGCGTCCGTCACGGTATCACCGACCCGGGTATCGCCAACATGCTTGATGCCGGCAACGATAAAGCCTACATCACCGACGTTCAGTTCGCTGACGATGCTCATGCGCGGCATAAACGCGCCGACTTCAATAACCTCGAAGGTCTTGTCCGTCGCCATCATCTTGATCTTCGAGCCGGCGCGGATGCTGCCGTCAACTACCCGGACATAGACGATTACCCCTTTGTACGGGTCGTAATGCGAGTCGAAGATCAGCGCCTTCAGCGGCTGTTCGGGATCTCCCGAAAGGCGGCGGTACCTGTTTGACCACCTGCTCCAGAATCTCCTTGATGCCGATGCCCGCCTTGGCGGAAGCAAGCACCGCCTCGCTCGCGTCCAGGCCGATGACGTCCTCGATCTCCTGCTTGACCCGCTCCGGGTCCGCGCTCGGCAGATCGATCTTGTTGACGACCGGCAAAATTTCCAGATTGTTGTCCAGCGCCAGGTAGACGTTGGCCAGCGTCTGGGCCTCGATGCCCTGGGCCGCGTCTACAACGAGCAGCGCGCCTTCACAGGCCGCGAGGCTTCGCGAAACTTCATAGGTGAAATCGACATGCCCCGGCGTGTCGATCAGGTTAAGCAGATATTCTTCCCCGTCGTCGGCGCGATAAGTGAGGCGAACGGCCTGCAGCTTGATCGTAATGCCGCGTTCGCGCTCAAGGTCCATCTGGTCGAGCACCTGCTCCTGCATTTCGCGCGAAGTGAGCGCTCCGGTGTACTCCAGAATCCGGTCGGCCAGCGTCGACTTGCCGTGGTCTATATGTGCAATTATCGAGAAATTGCGGATTTGTTCTTGCCTTTTCTTAACGTCAGTCATTCCTTACCCCCACAGACAGGCTGTTGTAATCATCTTATTATAGCAGTACATGTTCCCCCCAGCAATCCGGCTCCCCTGCTTGAGCGCATGATATTTTTATCCACTGAAGGACGAAGCTGCCGTTCCTTTAGAGGGCGAGGTAATACTTGCCGCGTTTTATTCGGAAGAATCAAACAGCGAGACTACCCAGCGGATTCCCCGCTGCGACGCATGCTGAAGCAGTCCCGCCGTCTTGTCCGCCAGCTCGTCCACCGTGGATTTATGCTCCCCTGGAATAAGGATCTGCCCCGGCGTAAGCGTGCTGCTGTAGTTCGGGACCATCTGCTGCTGAGCACTTGCCGGGGACGATGGGGTGCCGGCTGCGGGCTGCTCCGCTGCCGGAGTCTGGACTTGCGGAACGGCCGAGGGTGCAAGGGTTACAGGAACGTAGATGTATCCCCCTTTTCCGTCACTCTGCACCTGAAGCCCGGTGACCGTCCCGTTCTGGGGCTGCGGGACTGGCGCCGTGTTCTGAACGCCTCCGGAAATGACGCTCCAGCCCGGAACGGGAGAAGATGTGGTACCGCCGCTCCCGCCGAACTGCATGCCCACCAGTACGCCGATTCCGGCCCAAATGCCGACTGCCACCATCTTTTTTCCGAATCGAGACATCTTTACCCACCCTTTCATTCCATTCATGCATGCCCCCGGCCCGGAACATTCGGACTGTTTAACGGACGGCTTCTGCCTGTTATTGCGCAGCCGGCGCCGTTGCCGTTCCGCCCTCGGTGTTTGCTTTTTCCGCCTTATGACTGCTCCAATATAAATCCGCGATGGCATCTGCCAGGATATCGGAGGTTGCCTTCAGCTCGGCTTCAGTGCTGTCTATGCCGCCCACCTCGATCAGGACGCTGTTCGGCGACATCGACTGGTTATACTCCCCGTTATTGCCCTTGCCCGACGATTTGCCCCAGATGCCGCGGGAAACTCCCGGGTAGCGCTTCTCCAGAAGCTGATGAATTTTATTGGCGAACTCCTCATTCTTCTTCCAGTCCTTGTTCGAACGGCCCAGAATAAAATATACCTGCGCGTAGCTTTTTCCGCCGATAACCGTAGTCGTCTTGTCATGCCGCTGCGAGTCGCGGTGAATGTCGATCAATTCGCTCATTCCCTCATTCTCGCTCATCGCGGCTTTGACGGTCACGCGGGAGTATTTATAGGAAAAGTTCCAGTTGTAATCGGCGACCCTGGTGGCATAGTCCACCGTGGAATGGAGAGTGCCGATGCCCCGTTTCTCGAGCCGCTGGGTGATGTAGGACCCGACCATCATGACATTTTTGGAAGGGTCGGCGGAGCTGGGATTGTCGCTCTTGGCGGACAGCAGCGGATTGTATGCTTCGCGCGGATGGGAATGGTAGATCATAATCCGCTTCAACTCCGTGTCTGCAGATCCACTATCCTGGGCGGGAGCAGATGACGGCGCCGGAGCGTCGCTATTCTCCGGCAGCGGCGTCTCTTGCGCTCCGGCGCTTCCCCCGGATGTCGGCGCAGGCGTTGCTTCCGCCGGCTCGTCCGCTCCGGGATGATAATCGACCGGAGCACCCTCCACTCCGCCGGAGCCTTTGCGCAGCAGCACGGCGTCGTCGGCGGCCATCCCCGGGACCTCCCGGGACAGCAGGCTTTTCGGGTCCCCAGGGTTCACGCTGGTCAGAAGCTGAAACACGAAGCTCGTGACATTCCCTCCCGACAGCGCGGAGGGTTCCTTCGACTTGGGCAGATGCGGGACTTCCATCCCGAGAAGCTCCTTAAACAGGCCGCCGGAGAGGGAAGCCGCAAGACCTTTCATCGAAGGAAGCGGCGAGTTATCCAGCCTCTCTCCCGCCATGCCCCCGGTTCCCAGCAGGATGAAGAAGACCAGGGAACCTATGGCAAGGAGCAGCATCGTCCTGCCAAGCGCCAAAGCGTCAAGGGCCTTGGAACGCAAACGGCCGATGTTCCACAGATGAAACCATTTTCTGTTCATTATTGTTATGTCCTCCTCATGCTCGCTGTAATCTCTTATACTTCAAATCTATGAGCGGAAGAGAGACGGTAGAACGAAAGAAAGACAAAATCCCCCGCTATGCGCAGTGATGCCTTCTCCCGGCAAAAAAAGAGCGGGCCTCATTAGGCTCGCCCTCGCTCATTGCTTTCATTTAATTATCCCCGGAGGATACCTCGATCTTGAACACAGAAGAGGTATCGCCTGTGGAATACAAACCATCCTCCGTCTTCCAAAAAGCCGACACTCCGTAATAGTAAATACCGGCTTCGTGAGGCGCTGTAAAAGAATGGCCGTTCATCGGAACGATCGCCTGTTCGTCCCCGGTAAACCGGACGAGGCTGATTTAGCCAGATCAGTGGGTATAAGCCCCAACATTTCCGGGATCGACGGCGTCATGCAGTGCCGCATTCAGTCCGGTGGCCACAACGTTGGCGATATCTTCGATAAATTCGTCGATTTCCTTCGGCGTTACAATCAGATCATGGCCGAGCGGCTCCAGCACTTCCTTGACCAAAGCCAGCCGCTCCTGCTCCGAAATGCTGTCCAGCAGCCCCATAATTTCCTTGGTCCGACCGTCCGCCCCGCCGAAGTGGCTTCTCATCATTTCCAGCACGTTGCCCACAATGGTGGAGGCGTAGCATACCGTCGGCACGCCGATGGCGATACAAGGGATGCCCAGCACCTCGCGCGTCAGTCCGCGCCGTTTATTGCCGATGCCTGAGCCGGGGTGAATGCCGATATCGGCAATTTGGATCGTCGTGTTGACCCTCTCCAGCGAACGGGAGGCCAGGGCATCAATGGCAATAATGGCGTCCGGCTTCGTGCGCTCGACAATCCCCTGAACGATCTCGCTCGATTCAATCCCGGTAAGTCCCAGCACGCCAGGAGCGACGGCGCTGACGTTCCGGTAGCCCGGGGATACCTGATCCGGCATCAGCTCGTAAAATTGGCGGGTAATCAGGGCGTTCTCCACCACGAGCGGCCCGAGCGAGTCCGGAGTCACGTTCCAGTTGCCGAGCCCGACAATGAGCACGGATGCATTCTTGCCGATTCCGATCCGCGACATAAAGCTTTCGAACTCGCGGGCGAAGGCTTCGGACACTTTTTGCTGAAGAGCCGTATCTCCGCCCCGCAGTCCGGGAATTTCCAGCGTGACATAATTGCCGATCGCCCGCCCGATTTGCTGGGAGCCGGCATCGTTGCTCACGGCAAGCCGTGTTATTTTGATCCCGTCCGACTCCTCTACTTCCTCGTTCACCCCGGGAATCGGCATATTGCTCAAGCGCTGGGCCATTTCCTTGGACTCTACCGCCAAGTCGGTACGCACTGAATAAAGCTGCAGATCCAGTTCCATACGTTATGCGCCTCCTATCCTTTTTAACAATAAGAAATCAAGTTTCTTCCTGACTACTAGTGTGCGGGAGGAGAGGCAGGATTATGCAAAAAGAGACGGGGAATTTACATGGTTCCTTGTTGCATTTTGCCGCTCTGCATGCTAAACTATTTTAAGTTGTGAATCATTTTGATGATTTCCGAATGCCTTACAGGAGGTGAATGCAATGCCAAACATTAAATCCGCGGTAAAACGCGTTAAGACAACGGAAAAACGCCGTGCGCTGAACGCTTCCCAAAAATCCGCCCTTCGTACAGCTGTCAAAGCTGCCGACCTCGCGGTGGAAGGTACGGAAGTAGAAACTGCCAAAGCTGCTATCCAAGCTGCTTCCCAGAAGCTGGACAAGGCCGTAACTAAAGGTCTGGTTCATAAAAATGCGGCTGCCCGTAAGAAATCCCGCTTGGCGAAGAAATTGAACGCTCTTTCCGCTCAGGGCTAAGAGCTTCTATATCGAGCAATTGAAGAACCTGACCGCTCCCGATGACGCGGTTCAGGTTTTTTTGTTGTTCGTTCTCCTCTCCATTCTCTCCTCCCGCTCCTTCCATTCACAAACTCTTCACTGGACACCAAGCTTTGGAAAATATATCCTTTGAACATACCGAACGTTCGGTATCTTATTGAAAGGAGGCGTCCCGGCTTTGACTCCTAATCAACGCTCTCATGATTCGGTTCAGACTAAAGAAACAATACTTTCACACGCCAAAGCTCTATTTTCGCAAAAAGGATACAAAGGCGTTTCGATCAGCGATATTTGCACGGCAACAGGTCTAAGCAAAGGCAGTATTTATCATCACTTTAAGAATAAAGAGGATCTTTTTGTCCATCTGGCCGAAGCATCCTTCGAAGATTCCTGGAAAGACTGGGACAGCCGCTCCGCCCAGTTCTCTTCGGCGGTCGACAAGCTGTATGCTTACAGCGAGCTTTTTGCTGATAATGTGGATCTTTCGCTTACCAAAGCCGGCGAGGATTTTATGGCGACCATCGGGGCTGACTCCGCAGCGGTCCAGAAATTTGGCGTTATCATTACAGGCTATGTACGGCGTTTTGAGGAGATTATCCGAGAAGGAATTGAGAGCGGAGAATTCAAGCAGGATGAGCCGGGAGAAATGGCTTTTGCCCTGCTGGCCTCTTATTCTGGATTGGCGAATAACACGCGCTTTCTGGATAAGGAAAATGTGAGACGGATGTACCGAAAAATGACGGACATGCTGCTTGACGGCATCCGTAAATAGGAGTTGATTCTTAATGGAAAATCATAGGTTTGCAGGGCCCGATGAAACGGGAGAGATCCTCTTCTCCGTCCTGATTCCCGCGCATAACGAGGAAAAATATATCACCAAATGTCTGGACTCCATTGCTGCCGCCTTGGAGAACTGCGTCGGCCAAGTTGAGGTCATTGTCATTCTGAACCGCTGTACCGACAAGACGGAAGAAATCGCACGCTCGTATAACTGCGTTATTGTACACGACGACCGCAAAAATTTATCGCAAATCCGAAACACCGGTGCAGCGGCAGCCAGAGGAGAAATCATCGTGACGATCGACGCAGACAGCCGGATGACAGCTAACATGCTCTCCGAAATCGAGTGGCAGCTGTCCGGGGGAAAATACATCGGCGGAGGCACCACAGGAAGATTCGAGCGGATGAGCCTTGGCATCGCCGTATCCGCACTGGCGCTTCTCGTTCCTATGGCAATCAAATACGGAGCGATCTCGGTCGGTATATTTTGGTGCCGAAAGAGCGACTTCGATGCCATCGGCGGCTTTAATGAGAATATGCTGATGTCCGAGGATGCCGACTTTGCCCGGAGGCTCAAGACCTACGGAAAGCGCTTCGGGAAAAAATACGGAACGTTGACCAAAGCCTATATGATTACCTCCTGCCGAAAGTTCGATCAAGCTGGAGACTGGTTTCTTGTGAAGCATCCGAAGCTGATTCTCGCCTACTTGAAGGGGACCGACCACGCGCATGCGGACCAGGCCTATTACGAGAATCAAGGAAGATAGTTTACATAGATAGAGTTCTTAAGCTGTCCTTCCGGCGCCAAGGCGCAGCATGAACAGCTCCAGCCCCAGCACCTTATCGATACCGCCCGTCTTCATCTGGAAATCCAGGTCGGCGAGGAGGCTCAAAATCTCTCTCAGCTGCTCCCCGCGGAACTTGCGAGCCTGCTCTCCGGCCAGCTTGACGGCATACGGATGAAGCCCGAGTTGGGAGGCGATCTGCCCCTGAGTGTAGCTCTGAGAAGACAGATCCTTGACCTGCAAAATAATCCGGAACTGCCGCGCGACGAGCGCGGCGATCTTGATCGGCTCCTCCCGCTGCTTGAGCAGCTCATGCAGCGTTCTCAAGGCTCTGTCCAGCCGCAGATTGGCAATGTCCTCCACCAGCGTGAACACATTCTGCTCCGTTCCGCGCGGCACCAGACTCTCTATAGCGGCAGAGTCCACCGTTCCCCCGCGGCCTGCGAACAGGCACAGCTTGTCCATCTCCGCCGACAGTCCCTGAAGCCCCGTTCCAGCGGCAGCGATGAGCGCTTCGGCCGCCCCCGGAGCGGCTTCACTGCCGCGGTCGCGTATGCCTTTCTCCACCCAGCGGAGCAGCTCCTCCGCGCCGAGTGGGTTGAAAGCCAGCACGGTTCCGGCCGATTTCAGCGCCTTGACGATTTTTTTGCGCTCATCGAGCTTGTCGCTGTTCACCAGAAAGACGATCACGCTGAATTCGGCGGGACTGGATAAGTATTCCTGAAGTACCTCGGGGCGGTGTTCCAGCTTGGCATTATCCTTGCCCGCCGTGAACAGCGAGGCGTCCCGGACCACCAGCAGCTTGCGGGGTACCATAAACGGCACGGTCTCGGCCTCTTCCACCACCGCCTGAATTGGCGTCTCGGAAAGATCGAACGGAACCACCGCGAAATCGCGGTCCTCCTTCGCAATCAGCTCGCTCTCCAAAAAAGCCGCAAATTCGTTCATGCGGAATTTTTCGCTTCCATATAAACAATAGATGGGGGAGAACTTCCCCTGCTTGATTTCTTTGGCCGCCGCTTTGGCATCCATGCTGCGCCACTTCCTTTTTTTCATATCTGCTTTGTTGCCGAGAATGTTCGTTCCAATAGTTTAACAAAAAACGAACCGGTGCGTAAGAGCGCGAATGCTGGACAATCCGTGAGTGTACAAGCAAAAGCGAAGAGACCCCGGCAACCATGCCGGAGCCTCCTCGCTCTTACGCGGCTCATCTATATAAACGGCGGGGCGGGAAGCTCTAGAAACTTCCCAGCCGCCGGTCATACCGATGTCTTCACCCGGGAACTGCCGCTCCATGGCAATTCCTGTCCCCATACTGTATTGTATTCAGTTGGCTGCAAAACGTGCAGCTTTTCACTGTTTTGTTGAAGATTCCGGCGACGGAGACGGAGACGGCGGCGGGGATGCCGGTTCCGCCGAACCCGATGCCGAAGGGGCGGCCGAATGGGCCGGAGTCTCCTGCGGTACGGTATATGTGCCGCGCAGTTCTTTGCCTTCCGCTGACGTCACATAAGTAAACTGGCGGTTGTCGGCAGACCATTCGCCGGAGACCCATGCGCCTTCAAAGGAAATCGTGTCAACAGCCTGTCTTCCCTCTGCATTGTTCCCTGCGGCGCGGTAAATCACGAGTTTCTGCCCCTCGATCGCCGCGGTATACCGGCCGTCGGGAGACGTCCAGGACGGGGGCTCAGCAGGCGAACCGGGCGGAGTTTCGATCGGTGCGATCCCCATAATTCCCGCGGCTCCATCTTTGAAGCTCGGGGCTTGCAGCGTATTCTCCGGTATCATCGGATCGCTTTGGCTATCGCTCAGCTCCTTGTCGGCGTTCGGCGATTCAGACGTCCCGGCCGCTGCTGAAGGAGGGGCCAATTTCTCCGATTGTCCACTGTGTTCCGTACCCGGTGACGTACTCTTGGCCGACTCACCCTTCCGGTTGTCCGTTGATCTCTCAGCAGGATCGGCGGTTTTCGGCGCGGCTCCCCCTCCCTGCCCGTTCTGCCCGCCTTCTGCCGGGGAAGAACTGTCCGGCGCAGCCATGATCGACGCTCCGGTATCGGCCGGAGTGGAGTTCTCTTCTCCCGGGGAGCTTCCTACCTCTGCGCCAAATGTCATTTTCGTAGCGGCATCGTCTCCGCTGCTGCCTGCAGTTGAATCGCTTCGCTTAGACTGCGCACTGCTGTTCATCTCCTCGTCCACTTGGGCGCCCGGCAGCTTCTCCGGCATATTGAACATCGCAATGGCAAGCACCACCGCCGCAGCGGCTATGCCTATTCCGAAACGGGGGGCGAGAGAGGAGCTCCGGTTCCGCGCCCGCGACGCCTTGCGACTCATGGGCTGGGCCTGCGGTTCTTCCGCGGGACTAGCGGCCATAACACCAGCCTCCCGGTCAATGGCCTCAAGCTTTGGCAGAATCGAATCCACCAGACTGAAAGGCGGGCTAACGTCGGGGAGCTGTTCCAGCTCTTTGGAGAGCACGTTCAACCGCTCGAACAATTCCGCGCAGGAAGGGCAATTGTCGATATGACGGAACATTTCAAGACTCTCATCCGGACTCAAATCATGATCCAAATAACGGTGCATCCATTCCATCACCTCCGCGCAGTTCATCCCGATACACCACCTTTCTGATACTCCTGAAGTCTGTTTTGCAGCTGCTGTCTTGCCCTGAACAGATAGGATTTCACCGTGTTCAGCGGCAGATCCAGGCAGTCCGCTATCTCGTTGTAAGAAAAATCCTGCAAATAACGCAGCACGATAACCGTACGGTGATGCTCGGGCAGCTGGTCAATCGCTTCACGGATATCCTCCGCCAAATAGGTGGACAGCACATCCCGTTCCACATTTTGCTTGTCCTTGAACACCAGCTCATGCTCGTCAATGGAAACCGTCGGTTTTGTTTTTCTGAATTTATCAATGCATATATTGGTCACGATCCGCTGAACCCAGGTCTTGAACTGGGCCTTCTCTTCATAGGAGCCGATTTTGGTGTATACCCGGATTAAAGCCTCCTGCGAAGCGTCCAGCGCATCCTGCTCATTATGCAAAATGTAAAAGGCCGTCTTGTACACATGGCCTTCAATTTCTCGCAATAGGGTGATTAGAGCGTCGCGATCGCCCGATTGAGCGGCTCTGATGAGTCCCTGCTCCACCACGAAGGTTCCCCCTCTCTATGCAATCTTACTGACGCGCAAGACCGCTGAATTGTTGCAATCTGTAATAACTTTTTGGAATACCAGATTGTGATAACTGCGTTTTTCGTGGAGTTAAATCGTTTCAAATATAAACGGCCTGATTTCCAGGCGCACACCTTTCTAAGCATACAGGGAAACGATGGGGCAATCAAACGTTCCGTCATCCTAATTTTATTACAAAAATGACATATTGCGCCTCTTTTAACTCGTTGAATTCCTCGCGCAAAATGATACGATCCAGCGGACGCCAAAAAACCGCCTTCCAATTAGGAAAGCGGCTCCTGTCCAAGCCGGAACTACTTCACGGAGCTTGCCTTAATCTCCTGGAACTTCGCTACATACTTGGCGGCCAGCTCGGTGATAAGATCATAGCGGCCTTCTTTGGCCGGAGCGGTCAAATTGCCGCCGATTCCCACCGCAATGCAGCCTCCCCGAATCCATTTCTCCATATTGTCCAGGTCCACGCCGCCGGTAGGCATAATATTCACATGCGGCATCGGTCCCTTGACGGCCTTGACGATGTCCGGTCCGAAGGCGCTGCCCGGGAACAGCTTCAGCACATCGACGCCCAGCTTCAGCGCTGCCTTCATTTCATCCAGCGTCAAGGTGCCCGGCATGTAAGGAATTCCGTAAAGGTTGCAGATTTTGGCGGTCTCTTCTTCAAAAGAAGGGCTGACTACGAATTCCGAACCGGCCAGAATCGCAATCCGGGCGGTAATCGGGTCCAGCACCGTGCCCGCTCCGATTACCGCCTGGTCACCATATTCGGCGACAAGCCTTTTGATGGCGACATCCGCCTCAGGTGTCGTAAACGTCACCTCAATATTGGTCAGTCCGCCTTTAATACACGCTTCCGACATGCGGAAAGCATCTTCGGCGTTGTCCGCGCGGATGACAGCGACCACACCGACCGAAACTACATTCTGCAGCACTTTTAACTTTTTCATTCCTATACTTCCTCTCACATTAGATAATGAATTACTAAATTACGATAAATTATTTTATCAAATCCAGTAATAAATCCTTTGTTTACAATAATAAAATAGTAATAACAACTGTAGACAGAGTCAATGTCTTTTTTGAGGCCGCAACAGGACTAATCCGTTGAAAACAGGGATTAACCCTTGATAATCAAGGAATATTCCAGCAATTCGCATCATTACTTCATGAACAATTCTCCAATTTCCAAGCTCTTGTTATTGTACAAAATCGGTTTATATGATACCCTTAAAATAAGACTACAGATTACCAAGTACAGGATATTTCCTATCCCCCTAGGAGGAGCCCAAATGAATAAACGATTGGATGCAGTCACATTCGGCGAGCCGATGGCTATGTTTTATGCCAACGAGACTGGACCGCTGGACGAAGCGATGTCTTTCTCGAAAGCGTTGGCCGGAGCGGAAAGCAATGTTGCTGCAGGATTGTCGCGGCTGGAGCATAAAGTCGGCTATGTAACCAAGCTTGGAGAGGACAGCTTCGGAAGCTTCATTTTGAAAGCGCTAAACAAAGAAGGGATTGATACCTCTAGCGTCACATTCTCCAGCGAAAATCCGACCGGCATATTAATCAAATCGAAGGTAACCGCCGGCGATCCGAAGGTGGAATATTTCCGCAAACATTCGGCGGCCTCCACACTGGGACTTGCGGATTTCGATGAGTCTTATTTCGCTTCGGCGGGACATCTGCACGTTACCGGCATTTCCTCGGCAATCTCCCGGGAATGCCGCGAGTTCTCCATACACGCGATGGAATTCATGAAGCGCAGCGGCAAAACTGTATCGCTGGATCCCAACCTGCGCCCGTCCCTTTGGCCGGATACCAAGACCATGGTGGAGACGATCAACGATCTGGCCACACGCTGCGACTGGTTCCTCCCCGGCCTCGGCGAAAGCCGCATTCTGACCGGACTTACAGCGCCGGAGGAAATCGCCTCCTTCTACCTGAATCAGGGCGTCTCCCTGGTCGTCATCAAGCTGGGACCTGAAGGGTCATACTACAAATCCTCCGATTCGGAAGGCTTTATGCCGGGGTTCAAGGTCGATCAGGTCGTTGACACGGTGGGCGCTGGCGACGGGTTTGCCGTCGGTGTGATCAGCGCGCTGCTGGAGAAGCTCCCCGTGGCGGAAGCGGTGAGACGGGGCAATGCTATCGGTGCGTTAGCGGTTATGTCGCCGGGCGATATGGACGGACTGCCAACCCGGGAGATGCTGGAACAGTTCATGAAAGCGGGCGCCGTCTGACCGGAGCGTTTCAACCCGTACGATTCGTCCGAAGGTTCTGGACCTAGAGCTTCGGGCGAAACGCTTCCGATCCATACCCTGCACTCCCTCGAAGAACCGCCAGGGACATTAATCCGCTTAAACGGATGATGTCCTTGGTTTTATAAACCGGTTTATTCGGATTTTGGCGCAGCCTGGACCGACTGTCTCTGTATAAGGGTCGGGGGGAACCGGTAGGTTATCGGCACAGAGGTACCCGTGTCTTCTATGCCGGCAAGGAGGATTTTCGCGGCCTGTACGCCCATTTCATATGCGGGCTGGCGCACCGTCGTAATTGCGGGATTGTAGATCTCCGCGTACTCCGCGTCATCAATGCCGATGACCGATAGATCCCTTGGAATGGACATGGACCGCCGATTCGCGTACTTCAGCATTTCGGCAAGCGCGATATCGTTGGCAGCGAGCAGGGCGGTTGGAGGCTCCGGCAGAGACAGCAGGCGCTCCAGCGCTTCGCCCATTTCTTCTCTCGGCGCGCTGCACACATACTCTTCCCGCCACTCAAGCCCCGCTTCCTCGATCGCTCTCCGGTAACTGAAGGCCCGTTCCTTGCGAGGGGTAATTGCGTACCGGCCGGCCGGCAGTGTCAGAAGAGCGATCCGCTCATGCCCGTGCCGGATGAATTCCTTAAAGGCCATCTTGACCGCCATCTCATTGTCCACCAGCAGGCTCTGCGTCGCAATCCCCTCCATAAGCCGGTCCATAAACACCAGCGGATACTGTTCGTCAAGCAGGCGTTGATAGGTCGACGGGTCATCCCCTGTCGGAAAAACGATCAGACCGTCCACCTGCCGGGCCATCAGCGTTTCAACGTATTTGTTCTCCTTGTCCGGATTCTCGTCCGCGTTGCAAATCATCACCTGATTTCCGCTTAACTGAAGCTCGTTCTCAATGGCGTGGATACACTGAATGGACAGTGAGTAATTAATATCCCCCACGACGACGCCGACCGTGTTCGTCCGGTTGCGTTTCAGACCCCGCGCCAGCCCGTTCGGCTGATAATTCAGTTCGTCGATCACCTCGGAGATCCGGTTCCTCGTCGCCTCGCTCATATACTTGTAGCGCTTGTTCAAAAACTGCGAGACCGTGCTTTTCGACACGCCCGCCTTCTGCGCCACATCTTCGATTGTCAATTTTTTCATCTGATTCCGCTCCATACATCGACTGAATTTAACAAATCTTTATCAAAATTATATCTTCTTTTTAGTAAATTTACTACACAAGGATCGGCATGATCCGGAGATTCCATTCGTAAAAAGAGGAAGAAAACGCAGCGATGTTTTTCTTTATTTTCGTATACTTAATTTACGCAAAAATATAAACATATTTTTCGTTATTTTTTACGTCAATAAATCGGTAAAAAGTGGTATGATGATAGCGGCATACAAATAAAAGGTATAGAGCACAAAGCGGGGGATTGGATTGAAAATAAAAAAAGTAACGATTACCGATATTGCCGAAGCCATGGGCCTCTCGCCGGTATCGGTCAGCCGGGCTCTGTCGGACCAGAGTGGCATCAGCGACGAATTGAAGGAGAAGATCGTACAGAAAGCGGCGGAAATGGGCTATGTCAAACCGAAGAAAAGGAAGTCCCCGCGCATTCTCGTGCTTCATCAAAAGCCTTATCGCGAAGACAACAGCAATTTCAGCCATATGATGCAGGGGATCGAACAGGCGCTCCAAAAAGAGGACGCCGATTACAGCATTGAATTTCTGGATAAGGAAACCCAGAACCGGATGATCCTTCCCTACCGGCTTAGCAAGGGCTTCGTCTTTGACGGCGTGATTCTGATTGGCAGGTTCAACCTGGATTATGCCGCGCTCATCAACGAAAGGATACGTAATTTGATTTTTCTTACCGGTTATTCGCCGGCTTACGATTACGACAGCGTGTGGTTCAGCTTCATCAACGCCGGTTACAAGCAGTGCAAGTATTTAATCGACAGGGGCCATACCCGGATCGGCTTTGCCGGCGACCGGAAGGCCTACAGGAACAAGGTGAAGGAGAGCGGCATTGTCTCCGCGCTTGAAGAGAATGGGCTGCCTGTGGACGAAACGCTCTTTTTTGATACGGATGAAGACGGCTCTGCGAAATTGAGGAAGCTGATCGAGGATAGAAAGCTGCCGACCGCCTTTATTTGCGATCATGATTTTACCGCGATCGAACTCATCCGTACGCTCCAGCAGCATGACATGACAGTGCCGGACGACGTCTCCATTCTCGGCAGCGGCAATACGGAAGTATCCGCCCTCTCTCTGCCACCACTGACCACGATGGATTTAAATATCGGATACTCCTGCCGGGCGGTTGTGTCCACGCTGCTCAAACGGATTGCCGAGCCCGACAAGCCCGCCGAAAACATCGCAATTCTGAGCACTCTCGTGGAAAGGGAGTCGGTCCGGCGCATTTGACTTTAGGTTCAAGGTGGGGTGATTATGAAGGATTCTGTACTGCTGCGGTTTTTCAAGAGCCGAAAGCTCAGCTACGCCGCAGGCTTTGCGTTTATGTTCGCCGCTTCGTTTATTCAGACGCTTTTTCCCAAAGTGCTCGGCAGCTCTGTCGACCTGATGAAAGAGAGTGGCTTTGCGCTTCGTCCCGTGATGACAAACGTGCTGTGGATGGTGCTGATCGCCTTAGCCGTCTTCGTCTTCACCTTTCTGTGGCGAAATATGATTATCGGGAACGGGCGGAATTTGGAGTGCTATATTCGGGAAGAGCTGTTCCGGCATTTATTGACCCTGTCTCCCTCCTTCTACAGCACACGCAAAACGGGCGATCTGATCGCCCATGCCATCAACGACATTTCCGCCGTTCGCATGACTTTCGGTCCGGCCACGGCGATGTCCTTTAACGGAATCGTGATCTGCCTGTCCTCTATTTATTTTATGTTCGCCGCGGTGGATGTCCGGCTTGCGCTTCTGACGCTTGCTCCCCTGCCGCTGATCGTCGCGCTCATGCTGTTCATCGGCCGCAAGATTCAGAGCCGCTTCCGGATCGTTCAGGATCAGTTCGGGCTCGTGACAGACAAAGTGCAGGAGAATATTTCCGGCATCCGGGTGATCAAAGCGTATGCCCAGGAGCGTACGGAAATCGAAAAATTTGGCGCTTTAAGCCGCGGCATGGCGCAGTCGAATGTGAATCTGATCAAGGTATCCGCCGCGCTTCCTCCCTTGATCGAATTCGGATTTGCCGTCTGCTTCGTAATCAGTCTGTTCTACGGAAGCCGCATGGTGCTGCGGGGTGAGATAAGCATCGGCGATTTTGTAGCGTTTAACGGATATTTAAGCCTGATCGTCAGCCCGATCGTATCCATAGGCCGGGTCGTCACCATTTTCCAGCGCGGCATGGCTTCCCTCGGGAGGCTGTATGACATCCTGAGCGTCAAGCCGGATATCATGGATTCCCCGCATGCGCTGCGGGTTCGACCGGAAGGCGATATCGAAATGCGCCATTTAACCTTTTCTTATGAGGGCGCCGGCGTTCCCGGACTTACGGATATCTCGCTGCGACTGCCCCAAGGGCGTACGCTGGGCGTCATCGGACCAACCGGAGCGGGCAAAAGCACGCTTGCCGCTCTGCTGCTGCGGCTGTACAATACGGCGCCTGGGCAAATTCTGGTGGACGGCCGTGACATCGGCGATTATTCGCTTGAACATTTGCGGGAAAGCATCGCTTTGGTGCCGCAGGATACTTTTGTTTTTGCATCTACAGTTAAAGATAATATCGTCTTGTTCAAGGATACATACGGCGATGGGGAGATTGAGGCGGCCTCCCGGCTCAGTCTGATCGCGGACAGCATCTCCCGTTTCCCTGACGGATACGACACTCTTCTCGGAGACCGCGGAGTCAATCTATCTGGCGGCCAAAAACAGCGGATGGCCATCGCCCGCGCGCTGATCAGGGATCCTGCCGTCCTCATCCTGGATGATGCGCTTTCGGCGGTTGACGCCGTCACGGAAGGACGAATACTGGAAAGCCTGCGCCGGGCGCGGAAAGGCAGAACCAATATCATCATCTCCCACCGGATTTCCGCGCTTATGGAAGCAGACGAGATTATTGTGCTGGATAAGGGCGCCATTCGCGAACGTGGGACGCATGAAACGCTCCTGCAGAAAGGAGGAATGTATTATGATCTCTACACGGCTCAACAGGAAGACGTCCAGCGTAAGGCTTGAGAAAGGGACATCCCCGGGTCCGGTAAAAGAACTGCTGCGGCTGTCAGCGCCTTACGCCGCTCCGCTCGCGATCGCCTGCCTATGCGTGGTCATTGTGAACGCTGCTTACCTCGTTCAGCCGCTGATCCTTCAGCGGGTCATCGACCGCTTCCTGATCGGGCATGCCGTCCCGCGCGGCCTGGATTCCATAGGGGGCATGGCGCTGCTGTATCTTGCTGTTTCGGCGGCGGGCGGCATTTTCTCCTACATTCAGGCGCTGCTCGTCGCCAGATCGGGACAGAGTCTGATTCATCATCTGCGGGTCAGAGTGCTGTCGATCATTCAACTGCTCCCCCTCTCCTATCTGGACCGAACCCTTCCCGGAAGGCTAATCACGCGGGCAACTAACGATACGTCTGAAATCAGCGATTTATACACTGACGTTGTCGTTATGCTGATCAAGGATGTGCTTCTTCTCGGTGGAATCGTGTACGTCATGCTATCGCTCAGCCTGAAGCTGACGCTCGTTTCTTTTATCGTGATTCCGCTCATCGTCTTCCTGGTCGTCTTCATCAAGAACCGGATTCAAAAAAACTTTTATCACATGAAGCATTATATCGGCAAAATCAACGGCTTCATCGCCGAGAGCATCTCCGGAATGCGGGTTATCCAAATCTTCCGCGCCGAAAAAGAAAAGGAAGAGCAGTTTCTGGAGCTAAACGGCCGCTATTTTGCAACCACGCTGACTCAAGTGCGGCTGAACAGCATCCTGAAGCCTGCCTCCGATCTGTTTCAAAATCTGTCCATCGCCATTCTGGTCTGGTACGGTGCAGGCAAAATCTTCGGCGGCTCGCTGCAAATCGGCGTTCTTTATGCGTTCACGACGTACATCAAGCAATTTTTCGCGCCCATCTCCGACCTTGCCGACAAATATACCTCGATTCAATCGGCGCTTGTCTCCACCGAACGGATTTCCGAGCTGTTCCGGGAACAGGACCGGCTGGAAGCTCCAGAGGAGGGACTTCCTATGAAGCGCCTGGACGGAAAGATCGAGTTCAAGCATGTATGGTTTGCTTATACCGATGACGATTGGGTGCTGAAGGACGTAAGCTTCGTGATCGAAAAAGGCCAGACCGCCGCCTTTATCGGCGAGACCGGCGCGGGCAAAACGACGATCATCAGCCTTATCAACGGATTCTACCGTGTGCAAAAGGGCGAGATTCTGATCGACGGCGTCAACGTCAACGATATCCGGCTTACCGATCTAAGGCGGAACGTTTCCGTCGTGCTGCAGGATGTGTTTTTGTTCTCGGGTACGATCCGGGACAATATTACGCTCGGGGACGATATCGACGACGGGACCTTACGGAACGCTCTTCGGGCTTCATGCGCCGAGATGTTCGTTAGGGAACTGCCGGGCGGGATCGACGAGCCGGTTACGGAACGGGGCGGCAGCCTGTCCGCGGGCCAGCGGCAGCTGATCTCCTTCGCCAGAGCGCTTGCGCATGATCCCGCGATCTTCGTGCTCGACGAAGCGACGGCCAATATCGATACGCACACGGAGAAGCTGATTCAACGGGCGGTTGACAACCTTGCTCGCGGGCGAACGACCCTGATTATCGCCCACCGCCTGTCGACGGTTGCCGGAGCCGATATCATCATCGCGATGAAGAACGGCCGGATCGCCGAGTCGGGCGGCAGCGCGGAACTCTTGAAGCGGGGCGGGTATTACGCGAAGCTGCTGGAGGAAAGCCGCAGCCATGCCGCTTCCTGATGAGGATTTCCCATTGCATACTCCTTGCACAAAAAAACTGCCGAGAATAATCTCGACAGCCGAATCTTTATACTTAAGAGGAGCCCGGTATAATCCGTCAGCTCCTCTTAAGAGCAAGCTTATCTGCGGGGCATGGTGATACCCGTTTTGGTTTTATATTTTTCCGTAGCTTCCTTGATGACATCCTTGCCGCCCTTGGAAAGCCACTCTTCTACAGCCTTCGGCCAGTCGCTGATGGGCTCCTTGCCATACACCATCTTCACCATGTGCGTCAACAGCACCGGAGGGGCCGTATCCGAGTTGGGAGAGATGTCCGGATTCTTCACCAGGGCGTCAAGACGCGGGTCGAACTGAATCCCGTCGCGGCCTTCCTTAGCCAGAATCGTTTCGTATACTTTGATCAGATCCTTGCCTTCTTCCGTCATATTAAGGACCCCCTTGTTGTAAGTGGTGTCCTGCACCAGCCACAGGAAGGACTGACGGTAGCGCTCCTCATCTACGGCAGCGGAATCCGTCGGGGGGGTGTATACGATTTTGCCGTTCTCTTCCTTATAGGTTTCGCCCTTGTTCCCGAAGGTAAAGAAGGTTTCCGCCTCATCGCTCAGCATCCAGTCAAAGAATTTCACGATATCCGCAGCATTCTTCGTACCTTCCTTGATAAAGTAGGTGCGCGTAACGGAGCCGTACAAGTAGGAGCCGCCTTTTCCGTCAGGGCCAACCGGCGAAGGAATAATCTCCAGCTCGGCGGATGGCGTTGCAGCCTTCAATTGCTGCTCCCACTGCAGAAGCTCATTGGCATTCATCGTCCACATACCCGCTTTACCCGCGAGAATCGCATTCTTGTAGTTGGTCGGGTTGATGGTGGCGAATTCCTTGTTGATCAAGCCTTCGTCATACATGGTCTTGTAGGTCTGCAACGCTTTCATCATATTTTCGTTGTCCATAAACTTCGGCTGAACCTGGCCGTTTACTTCCTCGAACATGGACAGATACGGAAAAACATCATAAGCGCCAAAGAAAGCGTCGGAATACTTGAAATCCTGCCGGCCCATGTACGGGTTCTCAACGCCCAGCTTTTTGAAGGCCCGGAGCACATTCAAGTACTCATCGACCGTTTTGGGAACCGGCAATCCAGTTTGATCCAGCAGGTCCTTGCGAATCCAAGTCGCGCGACGGGACGGATTGGACAGAAACTCCGGTATCGCGTAGATTTTCCCTTGATAGGTGACATTTTCCCAGGCTTCCTGCGGAATTTTCTTCAACAGGTTCTGACCGTATTTCTGCAGCAGGTCATCCAGGGGCATGAACACGCCCGCCACAACGGAACCGGCCATTTCCTTGCCGTTTACGCCGCCTGAGCCTTGAACCACGTCAGGAATATCGTTAGTGGCGAACATCTGGACCATTTTCTGCTCGAACTCCTTATGAGGAACCAGTACAATGTCCAGATCGGTGTTCGTCATCTCCTCCAGCTTCTTCACCCATTTATCCTTATTCAGATTGGGCGATTTCTCAACATAGTTAAATGCCAGCGTCCGCAGCGAGATGGAGAATTTAGTTTTCTGCGGCGCATTTGTCACTTCCCCGGCAGTCACTTCTTTATCCTTACCCGAGCAACCTGCAATGACTGAAGCGGCCATTAATGCAGTCAGACAGACGCCAATCCACTTTTTCATTTTATAACCTTCTCCTTGTAAAATGGGGTGCCAATCGCAATTGAAAACGCTTTTAAAGACTAGTATGCTTTAGGAATCTCAACCCGGTGGGTAACCCCCTGATTCGTAAAGTAAACATGAACCCCATGGTCCTGATCGTCCATAAAGTACGATACGTAATCCCGGCTTCCTGATTTTTGGGGAATAAGGAGAGTAACGATCCGATGGCTCATGGCCTCTTCGGTTGATGCAGTCAGGTGCCAATGCTCGGGCAGCCCTTCCCAATCCTTCGGATCTACACCGGTAAATTGATTGTTTTGGCTAAGCGCCATCTCTCCGGAAGAGCTGTAGACAAACCGGCCCTCCATTTGAGCTTTTTTGCCATTTACTTTGAAGGTTTGGCCTTTCAACGTCATGGGATATAGCGTATGGAACAGCCAATCCAGTTTTCCGGGACGTTCCAGATCCAAACTATCGGTGATGACAAAATAAGCGCTGTCAAAGAAGTATATTTCCCGCACATACCGCTTGATATAGGGCACATTCTCCCGGTAGGCTTCCGTTGCATCCATTTGAGTGTAGCTGATCCCGGGCGTGCTATGCGCCTTCAGCACCTTGCCGGAGGCTGCCATGTTCTTCGATTTGTCCGTTCCGGCATATTGGCCCCTTCCGTCAATAAGAATCACGTTCTTGGAGCGGGTTTGCCTGCGCCACTGCATATGCATCGTGCTGTTGAATGCGACGTAATAGCCGCTCTCGATAGCCAGAGGCTCGCCGAACGCATGCAGCAGGAAGGCGTTCTGATCACCGTGGCTATGGCTCACGGAGCCGTAACGGCTGCTCTTGGCGAGCATCATGATATGCTCCTGCGGCTCTGCCATCCGATGATGCATAGCGACCCAGCCAACATCCTGAAACCACTTCAGAGGCTCCGCAGCGAGCGGCGGCTCTGAAGGAACCTGCGGATAATCCTTGCGGTAAACCATCTCATCGAACCGGAAATCCCACCAGCCGTAATTATAGAAGATCATCTGGGTATCGGGATTCAGCTCGTTGGTCCGCTCATAATACCACTGGTATTGTCCATTTCCCATTAAGCCGGCGAATTGGCGGATATTGAAGCCCGTCTTGAGACTGACCGGATCTCCCAGCGTCGATTGATCCCCGAAGCTGGCCCTCAAAGTGTCGGGGCTGAAGCAATAGAGCGGAAAGTCGCCGGTTTTGCGTAAGAAGGGACGCTCATAGAAGTTGATTCCCATGTATTTGCGAACCAGATTGAACGCCTCTGTAACGAAAGCCATCTGAGTGGTCCAATACATAGGACCTTCAGCCCAGCCGCCATCCTTGCCGCCCCATGGAGTATACATTGCGGAGAAATACTCCAGCGTATAATCAAACCATTCCTGAACTTTCTCCTCCTCACCCAACATGGAAATGCAGCAGGGAACGAGCACGGAGGACAAAGAGCGGACCGCATGGCTGTCATAAGGCACTTGATGAATTCGGGAGCGTTCGATGACGTGGAAGGCCACCTGTCCGGTTCTCCGCAGCAGAGCCTGCCGTACCTTAAGACGCTCCTCTTCCGTCAGAGAGCCGTGAAGCCAATCATAGCCCCATGCCAACGCTCCGGCTATGCGAAAGGCGCATTCATCATTGTAATCCCGGCTGGTGGTACCCTCCGTGTTCCAACTAGCAGCATGAAGCAGCCACTCTCTGGCTTTGGCGATGAGCACCTCGTCCTCCAGCACAACCCCCGCTATGGCAAGATGCCGAACGGCGTAGAAAACTTCCTGGCAGTCCATATACATCTGTCGCCATAGCTTGGCGGCGCGCTTATTATCCGGATATGGTGCAGGCTCGGGAATGAGAGCACGCTCTGTCCAGGGCAGGACGGAATGCTTCATAAAGTCATCCCAGCCAGTCGAGACAGGGTCTTGGCGGACGGCTTCCCGGAAGGAATGAAGTTGTTCCGCCTGGAGCCAAAGCCGCGGATGGCTGGCGGAAGCGGCGGAATACCGTTCCGCTCGGGATGGGAGAGGCGTTAACGGCAGCTTATCCGCAACCACGAAATCCCTTACTTCGCTCCATCCGAAACGGGTATCATTCTCCCCGATAAGAGTGTAGCGCCAATGATAGCTGCCGGGTTCCAGCGGCTTATCCGGAGTAAACAGATTATAGGGTATTCGACTGTAAGTCAGCGTGCATTCAGGCTCAAATTCGGTGGTTGAGGATATCTGCAGCTCATACATTCCCTCTTCCAGACAAGCAGGCATCCATGTAAAACGCGGCGGGTTCTCTCCAACATCCGTATGTTCATCAGGCCCATAAGACACGTCGAGAACGCCGCTGGCGGGTTGAAATAAAGGTTCGGACATCTTTACTCCTCCGTATTCCGGTACTCTTCCTGAATCAGTCCCGCTTCGGGGTTCAGGCAATAGGCAACTCGTTGCCCATCTGCTTCTATCTGGATTCGGGCCGGTCCGCCCGCTTGACTCACAAGCTTCAGTACAGCCGGTTCATGACCGGCCCGGTAAACCGTAATAAAATGGGCCGAGGGGCCTCTGTGCCGAAGCATGATGCCTCGAATGCGCCTGCTCGGGTCTTCGGTAATACCCGGTGTGCGGATTTCATGCAGAATGGAGCCGGGCGGCAGCAGAGCGCTTACGGTCACTTCATATTCCGGGTCGTGACCCCCTTCACCATGACGGGTGCTCCACCCTGCTCTTAACGCACAGTCCGTCTCATTCTTCAGTAAGGATAGCACCTCTACTGAACCGTAGCCCGCTTCCTGTCCGAGGACTGCCGGAGAGTCCGTCCGGACGCGGGAAGACTCGACCGGGAACAGCAAATGTCCCGTCGGATGATACCACCAGTCTATTTCCCGATCCTGCTCGCGGCCCGTCACCTGCTCAACATGAAACCAGTCCAGCAGCCAACCGTCGGTCAATAAAAGATGCCGGTCGAGAACAGCCTCTTCATATGCGCCGTCCGAGCGAATCCATAAGTACGTATCTTCATTTTCCTGCCGGAATTGCCTGCAGCTGCCGGTATGGGGAGCCTGGGAGCGTCCTCCGATGCTTACCGTGTTATGGCTCGCGGTTTCGGCATACCATTCCTTTCGCAAAGTGGAGCCGTAAGGAACCATTCCCAGCTCGGGAGCAACCTCTCCCAACCGATGCATAATTGTGATATGCAGCTTGTCATAATGCCCGTGAGAGCCGCCATGCTCTCCGAAGTCTGCCAGAACAGACAGGGGGTTGCCCGGGTGGCGGAGGATGGCGAAGCCGGAATCCGGCAGCAGGACAGAGGCCCTCTTCCAGGAGGCGGAGTGAAGCTCCATACTCTCTTCTTGTCCGTACAGCACCGCCTCCAGACCGGTCCGCTCTTCCTGCCCGTATAAATACCGATAAGCCTTCGCCAGTACAGGATGGAAGGTGGGGTCTTTGTAAACCGCACACCCTATTTCGAATACTTCAGCGATTTCCCGCGCGAAGGGAACGCGTGCATAAGGACCATCATGCAGGGCTGGAAGCTCCCCGTTATCGCCACTAAGCTTTACCAGCAGCTGAAACATGCCACGGATGGATTGTCCCTGATCTCCCTTGGCGTCATAGAGGTCGACACCGAAGCGTTCGGCCATCTCGGCCGCTATGAGATAAGCCCGCAGCACAAAAATATGGTAGTACGTGCTGCCTTCAAATTCAAAGCCGTCCGGCTTGACGCCAATAGACAGATGATGATAGAACCCGCCTTCCCCCTCCAGCAGGGAACCGAGCTTTTCCCCGGTACCCTTGGCGGCATATACGCAAGCCAGGCTGGCGTTTAGCCATGCGGTATAATTGTTCTCTGCATTCTTCTTCTCGTGAATGAGAATGCGGCGGTACTGCTCCATGCTCTCCTCCAGCATCGTGAAGAACGCCTGCAGCTTCTTCTCTTCCCCTGCCGTGAACGTCACTCCATGGTCCACAAGAAGCAAGTAGGCCCGAATAAGCGTGGTGGACCAGATAGCCTCCGTCAGCGCCTGATGAAAGGCTCGGCCCCTAAGCATCCAGGGTTGAGCATCGGGATGAACCGGATATAGCGGGAACTGCTCCGCATATCCGGCAAGAATCGTCCGGGCCAGGCCGCTATAGAAGTCTTCCCCGTCTGCGGCGTATACCGCAGCAGCCTGCAGCGCGTACCGAGCCATCGCCTGATGCCGGTATACCAGCCATGCTCCCCGGTACGGTTCACCTTCCAGCTTGCAGCCCTTCGGACAAGAAAAGACAACCGCATCCCGCTCTGCAGCATCGAAGATCAGCTCGGTATGATGCCGGGGACACACATATTGATGCCACCAGCCGCCGGGCTCTTCCGGAAGAAGAATCTCTTCACTCCGGAAAAAGTCCAGCTCTGTCTTCAATTTATCCACCGCATGGCGGGCCCAGGAAAAAGTAACCGCTTTCTCCTTTATGGTCATCATCGCATGGACATGCCTCCGTTAATTTCAATGATTTCGCCTGTCAGATAATCCGACAGCTCCGAAGCGAGAAATAGTGTCACGTTGGCCACATCCTGCGGAACGCCTTCCCGGCCTAGCGGAATCTTCGTAATCGTTGCCTGCCTTGCCGCTTCCGGGGTAAAAGTAGCATGAAAAGCGGTCTGACCGATGAACCCGGGGGAGATAGCGTTTACATTTATTCCGTGAGAACCCAGTTCCTTGGCAAGCCCCTTGGTATAAGACCATACCGCCGCTTTGCTCGCCGCATAGACAGAAGCGCCGGGCCCGCCGCCGTCATGGGCCGCGAGGGAAGATACATTGATGATTTTACCTCTTTTCTTGGCGATCATTCCCGGTGCTACGGCTTTGCAGGCAAACACGCATGATTTAAAATTGACGTCCAACACCTTGTTGTAATGTTCTTCGTCCATTTCGGTATTGGGAACCCTCTTGACCATACCGCCCGCGTTGTTGACGAGGATATCGATGGTTCCGCCGAAATGCTCCTCAATTTCCTTCACCATGTTGTCCAGTTGGGCAGGGCTTGTTGCATCTGCCTGAAAAGCATAAGCTTCTCCTCCGGCCTGACGGACCGCTTCCACCGCCTCCTCCGAAGAGCCGAACAAATAGTTTACGGCCACTTTGGCGCCGGAAGCAGCCAGCGTTTCCAGGATTTGTCGGCCGATCCCCGCATTGGACCCTGTAACAAGCGCAATTTTACCAGTCAAATCAATTATCATTGCATATTCCTCCCAATAACGTTTTATTTTTAAAACATTCTTTTCCCCGCTCCACAGGCATGGACAAGATCATCCGCGTTCCCTCATTCTCCTTGCTTTCGACGCTTAACCCGTATTGTTCTCCGAACACCATCTGGATTCTCCGGTGCACGTTCATGATCCCAATCCCCCCTCTATGATAGCGGGAATCGCCTTCCGTATCCGCCAGTTGATTCAGGTTCAGCTTTTCGCGAAGCTCGTCGAGCCGTTCCCGGGACATCCCTGATCCGTTATCCTCTACGAGAACATAAAGCCGGTCTCCCTCTACCCTGGCGTCGATTCGAATATAATGCCGGTCCTCAATCCCATTGGAAAATGCATGCTGAAAAATATTTTCGATCAAGGGCTGAAGCGTCAGCCTGACCGTCTTGGCGAGAAGCAGCGCTGGCGGAATCACAACATCGATTTCGAACTCCCGGCCGATCCGGTGCTTGAGAATCGTCATGTAGCTCAATACATGGCGAAGCTCATTGGCTATCGTAATCTCCTCCAAGTTCGTTTGGATGGAGTAGCGAAGCATGAACGCCATGGCCTCCACCATTTCCGTTATTTCATCCGAATCCTGAACGACCGCGTAGCATTTAATAGTCTCTAACGTGTTATAAAGAAAGTGCGGATTAATCTGCAGTTGAAGCGCCTGAAATTCCGCCTGCTGACGCTCCAGCCTGGTCTCCTGCAGCTCCAGAGCCGCCTTCTGGGTCGTAAGCTCCGCTTCATATACCCGCTCGATCATTTCGGACAGTCGGGTCACCATAAGATTGTAGCTGCGCATCAAGCCCCCCAGCTCATCCTGACGGCCGTCCGTCTCAAGCCTTCGCCAATTTCCTTTTTCCGTCTCCCTCATGCCTTCCTTGAGAATCAGGATAGGCTTCGTGATAGATCCTCCGAATCGAGAGGCAAGCCACAATGTACCGGCAAGCGTGAGAACTCCCACAACCAGCGTGGTCGTGCGTATGGTCGAGATGGGCTTGCGCAGCTCGGCAACCGGCATGGATACCACAAGCTGCCATTTGGAATAATCGGATTTTCGCGACACGAACATATACTCTTTCCCGTCTACCTTCTCCACGACGGAATCGTTCGGGTGCTGAAATACGTTTCGGATGAGATCAGCAGATAACCCTGGAAGGTTCTCATTCCCTTCCGGCCGGTATAGGAGTTTGCCGAATTCGTCCATGATAAAGAAGAATCCGCCCTGTCCCAAATCAAGAGGTTCCCATATGCGGGCCAGATCCTCTGCCTTGAACTCGATGGCCACAATGCCGTTGGGACGATAGGAGGAAGCACCTCTGATTCGGCGGACCATCGTAATAATGTTCTGATCCCCTTCATTCGCCACATTCGTGTTGAGAATGGCAATGCGGCCGCTATCCGGCGTATGGTTGCTTAAGAAACGGTAGCGTTCCAGGGGATGAAACTGCAGACTGTAAGCCTGATTCGAGTTATCGTCGCTGATGGCCTTGCCGTGTTCGCCAATGACGTACATCAGGTTAATCTGGGGATAAAGAATAAACAGAGAGCGAAACAAATACTTCTGTATGTCATTCGTATATTGATAGTAAGAGTAGTTGTCCTCCGGGTCCATATCAAGGAACTGTTTGACTTGACTATAGGACAGGATGGAATCGCTGGCCTTTTCATAATTTTGCAAATACAGGTCCGTTTGATAGGACGCGCTCCTGATGACTTGGGCAATGGACTTCTCCGAAGATTTATCAAGCGCTTCCGAAGCCTGAAAATAAGAGATAAATCCTACCATGGACAAGGATAGAACGATGACGGTCAGAAAGGAGGCAAACAGCTTACCCGACAGACTCTTTCTCATCATTCAATTCCCAGCCGGCTGCGGTACTCGGAGGGAGACAGCCCCGTGAACTTCTTGAACGTCTTCGTAAAATGGGGGTGGTCCGCATACCCGACCTCATAGGAAATATCGGTTATCCGATAGCTTGAATTGGCAAGCAGCCTCTTGGCCTTCTCCATCCTGCGTTTAATGCGGTAGTGTACGAAGGTCTCTCCCGTCGAGTGCTTAAACAACTGGCTGAAGTAAGAGGCATTCAGACCAAGCACCTCCGCCACCTCCTCCAGCGAAACTTCCTGGGCGAGATGCTTTTCGATGAATGCTTTAGCTTCCTCTACCGGTTCCTTCGCCTTGCCCTTCCGCTTTATTCGAAGCTCTTCCAGTATAGCTTCCGACGCCTCTGCGAAGCAGCGGAACAACTGTTCAGGTCCGGCTGCTGCGGACAGGTCAAGCATGCTTTTACCGGGTGTAACCGAATTGGCATGGAGCTTCTTCACGAGCAAGGTGTAACCCTCTTCCAGGAGCTCTTTTTGCTGACATCGGCTCATCCTGCGCTGTAGGAAGTCAGTTTCCCATTCTTTTAGCACAAGGTAAAGCTTCTCTTTATCCAAGGTCCAGACGGCATCATCCATCCGTACGACCCATTCATCGAGCTTGGCGACAGAGACAAAGCTCCCCAGTTTCTCTCTATTCGCCTCCAGCTTGGCGATCACATTCTGAAGGCTTCCTCTGCTTACGGGCTTCAGGAGATATTCTTTTACTCCATAGGACAAGCATTGGCGGGCGTATTCAAAATCCCCATAGCCCGAGATGACAACGGTCTGAATATCCGTCTCCATCTCCGACAGCCGCCGGCACAGCTCCAGTCCGTCTACCCTCGGCATGCGGATATCTGTAAAAAGAAAATCCGGCTGTTCCTCCATAATGAACTGAATCGCCTCTTCCCCATCCTGAGCCAGCCTGATGCTATACGGATGCCCGCCGCATTGACGGATCATGACAGAGAGTCCCTTCCGAATCATGGGCTCGTCGTCTACGATCAATACACATCTCATCCATGGATACCACCTTCCGTTCCGTCTCGCTTCGCGCATTTCCTATTTTATCACATATCATGATAAATCAGGATTTCACGGAGCCGACCATCATTCCTTTAACGAAATGGCGTTGAAGGAACGGATAAATCATGATAATAGGAATGGTAGCGATAATGATAACGGCCATTTTGATGCCCTCAGGCGATGTGTGCGCCAGAGAGCTATAGACCGAGGAAGCCGGGTCGATGCTGATATCGTCCGTCTCGAACAGCTTCTTCAGCATCACCTGCAGAGGCCATAAGGTCGGCTTGTTGATGTAATACAGAGCGCTCATGTACGTGTTCCAGTGCCCGACGGCGTAGAAAATCCCCAATGAGGCCATTACCGGTTTGGACACCGGCAGCACCATACTGGCGATCATCCGCAGCTCGCCGCACCCGTCGATCCGGGAGGAGTCAATGAGCTCCTGGGGAATCTGCATGAAGAAGCTTCTCATCACGAAGAAGTTAAAAGCGCTGATGGCGCCCGGAAGCATGAGAGCCCAAAGAGTGTTCATAAGCCCTAAGTTTTTGATCAGAATAAAGTTCGGAATAAGGGGAGCGCTGAATACCATGGTGAACAATACCATCATGACGATGTATTTGCGGCCTACGAATTCCGGGCGCGACACCGGATAAGCGAGAGACGCTGTCGCAATCAGATTGATTGCGGTGCCCAGCACTGTAATATAGACAGAGACGCCGAACGCCCGCCAAATGGAGTGATCGCTGAAAACGTACTGATAATTGATCATCGTAAAGTCCTTTGGCAGCAAGCCTACCCTGCCATTAATAATCGCATCCGAGCTGCTTAAGGATTGGGCAATCACGTTCAGGAACGGCAGAAACATAGCCAAAGCAAGGGCGGTCAAAAACAAAAGATTAAACACGTTAAATAATTTCTGGCCGCGAGTATAGCGTCCTCTCATCATCCCTACCTCCATAAAGAGCGTTTAATACAGCGATTCACCGGTAGTTTTCTTGCTCAGAATGTTGCCGATGAACACCAGCATGAGTCCCACTACCGACTTGAATAGCCCCACTGCTGTTGTATAGCTGTATTGCTGGGACAGCAGCCCCGCCTTATAGATATAAGTGTCCAGAATCTCCCCGTTCCCGGTATTGAGCGCGTTCAGGAATACCCATACCCGCTCGAAGCCAAGATCAAGAAATCTCCCGATATGGAGAAGGAACAAAATCATAATCGTCGGTATAAGAGACGGTAGCGTAATGGCCATGGTTTGCTTCCAGCGCCCGGCTCCGTCCACTTCCGCAGCCTCATACAGGTCCGGGTTGATTCCTGCCAATGCGGCCAGGTAAATGATCGTGCCGTACCCGGAATCCCGCCAAATGCCGGAACCGATCAGAATCGTGCGGATGTATGAATTTTCACCGAGAAAATAAACCGGCTCAAACCCGAAGGCCTTAATAACCTGGTTCACTATCCCTGTTCCGGGAGAGAGGATGCCCAAGGCGATTCCGCTGACAATTACCCAGGACAGGAAGTGGGGCATATAGACCACCGTTTGCAAAAACCGTTTGTAAAACACAAGACGAATTTCATTCAGCAGGAGCGCAAGCACTATCGGAGCAGGGAAGGCGAATATGAGATCATACAGACCCAGCAGAATCGTATTGCTTAAGATTCGTCCGAAATCCTGGTATTGAAACATGGCCCTAAAGTGCTCAAGCCCCACCCACTCACTGCCCGTAAAGCCTTTAAAAATATTGTAGTTCTGAAACGCAATAACCGAACCGGCCAACGGCACGTACTTGAAGATGATAAAGTACAAGATCCCGGGAAGCGCGATCACATAAAGCGCCCTGGATTTCCACATGTATGAAAGAAGGGACTTCTTCGAATTGGCCTTGTATTTTATAAGGTCTAACTCGGTTATATTAGCCCCCATAACCGTTTCCTCCAGGTCCTGCTTTCAACAGGTTTGCCGGAGCATTCTCATCTAAGGGAATTTCATGAAATTCGATTGTAATAAACCGTTCCTCCCGTTCAATAACCCGGGATAGCTCCCGCTTGAATACAGCAACAATCTCCTCCTTCTGCTCCCGTGTTCGGCCTTCGTACATTTTAATCGTAATGTGCGGCATCTTATTTCCTCCATTTCCTCGAATAGTGATTGGAACATCCTTATTTTACCTCCAATAAAGCGCTTGCAATATGGAGTTTCTATGAGTGGACTTGTGTTTTCTTTAGGGTAGCCTTGCCCTATTCACATCATGGTTTACTAACAACCAATTACGCTTCCAAAACAAACTCGGCGACCTGTTTCCGGTTAAACACCGGGAGCAAGTCGCCGCTTAAAACCTGTTTTTATGGTCTACTTAACGGGGCTATGACCGATAGTTTACCGCTCCATGTCAGTCAATTGCATCTGCGCTGTCGGAAGGCCAGCCTTCAACTCCTTCCACTTGTTCGCTTTTGAAGTAATTGACGCCGATACTGTCAACGAGATTCCCCTGCAGGACGATACCGCTTCCAGCGAGAAGTCGTATGCCGTTCGTATTGCCGGTCAGAGAATTTCCGATCAATTGAACGTTCAGCGGGTCACCCTCTCCGATATTATCTGCCTTGCTGTCTCCGGGATCATGCTCAAGCGATATCGCCCAATAATTTGACGCGGTATTATAGCGAATGACATTCTCTTTGATAATCGTGCCCGGCCCGTTCAAGATCCGGATCCCCTTGGCATCCTCTATATGGGTTGTGTATTCAATCAGATTATGCTCGATGACTGTATCTGGCGTACCCATAATTACATTGATTCCTTCTCTTGTATTGCTAATCGTATTGTCATGGATATAGTTGCGCGGTCCTGTCTTGCTGTGATTGCTGGGCGCCGTACCGCCGGTGTTTCCAAGCCCGATCGCAGCGCCGGCAGGAATATCGGAAATCACGTTGCCGTATATTTCGTTCAAATATTCGAGTTCCCCATGCAGATCAATGGCATCCAGCTTTGTATTTACAAACTGATTGTTTCGCAGGGTATTGTTATGGGCAACAAATTGGATCAGCACGCCATGCCGCAAATAAGGTCCCTCGAAACGGGAGTCCTCAACAACGTTCCAAAGCGTGTCGTTATCGTACCCATTGCGATCCTGTTTGGCCATGCCCTGGATCGACACGCCGTAGCCGGCACCGCCCGGACCGACATCCGTCGCATTGCGAAATGTGCTGCGCCGTACGACAATATCACGGCTGTTGTCGATACGCACGCCCATACGCGAATACTTCTCCACTGTAACCTGATCAACCGTGATGTTGTACGAAGGAATCTCACCCAAATTCGCGATGACTATCATACTGTCGGGGCCGCCGGCATCCGGGTTGTTCACTTTATGGTCCGTCGTATAGACACCGTTCCAGGTGGAAGTTAAGGTGAGATTGGATATGGACAGATCATGCTGTCCGGATGCTTTCATCAGAGCACTGTTTCTCACCTTGTCGAGTGACGTCTTAAGGATGGTTTGGGACTGATTTTCGCCGCGAAGGTTTACGCCTGACTTGAGCTTCAAACTCACCAGGGTATCCAATGTCGAGTTCAAATTATAAACTCCACACGGCAAATAGACTTCGTCACCTGGCTGGGCACTGTTAATGGCGGCTTGAATGGCTGCACCGTCGTCTGTGTCGTTATCAGCCGGATCGGCATTAAAGTTCAGCACGTTCAGGATACGCCCGGATGTCGCATGCGGGGAATGAACCGGATGCACTGTTCCGTCAGCTTCGGTTAATCCAGGAGCTGTAAACGGAACCGGCTCCCGGGCCGGACCAGGCGTGTAGTTCGGAATGCTCGCTACAGGCGTATCGCCATTCGCAAACGGCGCATAGATGTTTACCTCCGATAAGCTCGTATAGGCACTGCCGTCGGAATTCCCAAGACCTATAATTCGCACATATCTCGCTTCTGTGTCCGGGAGATCGAATGGCTGCATCTCCGTCGTCCTGCCGCTGCTGGCGCCAGACCATCCCGGAGTCCACATCACACCATCATCAGAAGTTTCAATAACAAATTGGGTCGTGCGCAAATCACCTTTATAAAATGCAACACCTAAATAGCCGATCGGCTTACGTTCGCCTAAATCGTACTGGATCCAGGCTCCGTTACCAGCGGCGGACCAACGGGTGAACAGGTTATTATCGATGGTATTCGTTGCGATATTGCCGTCGCTGTCGCTGGCTGTCACGTTTACCGTCGCGTAAGGAACGATGGGTTCTGTCAGCGTAGAACGGATGAAAGAAAGCGGTGCAGATGTATTGCCCGACAGATCCACTGCTTTAACCTTAAAGGCGTACGCCGTGCCCGGGTGAAGCCCGGTGACCGTATACGTCACACCGGTAACAGTTGATAAAAGCTCGTCATCCTGGTAAACGCGATATTCGCCGATACCCTGATTATCCATGGCAGCCGGCCACGCGAGTTTTATGAAGTCTGTACCTATATTAACGGTTTTCAGCGAACTATCATCCGGCCAGGACGGCGGCACATGGTCGTTTGAAGCATCCGGCTCGTGCACAGTGGGCTTTGCTGCGGTACGATTCTTCACATATTGATCCAGGAAGGCCCACGCCTCGGCGTTTGCTTGTTCAGCCGCGCCACCGGTGAAACCGTGCCCTTGCCCCGGCACGATCTTGACATCGATCACTTTCACGCCTGCGTCCTTCAATTGATTGGAGAACGTAACGCTGTCCGTGTACGGGATCGTCGCATCCGCATCACCATGGCGGATGAAAAAAGGCGGATCGTCCGGCGACGCATAAGTGCCAGGCATAGCCAGCCTCGCCTGATCCGGTACGGAGAACGCGTTATTCCCGCCTAAAAGCGCTGTCACGGAGCTGTAGCTATTGGCAAATTTCGTTGTAAAATCCGCTGGTCCGTACATATCGACAACCGCTTGCACTTGATCGGAATATTCCTGCCAACCGCCCGTCCCATCCAAATCCGGAACGTTTACGACATGGCCTGTATCCAGCGCGGTTGTCTCACCTGAGTCCATGTGCCCTGTCGTACCGAGAAGCGAAGCTAGATGACCTCCTGCGGACGAACCCCATACGCCGATCCGACTGGGGTCCAGATGGTATTCTGCCGCATGCGCGCGCAAATAACGAATTGCCAGCTTCACATCCTGAAGTTGCGCCGGAAACGGCGCTTCCGGGGTTAAGCGGTAATCCAGCGATACCCCGATGTAGCCGCGCTTGGTCACATAGTTGCAGATGTTTGCAAGGGCTTGCTTCCGGTCCCCGTGATTCCAGCCTCCACCATGAATATATACCATCACCGGCATCGGAGCATGAGGCAGGGTCTTCGGTACGGCAATCGAAGTATAGATTGACCGCGTTCCTGCATTTCCAATCAGCACGTCTTCATACAGCTCGACGCCTTCCGGAACCGGAAACGGCTGAGGCTCTACCGGCGGAGGGATCGGGACCGGTGTCTCGGCGGGCGGTATTCCGGGAATGGCTTGAGCCTTGATGGCGACACTATCGATGTACATATTAGCGCTCATCAATTCGCCCACACGAAACCGAACTTTGACGTTCGGGTTGTTGTCGGCTCCGCTGCCCAGGAATTGGACTTTGAGCTTGTTCGGCTCGCTGTTCTTTTGTTCCAGCGTCCCCGGAGGCAGCTTGAATTCCTCCAGCGTTGTCCAAGTCGATCCTCCGTCGCCCGACCATTCTACGATGATGCTTCCCCCGATGTAGGAGGATGCCCGAGTATAATAACTCAATTGAAGATTGCCGTACCCCGTCGTATTAACCGGCAGGGCCAACGCGTCCTTGCCGTCGATTTTCACCAGATTCGGCGTGGACGGGGCCGTGGATGACACCGAAGTTTTCGCCACGCTGTTTTCTTCGCCTTCCTGCAGCCATGGTGCCGGAATGGGAACGCCGCCGACCGATCCGAAATTGTCAGGGTCATCGAAGTTTTCCTCGTAGAGTGTAACATTGTCGCCGGACGGTTCAGCTGCATAAATTGAAGTAAGCGCTTGCAATTCGAAGGGCGGACATAACAAAACCAAAGCCAACAGTACACTTGTGCCAAGTCGATAAGCTTTCCTACGCAATCCGTTGCTCAAATGAATTCCTCCCAAACAAGGTATAGGAAATATCAAGCCGCATGGAGTATCTCAAACCTCGATAGCTGCGCTGCTTATTTATGTCGGGACAATATGACGCCGTCGTTTTTGTTATAACGTTCTGTTGCTTCCTTGACAACTTCACGGCCGCCTTTCTGCAGCCATTCCTCCACCACCTTCGGATAATCGGAAATCGACTCCTTGCCGTATACCATATTGATCACATGCGTCAATATGACGGGCGGCAGCTTATCTGCGGTCGGGGTGATATCCGGGTTTTTCTGGTAGCCTTGCAGTTGGGGCTCGAATTGAATCCCGTCGCGTCCCTCATTCGCAAGTACCGTATCGTAGAACTTCATCAAGTCTCTCCCTTCGGAGGTGAGGCTGAGTGCACCTTTATTGTAGGTCGTATCCTGTACGAACCATAGCAGTATTTGACGAAACGTTTCCTCGTCGACTTCACTGGCGTTTTTCGGATTCCTGTAGTTTATTTTTCCATTCTCTACTGTGTAATTTTCCCCTTCAATCCCGAAGGTAAAGAACTTCTCCGCTTCGTCACTGACCATCCAGTTGAAAAACTTGACGATCCCGGCGGGGTCCTTCGCTTTCTTATTGATTAAATAGGCTCGCGGCACCGTACCGACGAGGCGAAGTCCACCCTTTCCGTCCGGCCCTGTCGGCGAGGCAATCAGCTTCATTTTTCCGGTGGGTACCTGTTCCTTTAGCTGCTGGTCCCATTGGATCAATAGGTTGGCATTCATGTTCCAGATGCCCGCTTTTCCTGCAAGAATATCGTTCTTGAATTTAGCCGGATTAATCGTGACGAACTCCTTGTTGATCAACCCCTCGTCGAACATTGTCTTGTACGTTTGGATCGTTTTTTGCATATTCTCGATATTCATGAATTTCGGTACGATTTGATCCCCTTGTTTCGTAAAGAAATTGGCGAAGGTGTCATAAGACCCGAAGAACATATCCGAAAACACAAAGTCCTCCCGGCCCATGTAAGGATTCTCCACACCCATCTTCTTGAAGGCACGCATGACGTTCAGGAAATCGTCCACCGTTTTTGGTTCTGGCAGACCTGTTTTTTCCAAAAGGTCCGCGCGAATCCAAGTCGCTCGGCGTGACGGATTGGACAGCCATTCCGGAATGGCGTAGATGTTGCCCTTCTCATCGGTCTCCATCTCCCAAGCCTCCTTCGGAATTTTTTTGAGAAGGTCTTGCCCATACTTCTGAAGCAATTCATTTAGGGGCAGGAATACTCCGGCCTCCACGGAACCGGCCAACTGGGGATTCGTCAGGCTGGAGCTTGCTTGAACGACATCCGGAATGTCGTTGATCGCGAACATTTGGATCATTTGCTTATCAAAATTTTTCTGCTGCATCAAACGGATGTTAAGATCTGTGTTTGTAAGTTCCTCCAGCTTTTTCACCCATTTGTCTTCATTGATATCCGGATGATTTTCCGCATACGAAATGTTGCCGGTCCGAAACGATATGGAGAAGGAGGTTTTCTTTCCCGAACTCTCCCCTGCTTGTTCCTGTGCCCCCTTCGTTGAAGAGGAACATCCGATCATAGAGGCTGCTAATAGTGACACCCCCACCATGGATAGCATCCACCGCTTCATTCCCATCATCCCCCTATTATATTAATTTTTGTAATCGGCACTCGAATGTCCAGACGTTCGAAGCGACTCGACCGCAGGCCGCAGCAGCTTGGCTAAATGCTCGCTCATCAGCATGTGCCCGTAATCGGAAGGATGAATCAAATCGGACGTGAGCGATGTAAGATCGCGCATGATCCATGCGCCATCCAACAGATGCAGCTGCGGATGTTTTCTACTTTCGCAGTATTGAAGCAGCTCTTTGTTGAAGATTTTCTCTTGGACATGAAGAAGATGCGATTCATCAAGAAAATAAGTTGCGCGATTCGGATAAATCGTAGTGACAAACACCGGTTTGTCGGGATGGCGTTCGATTACATGGTCCAGCAGGTAAGTCACCCTCCGCTTGAATTCCTCGGGAGTCACCACTGCGCGCATATTGACGCCGAGCTCCAGAAACAGGAAGTCCCAATCCTCGCGTTCGGCCAGATGATCGGCAACAACGGTCTCGCAGTAACAAGATCCGCTGAGCGCGAGGTTAAGCACATCCACGCCGAGTCTGCGCGCCGTCTGCTGCAAATATCCGTTGAAATGGTGCGTGGATCCTGCGCTCTGACTGATGGAAGACCCGTATGCCAGCATCGTAAGCGTTGGAACCTCATCCGGCCTCGGCACGCGCACTTCACAGCCAAAGGCATCCACCTCGTAGAAGACAGCCCCGAAGCGGTCAAAATGCAAGCGCCACACGTTAGAGGAAAATCCAGACTGATTCAGCCTGTCGCTCGGCACCTCTACGAAACGCTCCGGTTCCTCCAGGTGCAGGGTGGTTACCGTACCGGCCTGCAGACAATGCTGGGAATGAAAAAAATCCCCTCTGCATACCACGATGCTGCCGTTAATATCATTCGAGCCGACGGTGACCCTGACATGCTTCGATTCGGTGACAAACCGCAATTCGCAGCCGTTCGATTGTACGGCCTTGGTCCTTCCTTTCTCCGACAAACCGATGCGCACATGCTGCGGAAAACGCTGCAGGTGCAATCCGGAATGATGGGGTTTATGTACCAGCTCCGAAACATTGTGAAAATACACGCCTTGCTTTTCCATCTTTGCAGCCACACCACCTTAATGATTAAGAATTACGTTAACTCATATCTGACTCCTAACAAATCATATACCAATAATGAAAGCGCAGTCAATATGAATTATCATGATTTATGAGTTATATATGAGCCAATAATTGTGCAATAATCAAATAATCCAGCAAAGAAAAAAGCACAAGTTCAGCGCTGAACCTGTGCTGGAATTTTCGGATGGAAATGCAACCCTCAAGAGCGCGGAGTCTCCTGATCCGCCGTGTTCAATGTTACCTCGAGCCTGCGGCATAACTCGCCCTTATCCAGCAAGCCAGAAACAAACATCATGATATCACGTTGAATCTCCTTCAACTGGCGGTTATTTAAGCCCAGCTCCGTCACCATGCGATAGGTGGGAAAGATCTCGCGGTAAAGCTGAAAGCGGGCCGGACGATAAACGACTTCCTCGCCTTCCCATTCCATCGCCAAACGGTTGGCTGCAATATTCAGCGTCTTGCGCCGAATGAGCAGTTGCGCCTCGTACGAGGTGAGAAAATCGACGAGAAGCATGGCTGCATCCTTGTTCTGCGATTTAGAGTTAACTGCCAGTCCGTTTATGATCAGCAGCGTATTGGTATTTTGCAGCCTGGGCAGCGGGGCAATGTCGAACGCCAGATCAGAATGACGCAATTGATTCAAAAAGTAATAGGTGGTCATAATCATGGACACTTTGCCTTGCAAGAACAAGGCTTCTGCATCCGCATCGCTCTCGGACAGTATGGTTGGGAATACATCTTTCATGCTTATCAGCTTTCGACAGGTCCCCAAACTATCGATTAGCTTTGAGCCGCAGAGCAGGAATTTGCCTTCGCCGTCCTTTTCTGCATCGAACGTCGTGCCGCTCTGAAGCAGAAATAATGGCCACCGGTTACGAGAAGGCAGATAAAAATAAAAACCGTACCAGTCATGTCCTTCAGCCACCTTACGTCCGTTAGAGAACAAATCGTCCCAGGTCCAACTGCTGTCGGGAGGCGATATGCCGGCTTCCTTAAAGTGGCGTTTATTATAACAAAGCACGACAGGAGAAAATATGAAGGGGCGAACGCGATTCCTGTCACCGTACCGGAACGGTTCGGAAAGAATACGGTACGCGTCCGGCTGCTCCTCCAGCGGCTCCAGCAGCTCCGTACACCCTTGCTCCAAAAAATCCTGGTAATTGTTATTGTTGATCAGTACGACATCCATGATTTCCGATTGCAAATATTCCTTCAGCGATGCCGAGTAGCTTCCTGAAGGCAATTCGAGCGGCTGAACGTCGATATGCGGATACCTTTTGCCGAACTCATTCAGAAGCTCTTGCATCTCTACAAGCTTTGGGATGGTGTTCACATATCCGAATTTGATCGTCGTTTTGTACTCCGGTGCCGGAGGGATTACCCGATTGCCGACACGCGGAATTTTCTCAATCAGGCCTTCGTCCACCAGTACCTTAAGACCGTTTCGCACGGAAGCGTTACTAAGTCCGAAACGCACCTCCAAGTCGCTCTCCGAAGGAAGATAACTGCCGATCGCAATACTCCCGGAACGAATTTCATGTCGCAATGTTTGAATCATTTCCTCTATCTTAATACGGAAAAATTTTCGGCTATTCCTTTTCTGCATTGGGGTTCCTCGCCATCTTCCGGTTACTCCTGCCCATATGGGACAAGTTTACAGTACTCATCATACTGAAATCCTTTCGGAACGACAAGTCTCGGAGTTTGGTCCGAGTAAAACGCGCGTACAGCGCCGACGGCGGCCAGACAGTGGCGGCCAATGCGCCAAGTAGTGATCGCGGATGTCCCCCCATATTATCCGATTGTTCTCTCGTCATTTCCCCTCCAACTTATGACGTACCGATATTCCTTCCGGCAGAACTCTCATTTGAATCTCCCCGTGCTGGTCCGTGCGAAAAACCGTTGTTCGGGCTGCGGATAACCGTTCTAGCACTTCGCCATTAGGATGGCCGTATAGGTTGTTGACCCCGGCGGAGATTACTGCGGCACGCGGCTTCCAGAACTCCAGCCAGACGCCGCCAGTCGATGACTTGCTGCCGTGATGGGCGACTTTCAGCACATCTACGGGGAAGGCAGTTTCTCTTGATGCCCGGACGGCCGAAATCATGCGTTCCTCGCTCTCCGTATCAACATCCCCGGTAAACAAAAAGCTTGTGCCGCTCATATCGAGGCGAAAGACAACGGAAGCCGGATTCTGCTTCTCCAGCACCGGAATTTCTTCGCCCGCCGGGTTCATCGGCTCCGGCCACAAGAAGGTGAGCTTGGCGGAGTCGTCCGGTGTCAGAGTCATCCCCCGATGAACGCCGTACAGCTTTACTCCGCGATCAAGCGCCGTCTTCATCAGCTTGATGTATTCCTCCCGCTCTGCCAGCGTTCCGTTGAACAGCAGCGCCGACACCGGAATCTCTTCCAGCACGGCCTGAAGACCGCCAGCGTGATCCTGATCCCCATGCGTCAAAATTACCGCATCCAGCCGGTGGATGCCGCGCTTTTTGAGCAGGGGAACGAGCGTCTTCGCCCCGACCTCGTAAGGGCTGCGGCGGATACGCCATGCCTCCTTGCTGCCGTAGCTCATCGTCCCTCCGCCGTCCACCAGAATGTGGGCGCCTTCTGGCGTCGTAATCAGCATGCTGTCGCCCTGCCCCACATCAAAAAAGCTGACGGAGCCCTCGGGCGAAAGCCTCTCTGGCCGGTACCCCGCATACAGCAATATGGCGAATACGCTGGCGAGCGCCGCGGTTGCGATCCGATAGCGAATCAGCGTCCTGGCACGCTCCGGATCACCGGGGAACGCGGAAGCGGAATGCGGCGCCTTGGATAACGGCTGCAGCCCCTCAAGCGGCCTTGTTTCGTCTTCCGCATACAGCGGCGCATCGCTCATGTCGGCGTAATGCTTAAGTATCCACAGCAGCGCATACAGCAGCATATAATACAGGGCGATCCATAGCAGAGATGGCGAGCGCCAAATCGTTATTCCCGCATAGCGCCCGGTCCACTCCACTGCGTTAAACGTTGCATCGTTCATCCATTCAACGGCATGGGCCAGCGCCTTGGCGCCGGCCGGCCATATCCCGCCGAGCAGCAGCGCAGCCGTTCCAGCGGGGAGCACGGCGAAGGTGATGAAGGGAACGAGCGCTAAATTGGCCGCAAAAGACAGCAGCGCAAACTGGTTAAAGTAATAGATGGTCAGCGGAAAAGAAACAAGCTGCGCGACCAGCGTAACGGCCACAGCGCTTCCGAGCCTGCGGGGCAGTGCGGCGACAAGCGGCATGGCAAGGGGGACATAGACCATAAGACCGGCCGTAACGAGAAAAGACAGCTGAAAGCTGACATTCAGCAAAAAATACGGCTCCCATACCAGCATAAGCAGGGCGGAGGCGGCCAAAATGTGCATGCCGTCCTTCAGCACACCCATGCGCGCCGCATATAAGGCAATCATGCTCATCAGCCCCGCCCGGACGACGGACGGACCCGCGCCGGACAGCAGCACATAAGCGGGAACCAGCAGCAGCGTAACGGTCAGCGCCGTCTCCCTGGTGAACCTCAGCCGCGACAGGAGAAACAGCAGGAAGCCTGCATACACTGCGACATGCATCCCTGAAATGGCAAGAATATGCGTAAGACCGAGCCTGGAAAACTGACGGTAAGTCGCCGGATCAAGCTCATCCTGCATGCCGATAATCAGACCCTTCAGATAACCGGCGTCCTTCTTGCGGAACAGCGATTCAAGTTCCGCCCCCAGCTGCGCTCTAACATCATCATTCCAGCGCAAAAGCGTCAGAAAGCTCCTCGCTGCGGGAGGCGAGTCATCGACTTGCCCGGTCCCGGCAACTTTGAGCAGCCAATGGATATGCCGGTTCCGCAAGTAAGCGCGGTAATTGAAGCCTCCAAAATTACGGGCGCCGGGAGGAGAAGACAGCGTGCCATTCAGTATTACACGGTCTCCTCTTCTCCAGGAGGCTGAGTGAGCGATTTCCTGCTCGGCTTGGAGTTTAAGCTGAACGGCGATTGTTTCGCCATGGGTCGGCCCGGCAGCTGCTGCTTGGCCAAATCCGATTGTTCCGTCCGGGCTCGTTGGCGTTGCCGACTTGTCCACTACGCCATTGGACAGAGAAGCGGGTGAATCGGATGACCGAATACTGTCCAACTTCACTGTAAAATCAACGCGGTCGCCGTCCCGTTCCACCGTTGAAACAATCGTCCCTTTCGCTGCAACCGCCAGTTCTTCCAGCCGGGCGGAGGGCATTCCCAGCGCCTGCGGAAGGATGCTTGTGTTTCGCAGGTCATTCCATTCCCAGTACGCTCCGCCCAAGGCAAGCGTAATCCAGAGCATGATCAGGTGCTTCCAACTCCACCGGCCGGACATCAGGGCTGCCGCCAGCAGCAGCGACACCCCGGCCCAAACGGCAAGAAGTCTTCCTGCGGGCAGCATGCTTGCGGCTGCGTTTCCTGCGATCCAGCAGACGACCACATAGAGCAGCGGCCTTTTTCTCATCATCCTTCCTCCTTATCTTCGCAAAATAACCAAGTCGTTAAGCAGAGAGCGGCTCCTCAAGCGGAAACAAAAAAAGAACCCCTGCCAACGCAACCAGCGTTAACAGAGGTTCTTCCTCTTGGATTCTTCAATTTTCATAACAGATGTGGAATTAATGGATAAGCTACCAAAAACTGCAGCCTTAGTCGGATACGCTCAGCACCGTCTCGCGAGGAGGCTCATACCCTTCCAGCCGGCGGAACTGGATGCCTTTTGAGGCCATCATCAACCGGACCTTTTCCGTGTCCTTCGGATAGCTCCGGTGATAGACGATTTCGACGACGCCGCTGTTGGCCAGCATATTCGCGCAGGTCCAGCACGGTTCATCGGTTACATATACCGTGCTGCCTTCACGGTCAATCCGGTCCGTAAAGAGCAGTAAATTCTGTTCCGCATGGATCGTCCGGATGCAGCGCTGCTTCTTGACCATCGTCTCCACCCCGTCCACAATCTCCAGCTCGTACTGCTCGGAGACCATGCATCCCTCTTCGGAGCAGTCCGGCACACCCATCGGAGCGCCGTTATAGGCGGTTCCAAGCAGCTTCTTCCCCTGAACGAGCACAGCGCCGACATGACGGCGGGGGCAGCGTGAACGGGTCGAGACCATAAAGGCGATGTCCATGAAATAGGTATCCCAATCTTTGCGATAGGCAGTGGTCATTGTCGTTCCCCATTTTCTTCAAAATCGTTGTTCTCTATTGTAGCATATCCTCCCATCCGCACACTATAACAACCGTCGCTTACGGATTAATCCGTCAAGCCAAGCTGTATTAAAAAGCAACATAGGGCTTCAGCTTTTCCAGCATTTTGGGGCCGATTCCTTTTACATTCTGTAAATCCGTCGGGCTGCGGAACGGCCCATGCTGCTTCCGGTAATCCAGAATCGCCTGCGCTTTCTTTTCCCCGATGCCCGGCAGGCTGGTGAGCTCTGTGAGGCCCGCCGTATTGACATTAACCTTGCCTTCGGCAGACGTCTGGGCATCCGCAGCTCCAGCAGCGGGAGCAGCGTCATGACCCGGCAGGCTCCCGCCGGTCCCGGACTGTGCAGCGGGAACCGGCGCTGTTGCCGTTACAGCCTCGCCGGCCCATGGACTGCCGCCTACTTCCCCAGCCGCCCCGCTCCTCCCGGCAGCAGACTGCCCTCCGTCTCTGCCAAGGCTGGCGCCGGCATCCTGCCCGCCTTCAATCGCCTGCGCGATTCGAGCGTTCAGCGTCTCCCAGCCCTCCTCGGTTCCCTGATCCCGGCCGCTTCCCGCCATCCAGATCAGGCCGCTTCCGATTATTGCTGCGGCGATTCCGCCGATTAACATAGTCTTTTTCATAACCGCTCACCTCTTCTTCTATGACTTCTGAATGATCTGTAACCCTTTTCCAGATTCCACTTAAAAATTTGGTATGCGTACAGGACTGAAATGCATACATATAACGAAGAACATTACTGCCAATGAGTAAAGCGCGAAAGGAGGGAACCACAGGATGAAAGTGGGTTTTATCGGAACGGGCAGCATGGGCGGCCTGTTGATCGACGCCTTTCTTTCTTCCGGGGGGCTTCGGGCGGGTGATGTGATTGCCAGCAACCGCAGTCCGCAGAAGCTCGCTCGGCTCGCGCAGCTTCACCCCGGGATCACGCTGGCTGAAAGCAACGGCGAGACTGCGGTCAAGAGCGATATCTTATTTTTATGCGTCAAGCCGATGGAATTTAAAGCGCTGACCGATGAAATCGGCCATTGTCTCCGGAGTGAACAAATCGTCGTATCTATTACCAGTCCAGTACAGATTTACCATCTGGAACGCGCCCTGCCGTCCAAAATCGCCAAAATCATCCCCAGCATCACGCACAGCATATACAGCGGTACCTCGCTCTGCGTGTTCGGCAGCCGTCTAGGGAACGAAGACAAGGCGAAGCTGCTGCAGCTGATGTCCCATATCGGCACTCCGGTGGAAATAGATGAGCACCATACACGCATTTCTTCCGATTTCTCCAGCTGCGGTCCAGCGTTTCTGAGCTACTTTATCGAACGGTGGATTGAGGCCGGCGCGGAGGCTACCGGAATCGACCGGACGCTAGCGGTAAAACTCGTGGCCGAGATGCTGCTTGGGACGGGCAAGCTGCTGACCGAAGGCGGATTTACGCCCCAGGAGCTGCAGGATCGGGTCGCCGTCCCCGGCGGCATTACCGCCGAAGCACTGAACCACCTGCGCTGCAGTCTGGACGGTGTGTTCGAGCGGCTGATCGCAACGACACACGGGAAGTACGGCGAGGATTTGGCCAAACTCGATTCTTTGTTCGGACAGGACGGGATTCACCCGAACAAATGAGAAGCAGCCCAGCGAAAATGCCCGGCTCTTGCGGCGAGAGCTTGACCGGGATATCCCGCCGTGACACCCGCAAACACGCAAAAAACCCCGCAGCGGGATAAATTCCCGCCGCGGGGTTTAGCGTGCTTCGCTAACCCGCTACAATATTGACCAGCTTGCCCGGAACCGCAATCACCTTGCGTACGGTCTTGCCTTCGATTGCCGCGCTCACATTCGGAAGAGCCAGCGCATGCGCCTGCATCTCCTCTTGTCCCATGCCCTGCGGAATCAGGCTGCGTTGAACGATTTTGCCGTTCACCTGAACCACGATTTCCACCTCGGCGTCCACCGTCAGCGCCTCGTCATAAGATGGCCATTCCACATAAGAGATGGTGCCCTCATGTCCAAGCAGCTGCCACAGCTCTTCGGCAAGATGCGGAGCGAGCGGAGACAGCATCTGCGCGAAGTTTACCATCGCCTTGACCGGAAGCGTCTCCTGCTTGTAGGCGTCGTTGATAAAGATCATCAGCTGGCTGATTGCCGTATTGAACCGCAGATTTTCAAAATCATCGGTGACTTTCTTGATCGTCTTGTGCCAAGTGCGCTTGAATTCCTCGGTACCGCCGTTCTCGGTGATTTTGGCGTTCAGACCGCCCTCTTCACTTACGAACAGGCGCCATACGCGGGAAAGGAAGCGGTGAATGCCTTCCACGCCGTTTGCGTTCCACGGCTTGGTTGCTTCCAGAGGTCCCATGAACATTTCATACACGCGGAGCGTATCCGCGCCGAATTCGTTCACAATCTCATCGGGATTGATGACATTGCCGCGGGATTTACTCATCTTCTCGTTGTTCGTGCCGAGAATCATGCCCTGGTTGACCAGCTTGTGGAACGGCTCCTTCGTGTTAACAACGCCGATATCGTACAGCACCTTATGCCAGAAGCGGGCATACAGCAGGTGAAGCACCGCATGCTCGGCGCCGCCGATGTACAGGTCGACCGGCAGCCATTCCTTCTGCTTCTCGGGAGAACACAGCTCCTTGTCGTTATGCGGATCGATGTAACGCAGGTAGTACCAGCAGCTGCCGGCCCACTGCGGCATCGTATTCGTCTCGCGACGGGCTTTCATTCCGGTCTCGGGGTCCACCGTTTCGACCCATTCCGTCACGTTGGCCAGCGGCGATTCGCCTGTGCCCGAAGGCTTGATCGCGTCGACATCCGGCAGAACAAGCGGCAGCTGGTCTTCCGGGACCGTCTTCATCGTGCCGTCTTCCAGATGCAGAACCGGGATCGGCTCGCCCCAATAGCGCTGGCGGCTGAACAGCCAGTCGCGCAGGCGGTAGGTAACCTTGCCCGTGCCGACGCCTTTTTCCTCCAGCCAGGCAATCATGGCAGCGATGGCCGCTGCGTTGTCGAGGCCGTTCAAGAAGTCGGAATTGACATGCGGACCGTCGCCGCTGTAGGCTTCCTCTTCCAGATTGCCGCCTTGGACAACCTCGATGATGTCAAGCCCGAACTGCTTGGCGAACTCCCAGTCGCGGGTGTCGTGTCCCGGTACCGCCATAATCGCGCCGGTGCCGTATCCGGCCAGGACGTAGTCGGCGATCCAGATCGGCAGCTTGGCGCCGTTGACCGGGTTGACCGCATAGGCACCCGTGAACACGCCGGTTTTCTCTTTGGCGAGATCCGTCCGCTCCAGATCGCTCTTGCGGGCGGCAAGCTCCTTGTAATCCTCCACAGCCTGTCGCTGGGCGTCCGTTGTGATCGATGCGACCAGCTCGTGCTCAGGCGCGAGCACGCAGTAACTGGCCCCGAACAGCGTGTCGGGACGGGTGGTAAACACGGTCAGGTCCGCATCATGCCCGTCGATGCGGAAGGTGACTTCGGCGCCCTTCGATTTGCCGATCCAGTTACGCTGCATATCCTTGATGCTCTCGGTCCAGTCCAGCTCTTCCAGATCCTCCAGCAGACGCTCGGCGTATTCGGTGATCCGCAGAATCCACTGGCGCATCGGTCTGCGGATGACGGGATGCCCGCCGCGCTCGCTTTTGCCGTCGATGACTTCTTCGTTGGACAGTACGGTGCCAAGCGCCTCACACCAGTTCACCGGCACCTCTGCCACATAAGCCAGGCCGCGTTTGTACAGCTGAATGAAGATCCACTGCGTCCATTTATAGTAGCTGGGGTCCGTTGTGCTGATCTCGCGGTCCCAATCGTAGGAGAAGCCTAGCGATTTGATCTGGCGACGGAAATTATTGACGTTCTTGACCGTGATATCGCGCGGATGCTGTCCCGTATCCAGCGCATGCTGCTCGGCCGGCAGGCCGAAAGCGTCCCAGCCCATCGGATGAAGCACATTATAGCCGCGCATCCGCTTGTAGCGGGAGACGATATCCGTCGCCGTATAGCCTTCCGGATGCCCTACATGCAGACCGGCTCCCGAAGGGTAAGGAAACATGTCAAGCGCGTAAAATTTAGGCTTGCTCGGGTCTTCCCCGGTTTTGAACGTGTGATGCTCTTCCCAATATTTCTGCCATTTCGGTTCCAGTACCTGCGCCCGGTAACCCTGGGCAGTCGTATTCCCCTTGTTGTCACTCATAACCTATTCCTCCTTGAATTGCTGCGAACAATCAATAAAAAAGCCTCCCATCCCTAGCGTATAACGCTAGGGACGAGAGGCTGAATTCCCGTGGTACCACCCTAGTTAGCAGGCGGACTTCCCAAATCACCGCTTGCTCACTCTAACGCCCTGTAACGGGGGCGGGCCGACGTCGGTTAACGCTTGGAAAGCTTCCTTCGGTCAGCAGGCATTGCTGTCCTTTCTGAAGTCCCTCGCGGTTGTCGCCGTTTCTCAGAGGCGAGTTCATTTCGACTTCGTCAACCGGCTCGCACCAAGAACACCGGCTCTCTGCGTGACACACCCGAAATTAATGCTCCTCTTCATTGAATCCTGTGAAGTTTATATTCCATAATATTATATACAGAAGCCGCCTCTCCAGTCAATGCGCATTCCCTCACACCGTCTTCCGCTTCATATAATAGGTGATTAGATGCTGAAGGACGACTTTACCGGCCGCGAACACGGGAACCGCCAGAATCAGGCCGACAATACCGGCAATTTCGCCCCCCACCAGCAGGGCAAAAATAATAAGCAGAGGGTGCAAGTGCAGCGTCCGGCCCACGACCTGCGGCGAGATGACATTGCTCTCCAGCATTTGGCACAGTGTGTTCACCACGACGACCATCAGCACCATGCGAAATGAAATGGTCGACGCCATCACGATGGCGGGAGCCGCGCCGAGAAATGGCCCCAAATACGGAACGAGTTCAAATATGGCCACAAGGCTCGCGAACAGCAGCGCATACGGCATTCCGATCAAAGCGTAGCCGATATAAGCCATTGTGCCGATGATCAGACTGACCAGAAACTGGCCGCGGATATAATTGCCGAGCGCCTCGTCGATATCTTTTAACATCGTCACGATGGATTTGCGGCGGGAACGCGGGAGACAGGACACAAGCGCCCGTTCGAATACATCGAAGTCCTTCAAAATATAGAACACCAGAAAGGGGACGATAAAAGCGTCGAACAGGACGCCGATCGTCGTGCCGATATGGTCGAGAAAATTCGAGATTCCTTTGGCCAGACGATTTTCCAGTTGAAAAAACCAGTTGTTCATCCCCATCTCCACTCCCGGCGGGATTAGACGGGTATTCATGCTGTGCATAAGCCCCTGCGCCCTTAAAGTCATCTCCGGCAAATGCTCATTTAGCTCTTCGAGCTGTTTTATGAACATCGGGATCAGATTAACGGCGATGACCGCGATTGCAGTGAGGAATACGGCATAAATCAGTAGGACGGCCACACCGCGCGGCATTTTCCTTTGGGCCAGCAGACTGACAACCGGATTAAGCACATACGAGATAATCATGGCAGTCACAAAAGGAGCCAGCACCGCCTTCAAAAAAGTAAAAATATGCTGCAGCATCGGATGAAGCAGCCAGACGAAATACAAAATGATCAGAGCCAGCAGCACCCCGACCATCGTGCGAAACCATTTGCTTCCGAGCCATTGCTCCATGGCGTTACCTCCTGCGGCCAAACTGGACTGGCTTGTAAAGTAAGTATATGTTTGTCCGCCGAAAAATAACCGCATGTTTCGAAAACCTGTATGATGACGCGATTATCCCGAATATTTTTCTTAAAATAAAAACGCCCAACCTCCCCGCCACATTTGCCGCAGTCAAGGAGATTGGACGCCGTTGCCCTCTTTATGTACCGACTCCTGAGACAAGCGTTCAGCTTGCCTCAAGAAGTGGCGTGAATATGCGGAAACTCCTGAACCAGGTCTTCTCCGCAGAACAGATCATCGAGCGAACTGAGCGTGCCGTCTTCTTCAACCTGATAGACCGACATTTTCTCGCCGTTTACCGTCAGTTCAATGAAACATCCCCAGCAATAAAATTGATGGGAACCAATCTTTCCGATATCCTTGGACCCGCAGTTTGGACACTTCATACACACATTCCACCTATCCGTTAACGATATTAATATTTTTTTCCAATCGTTCTTCACTGAGTGCGGGAACCAGAACCGCGTTCTCCCCAATCGTCATTTCCGGCAGACAAGGCAGCCATTTACGGCCTTCCATCAAATCGGTCACCAGACCATCGCTGATTTCCAATGCTACTATTGTGTTTCCCATTTTTTGGTCAAAATAAACATCAGACACTGTTCCGAGGATCGTTCCGGTCTCCGTCACGACCTGCATGTCTTTCAGTTTGCTCTTGCCGTCCAGAAAGGTATGGGGTATGCTGTCTGCGTCCATTTTCCGAATGGACTCCTCGCTCTGTATCATCACGGCATCCTCGCCATAGGCGACAATGTCTTCCCATGCCACAACTTTCACATGACCGCCGAAAAAAGATTTGCTTTCAAGTTCAATACCCGTAATGTTCCAGTTTGAATCCAAAATGCAATCGACAATTTTGCCGATCTCTTTACCTTCCTCGACTCCAATCACATTAAGACCGACAAATTCCTGGAGTTTCATGCCGCAATCTCCTTACATTTATGGAGTCCAAAGAGAATTCTGGCTAGCCTTAAAGCTGCCGAAGCTCCTGAAATGAAGAGAAAACCTTTCCGGCGATAAAGACTCTAGTCTTTAATACGCAGCCGGTTCACAATGGTTTCAATTTTCCGGGAAACAAGTTCCATTTCTTCAGTAGTATTACCCAATCCGGTGCTGAACCGAATCGCCGAGTTCAAATACTCATCCCGCAGCTTCATCGCCTTGAGTACATGTGAGATTTCGAGCGAGCCCGAGGTGCAGGCTGATCCGCTCGAGGCGGCGATGCCCTCCATATCGAGATTCATCAGCAAAACGTCCGTTCGAACGCCGGGAAAGCTGATGTTGGTGATATGCGGCAGTCCATACTCAGGATTTCCATTAATATGGTAGGCATCCCGTCCGATTCCTTGATCAAGGCCACGAAGGAGCCGGTCCCGCAGCAGCAGAGACTCCTCATGTCTGCCCGTCTGGCCCTTCACGGCAAGTTCCACCGCCTTGGCGAATCCGGCCGCGCCGGCCAGATTCTCCGTCCCGGCCCGCCGGCCCTTCTCCTGCAAGCCTCCGTGCATCCGGGGATGAAGCGGTGCGCCGCGCCGGACATAGAGTCCACCGATTCCCTGCGGTCCGTTGATTTTGTGAGCAGAAAAGCTCATGTAATCCACAGGCAGGGCGGACAGCGTAATCGGAACCGAGCCTAACGCCTGAACGGCGTCCACATGGAACAAAATTCCCCGCTCCCGGGCCAGCCTGCCTATTTCTTCAATGGGCTGTACCGTTCCCACTTCATTGTTGGCCAGCATGACGCTGATCAGGAACGTATCTTCACGAAGCGCGGCTTCAAGGTATTCAAGCACAACCCGGCCCGTTCCGTCGACAGGAAGATAGGTCAGGGAATAGCCCTCCTTCTCCAGTTCCCGGCAGGCATGCAGCACCGCGTGATGCTCGATCGCCGTCGTAATAATATGTCCGCCCTTACGGGAATGAGCCGCGCCGAACAGCGCCAGATTGTCACTCTCCGTGCCTCCGCCGGTAAAGACCCATTCATCGGAGAAACAGCCCAAAGAGGCGGCGATGACATCGCGCGCCCCGTTAACCGTCTTTTTGGCGGAGCGCCCAAACGTATGCACGCTGGAGGCATTGCCAAATTGCTCTGTCATTACCTTCATCATGACCTCCGCCACCTCCGGGTGAACCGGCGTTGAAGCAGCGTGGTCCAAATAGATCGGCTTCATATATTAAACTCACTGTCCTTATCTGTAAGTCTGTCCAGAAAATTGTATATCATCCCGCACACCCATAGGTTACCATTAATTAACAAAATAAATACAACCTTGTGACCGTGCTATGAGAGCATACCGCAAAAAGTCAAGACCGGCAAGAGCTTCGCCCAAATCGGACGGGAGACTACCGCTTCAGCGACAGGACCAGCGCTTCATATGGCTGCAGCTCTAAAGAGGCGATATTTCTTGCGCTTTCGGCATAATTCCCTGTCACCCATGTCGCCGAAGTGTAGGAAACAAGCGATTCTGGCAGCTGAAACAAGGGAGTACCCTCGCTGAAGTTGCAGACGACCAGCCATTTTTCATCGTTCCATGATCGGGTATAGGCATAAATCTCCTCATGCTCGTCTAGAATCAGGTCATATTTGCCATAAACCACAATCTCATTTTCTTTGCGCACCTGTATCAGCTTCCGGTAGAAGTAATAAATCGAATCGGGGTCGGCCAAAACATTCTCGGCGTTGATATTCGTATAATTCGGATTCACCTCGATCCATGGGATACCGGTTGTAAACCCGCCATGCGGCGTCCCATCCCACTGCATTGGGGTACGCGCATTATCCCGGCTTCTCCGGTGAATGGCGCTTAACATTACGTCAGCCGCAATCAACCCGTTATCACAAAAATCACGGTAAGCATTAACCGTCTCAATGTCCCGATAGGCGTCAATTTGTTCAAACCGGACGTTGGTCATGCCAAGCTCCTCCCCCTGGTAAATATAGGGACTTCCCTTCAGCATGTGCAGGCAGACGGCGAGCATTTTGGCGGATATGATCCGGTACTCCTCGCTGTCATTGCCGAAATTGGACACCGCCCTCGGCTGGTCATGATTGCTCCAGTAAAGACTGTTCCACCCGCTCTCTTCCAGCCCGTACTGCCATTTGCTGAAAATCGTTTTAAGCTCGGGCAGCTTCCACTCCCCAACAGACCAGCGTCCGTACTCTCCATATCCCAAATTGACGTGCTCGAAATGGAACACCATGTTCAGCTCATTCCGGCTATCTCCCGTATAAAGCTTGGCTTCTTCAACGTCGACGCCAGGCATCTCACCTACGGTTACCAAATCATACCGGGACAAGACATTCGAATTCATCTCCTGCAAATATTCATGGATACGAGGACCATTCGCAAAGAACGGCATGCCGTTTCCGTAGGTAAGCCCGCTCACAACCTCGCCGTCCGGAAGACCCGGAACCTTGGAGATAAAATTGATTACGTCCATGCGGAACCCGTCAACGCCCTTATCCAGCCACCAGGACATCATCTCGTAGATTTCATTCCGGAGTGTTGGATTCTCCCAATTCAGATCCGGCTGCTTCTTGCTGAACAGGTGCAAATAATATTCGCCGCTCTCCTGATCCCACTCCCATACCGAACCTCCAAAGAATGAGCCCCAATTATTCGGCTCCTTGCCGTCTTGGGAAGGCCTCCAGATGTAATAATCCCGATATGAGCTGTCCTTGGAAGAACGTGATTCCATGAACCAGGCATGTTCGTCCGAAGAGTGGTTAACCACAAGATCCATCATAATTTTAATGTTTCGTTCATGAGCCGCATCCAGCATCTCATCGAAATCGGCCATCGTCCCAAATTCACTCATAATATCCCGGTAATCGGAAATATCATATCCATTATCATCATTGGGAGATTGATAGACCGGCGACAGCCAGATCACATCAATTCCAAGCTGCTGCAGATAATCCAGCCGTGACGTGATTCCTTTCAGGTCGCCAATCCCGTCTCCATTGCTGTCTTGAAAGCTCCGGGGGTAAATTTGATAAAATACCGCTTCTTTCCACCATTTTTTCTCCATTTCATATGCCTCCATTCATTAATTTAAAGATTTTACAGTCTGCAGTTCTTCTACAATATCCGGAAAAATCTTATCCAGTTTATAAAAAGCCAGGAATACGATTTGCAGAAGGGCCAAAATGATCGGGAAATAAATAAACATGAAATGAATCGACGCCAGAGCGGATACGCTGATGGAAGCCTGACCGCCGACATATCCTCCAATAGCCAGGCTCCAGCCGATAAACGCCGCCCCGAGTCCGCCTCCCGCCTTCGTTCCAAAGCTGCCCGCGCTGTATACCAGTCCTTCGGTCCGCATCCCGGTCTTCCATTCTCCATATTCTATCGTATCGGCCAGCATCGCGAAAAAGGTGCCGAGGATAGCTGCATGGCCAAGCGCCTTGATCATCAGTCCCGAGCAGACAACCGCAAGGTTCGCCGGACTTACGGCAATGACAATCGAGCCCACGATTAATAAAAGGCTTCCAATAATAGAGGAATTGCGTTTGCCGATCCGTTTGACAACGGGCGATAGAATCGCATAGCCAAGCAGAGAAGGAGCAAGCAGGGATAATCCCAATACCCCGACCAGATCAGCGTCATGCAGCACATAGCGGGCGTAGTATACGTTCATGCCTGTACCGATGGAGTTATTGATAAAGTAGACGATGGCAAATCCAAGAATCAGCTTCCAGTATTTGTTGCGAAGCAGCGCACCGAAGGCACGTTTAAATGGTATTGGCTTTTGTACAACCGACGGGGTAACCGTTTCCTTGGTGCTGAAGAATGTTATAAGGAAGAAAAAGGTGCCGAGCAATCCGAACAGGACAAAGGAGAACACCCAGCCTTGTTGGCCACCCCCAAACGCTTTCACAAGCGGCAGTGTAAAATAATTGATAAGCAAAGCGCCCATCGTAGCCAGGATCATGCGGAAAATATTCAGCAGTGAACGCTGGTATGCATCCTGAGTCATCATCGAATTCAGGACTCCGTACGGGACATTGATGCTTGAATAAATGAAATTCATCAGGATATAGGTAAAGTAAACGTATACAATTGTGATGGTCGCATTGGCATCCGGAACGGTGAACAAGAGAATTCCCGAAAGGGCAAACGGGCCGGACATCCAGAGCAGCCAGGGGCGGGCCTTGCCATGCTTGCTTTTCGTTTTGTCGATCAGAGCGCCAATTCCAAGATCAATAAAGGCGTCGAGGATACGCGTAATCAGCATCAAAGTGCCAATAATAGCCGCATTAATCCCGATAATGTCCGTGTAGAAATAGGATAGAAAAGTCATTGCCGCGGCAAATAAAAGCTGACTGGCAAAATCGCCAAACCCGTAACCGATCTTTTCTTTCAAAGTGATATTCGGCGGTGTTTCCAGTAGAGCATCTTCTCTTTTTACAAGCGCATTGCCCATCGTTTCTTCTCCTCTTTTCACCGATATTTTAGTTGAGGCCTCTCTTTATGTAGAAAACGTTTTCTCAATTAAGTTAAAAAAATCACTCTGATTAAGCCTATTCAATAGAAATCAAGGCAATAAAGGGTTATATCAGAGCATAAAAACTAAATAGATGAGAAAACGTTTTCTGGAAACGATTATACTCCCCTGCATATGATTGGTCAAGCGCTTTCTTATTCGATTACATCCAAAATAAAACATTAGGAATGCGGGATAAATTGCGTATTTAACCAAAACTGATATAATGAATTTACTTTCAGAAAACCTTTTCTGAAGGTCCATGTCTCCTTAACCTATGCAGGAAAGCCGGTTATTACTTATGAAAATTACTATAAAAGACGTTGCCAGAATGGCCAATGTCTCCATCTCTACCGTATCCCGGGTGATTAACAACAGCCCTACGGTTGGCAGCGACATTCGCCGGCGTGTGCTGGATGTGCTGGAGGTCACTCAATTTCGCCCAAACGCCATCGCCAGAACGCTGGTCAAGAATACTACTTCGTTAATAGGCGTACTGCTGCCGGAAATTAAAAATAATGTATTGGACGATATGGTTGAAGGGATTAATCAGGTCGCCCGGTTATATGGCTTTGACGTTATGATTGCGTTATCTGGAGGAAATGAGGAAAGCGAGCTTCACTACTACAATCTGTTCCGCGAAATGCAGGCCAGCGGAATCATAGTATCCGCGAGCGGTATCCGGGATTCTCTGTTCGATCTCACCCAGGCTTCGAATATCCCTTGCCTTCTGGTAGGCCGGGATTATCGCGAGAAGTCCATTCCTTCGGTCCATGTGGACAACGTGTCGGCCGCTTTTGAGGCGGTAACGTATCTGATCCAGCAAGGCCATCGCGACATTGCTATGCTGCGAGGCTCAACAGGCGATATCTCAGCAGGCAACCACCGGTTCCAAGGCTATGAACAGGCACTACACGCAGCTCATCTGCCCATTCGCCCCGAACGGGTACTCGAGAGCGCGCTATCGGTAGAAGAAGGAGCTGCCGCCATGCGTAAGCTTTATGATTCGGGGCCTTTGCCGACTGCCGTATTCTGCGCTACGGACCGGATCGCCATCGGCGCCATGAACTTTCTGGCGGAGACCGGGGTGAAGGTCCCGGAACAAGTCTCCTTCTTTGGCTTTGATGACATTGATATGACGGTCATTATCAGGCCCAAATTGTCAACGGTCCGGTATTCGGCATCCGAGCTTGGGATGGTTGCCGCGCGCAATCTCATCAAGCTCATTAAAGGAGAGGAACTGTCCGCTTACCATTGGTCCGTCTCGCATCAGCTGCAGATTCGCGACAGCATCGCCAGATTGAATTAAATAACAAGAAAAAAGAGCCTGTCCAAACAGGCTCTAAAGGGAAATTCCTCAGCATCGAGGAGTATATGTTTATTTTTAGAAATTCACACTCAGATATAAAACATGTAGTTGTCGATATGGGTCTCTTCCTTGAAGGAGATCAGATCCGCCAGCGTTGTGGAGTCCAGCACATCGGCAATGCTGTCGCGGATGCGCAGCCACAGGTCGCGCTTGGCCGGGTCGTCCTCTTCCGTAAAGTCCACGGGAGAAATCGGGCCTTCCAGCACGCGGATAATATCCCCGGCCGTAATATTTGCTGCTTCACGGGACAAAATATAGCCGCCATAAGCGCCGCGAATACTCTTGACGAGGCCCGCGTTGCGCAGGGGGGCAATCAGCTGCTCCAGATAATGCTCGGATAATCCGTTTTTCTCGGCAATGCTTTTTAAAGATGTTGGACCTTCGCCAAACCTGACGGCGAGCTCCATCATGATCGTTAATCCGTATCGGCCTTTTGTCGATATTTTCAAAGGGGCACCTCTTTCAATATTATAGCTGGGTATAGTATAATTAGTAGTTGGTCAAAACCGTAAGAATAAATCAGCGTATTCCGATGATTGCTCTTGATTTTATGTTAACATATCCGCAGATGGTTTTGAAACACAAAACGTAATTTTTTTTACAAAAGTGTTCTTCCAGGGCGGACAATGATGGCGTCAAATCAGCGGGAGCGTTCACGGTAAGCCCAGCCGCTGGTGTACGGCAAGACTGCATAAAGCTTATTCAATCTAAACAAAAAGATGGTGATCAGGGTGACAAAAGCAAAAGAAAATACCCGCGTCGTTGTCGGCATGTCGGGGGGAGTGGACTCCTCCGTTACGGCGCTGCTGCTGAAGCAGCAGGGCTATGACGTCATCGGCATCTTCATGAAGAACTGGGATGACACCGACGAGTTTGGCGTTTGCACAGCCGAAACCGATGCGGAGGATGTACGCCGCGTATGCGAGCAGATTGACATCCCTTACTATACCGTAAACTTCGAGAAAGAATACTTTGATAAAGTGTTCAAATATTTTCTCGACGAATATAAGGCCGGACGTACGCCTAACCCGGACGTTATGTGCAACCGGGAGATTAAGTTCGGCGAATTCCTGAACAAGGCGCTGCAGCTCGGAGCCGATTATGTGGCAACAGGTCATTATGCGCGGGTTGTGGAAGAGCACGGCGAATTCAAGTTGCTCCGCGGCGTTGACGCCAACAAGGATCAGACCTATTTCCTGAACGCCTTGAACCAGCAGCAGCTGTCGAAGGCCATGTTCCCCATCGGCCATCTGCCGAAACCGGAGGTCCGCCGGATCGCCGAAGAAGCCGGATTGTATACGGCCAAGAAAAAGGACAGCACCGGCGTCTGCTTCATCGGAGAGCGCAATTTCCGCGAGTTCCTGAGCCAGTACCTGCCAGCTAAATCCGGCGACATGGTGGACATCGCCACAGGCGAAGTCAAGGGCCGCCACGACGGGCTGATGTACTACACGCTCGGCCAGCGCCAGGGCCTCGGCATCGGCGGCTCCGGCACGGGCGAGCCGTGGTTCGTTGCGGATAAAGACCTCAGCCGCAACATTCTGTATGTCGTTCAGGGGGACAAGCACCCCAGCCTGTACTCCACGGGCCTTGTCGCTTCCGGCGTGAACTGGATCGACGGGCACGGCCCCGGCACTGAACCGCTGCGCTGCACGGCCAAGTTCCGGTATCGCCAGCCGGATCAAGGCGTCACACTGACGAAGCGCGAAGACGACACACTGCATGTCGCCTTCGATACGCCGCAGAAGGCGATTACGCCCGGACAGGCCGTCGTCTTCTATGACGGCGATCTCTGCCTCGGCGGCGGAACGATCGAATACGCCGAGAAGGTTGTGCCGCAGCCGCAATAACCCATCGGCCTAAAGCCTGGGGAGCCTTGCGGCTGTAGCGAATTTTCAAAGCAAAAGAGCCTTTGCCGGAACGCACCCAAGCGGTGCTCCGGCAAAGGCTTTTTTTCTGCGCCGTATACGGCTGCGGCCTGGCCTACTGTTCCCTTCGCAGCGCCTGGTTATGCCGAATCTTCACTTCGCTCCCCTGCTCGGTCGCCTGGTAAAAGACCCGGCGAGAAATCGCCTTTGGCAAATACTCCTGCTTCACGTAGTGGCCCGGGAAATCATGCGGATATTTGTATCCGCCATGCCCCAGCTGCGCTGAGCCCTTATAATGCGTGTCCCGCAGATGCAGCGGCACTTCGGCCGATTTCAACTCGTCGATCGCCGACATCGCTCTGGAAATCGCCATGTACACCGCGTTCGATTTCGGACTCTCGACCGCGAACAGAATCGCCTGAGCGATGTTCAGCTTCGCTTCCGGCCAGCCGTTGTTGCGGTACGCCTCCAGCGCGCTGACCGCCTGCACCATCGCCTGCGGGTTCGCAAGCCCGATATCCTCGCTTGCGGCCGCGATCAGGCGGCGGATGAACACGATCGGGTCCATGCCGAGTTTCTCCACGGCGTAGAGGAACCAGAACAGAGCGGCGTCGCTGGAGCCGCGGATGCTCTTGTGAAAGGCGGACACCACGTCGTACTGCGTCGACTCGTCCGCTTTGACGGTTGGCCGGCGGATGGAATCCTCCGCCACCTCAAGCGTCACATGCACGGTTCCACCGCTATCCGGCGGCGTTGTCAGCGCGGCCAGCTCCAGCGCGTTCAGCGCCCTGCGTATATCGCCGTTCGCCATCGTCGCGATGTGATCCAGCGCGGCCTCGTCGGCCTTCAGATCCATAAAGCCGAGCCCTTTGTCCCGGTCCTCCAGCGCCCGGTGCATCGCGGTCAGGCTGTGCTGCTTGTTCAGCGGCTCCAGCTGAAACAGTGTGGACCGGCTCATGAGGGCCCCGTTCACATAATGGAACGGATTCTCCGTCGTCGCTCCGATGAAAATAATCGTCCCCTTCTCAACTGCGGGAAGCAGCGCATCCTGACGGGAGCTGTTAAAGCGGTGCACCTCGTCCAGAAACAGGATCGTCTTCGTGCCGTACAGCGCTTTGGCGTTCTGCGCCCGCTCGATGACTTCCCGTACATCCTTGACCGTCGCCTCCACGGCGTTCAGCCGAACAAACTCTCCCTTCGTTTGATGGGAGATAATGTGGGCGAGCGTCGTTTTGCCGCAACCCGGAGGCCCGTACAGCAGAATGGACGAGACCTGATCGGCTTCAATCGCCCGGCGCAGCAGCTTGCCCTTGCCCACAATATGCTCCTGGCCTATATATTCATCGAGAGTCTCCGGGCGCATGCGGTCCGCCAGCAGACGGCCGTCGCCGGCCATATTCCCGAAAGAGAATAAATCCATATCTACACTCCTTGCTGTAAGCTGTATGATTCTATCATACCATTTCACGGGAGATCGAGCACAGCCGGTGGTAATTCCAGATTCACGGAAGGCCCATTTCTTTCGCAACGCAGGCCCGCTACACAGATAAACCACCGCCCGCTTATTAGTGAACGACGGTCTTTCGGTTACTCGAATATACCAATTTGCTTGTTATACGAGTTTTAAGTTCGTTGCTTCGCGACAGAGAGTTTTACGGTTGTCAGGCTGTCCTTCCCCTCCCCCAAAAAAAGCCCGTCCGGAGTTTTCCGGTACGGGCCTCATCCTTTTTTTTCGCTCAAGCCAGCTTGTTCTCTGTTTCGCTCCTATTCCGCCTTCGCCGCAGAGTGAACCGCCGGCCATCCCTTTGCCGTCTCTCCGCCTTTCGCCGCCTCGCGCAGATAGTCCGGCAATCTGCCGTTATGCAGCAGCCACAGCTCATGCAGGGCCCGGGTGCAGCCGACATACAGCAGCTTTGCGTCCCATGCCGTTTCGCCGTAAGCATCGAGGTCGGCATCGGCTACGATGGCGGCATCGAACTCCAGCCCCTTGGACAAGTAGAGCGGAAGCACCGAAAGCCCTCCCTGGTATTCCGTAATTCCGCCGTCGATCAGATGGATATCGTCAAAATGCGCCGACAGCCCTTCGTAGAGCCGCTCCGCATCCACCAGCGTCCGGGTCAGGACAGCCACGGTTCGGTAGTCTCTTCCGGACAGATCCGCAAGCGCGGACCGGATATCGGCTTCCCGGCTCTCTCCATACTCAATCAGCCGGACGGGACTGCCGCTGCGGAACACCGGAACGGCCAGCAGGTCGCTATGTACGCCTGCGGACAAAATCCCGTTGGCAAAATCAATGATTTCCATCGTGGACCGGTAACTGCGCGTCAACGCATGGTAGGACGTGTGCTCCGGCGCGAACAGCGACTGCATTTCGCTCCAGTCATGTACCCCTTTATAGGCATGGATGCCCTGCGACAAGTCGCCCAGTATCGTAAAAGAGTGTCCGCGTACATACAGATCAAGCACCGCAATCTGGAACGGCGAGAAATCCTGCGCTTCATCGATGACGATATGGTCGAATTTCTGCGCGCCTTCTTCCCCGTTCAGCAGGTAATGAATATAGAGCAGCGGCGGCAAATCCTCTTCAAGCACGGCGCCCTTTTTAAGCTGGCTTCGCGTCTCTTTCAGCACAGCCGCCGGGATTGCTTCAGGCGCTTCGGCCGGCCAATCCGCAGGCGTCTTTACAGCCCGGAAAATCTGCTTGTAAATCGTCAGCGGATCGTATTTGGGCCATTTCGCGCCATAAGCCTTCTCGCGCTGCACCCCTTTCTTCTTGCGGTCTTTCAGCGCCGCGGCAGAAGGGCTTTTCTTCAGCTCCATTTCGATCCAGCGGTGAATCCGGGCCATAACCCGTTCCTTCCGCTTGGCGGGCGGATAAGGGGCATATTCTTCATTATGCCACCGGAGAATCGTTCGGCGGGGCAGAACCGCACCCTCCCACGGAATAAAATCCCCTTCGGGGACAGAGCTGGATTCCAGCCTCCGCACCGCCTCTTCGATGATTCCCATCAGAACCGTCGATCCCTTGAAGCGTCCGGGTGTTTGTTCCGTAATTTCCGGCATCCCGCCCGGCGCCTCGAACCAGCGGCTCAGCGTCTCCATGGCGTCACCCTGCGTAAGCTCCAGTCCAAGCATTTCCGCCGCCCAATCGGCAAACGTGCTCTGCTGAATGTTGCCGACGCCAAGCTCAGGCAGAACATCCGAAATGTAGTCCAGAAACATCCGGTTCGGGGCAAAAATAATCATCCGCTCCGCCGCCACCTGCTCCTTGTACTGATACAGCAAAAAAGCGAGCCGATGCAGCGCCACTGTCGTCTTTCCGCTGCCGGCGACGCCCTGAATAATGAGCGCCGTGTTTTTGGCCGCCCGGATAATCCGGTCCTGCTCCTCCTGGATGGTCGATACGATATCCCGCAGCCGGTTATCCTTGTTCTCTCCCAGACGGTAGACGAGAAATTCATCCGACACCGCCGGGCCGTCGCTCTCGCGGTCGAAGGTGTCAGCGACCCGTTCCAAAATCCGTTTGCGGATCACCACGTTGCGCTTGAGATACACCAGCCCTTCGACAATCCCCTCCGGCGACTCGTAGGAAGCTGGCTCCTTGCCTCCGGTAAACGAATAGAACAGGCTCGCCACCGGCGCGCGCCAATCGATGACCAGCGGGCGGTCGCTAACCTGTTCATGGTCCACGCCGATTTTGCCGATATAGAGCGCCTTGCGTTCCCCGCCGCCATTTTCCTCAAAGTCCAGCCTGCCGAAGTAAGGCTCTTGCTTGAGCTTGGCCAGATTGCCGCGTCTCTGCTCCCTTGATGCCTCCAAAATCTGTTCCGTGTAATCATTCCCTGTGTACACCGGTGTACTCTTTAGCGTTGCCAGCTGCCGGTCAATTTCCGCAAGAGCTGTGTTCAGCCTTTCCTGCTCCTCTTGATAGGCACTTTGAAAGTTGTCCTCCAATTTCAGTTACCTCCTAAAAGTAATAGGGGGAAAGCCTCCCCCGTCCATGTAAGGCGGAACCGGTTAAAAGGAGCGTACGCTCCTTACCCATGCTCGCACAAAAAGGATATTCATTGTAGCACAGGTAAAAAGGAATTACCATATACCGGAATGCGAAATTTGCATTAAACATCATCAGATGCATTTACAGGAAGGCATGGAGGATGAAATTCGCCGTGAACAGACCGGCAATGACGTACAGCGCAGGAGGAACCTCGCTGCTTCTGCCCAGCGCTAGCTTCAGGGCCGGATAGGTGATGAAGCCGAAGGCCATGCCGTCGACAATGCTGTAGGTGAACGGAATCATAACCATGATCAAAAAGGCGGGAAAGCCCTCGCTGGGATCGCTGAAATCGATCCGGCTCACGCTCTGCACCATCAGTCCGCCGATCACGATCAGAATCGGCGCAATCGCGCTGTCCGGGATATAGGCCAGCGCCGGAACGAACAGGAATGTGGCGCCGAACAGCAGCCCGGCGACAAGTGAGGTCAGGCCGGAGCGTCCGCCGGCGGCAATGCCGGCGGACGACTCGGCGGCGGCCACGACCGGGCTGCTCCCCAGCAGCCCAGCGGCGATATTGGCCAGCGAGAGCGCCCGCAGGCTGCTCTTGAAGCGTTCGGGATGCCCGGCCATCAAGGTCTGCGCAGAGATGAGGCCGATGTTCTCAAATACGACGATCAGCAGCAGCAGAAAGACGGCGATCCAGAACACAAGGCTGAGCGCACGTGTCCAGTCCATGCCGAGAAACACGTTCCCGTAGCCGGCGAAGAGCGGCCCTGTCTCCGTCTTGTCCGGTCCGTGTTCTGCGCCGAGAAGGTAAGCCAGGCCGGTCCCGGCAAGCATGCTGATGAGAAGCCCGCCCCTCGTGCCCCGCAGGAACAGCACAAGCGCCAGCAGCAGCGTGGCGCAGGAGGTGATGACAGCGGGATCGCTGAAATGTCCGATGGCGACAAAGGTCGTCCGGTGGAATATGACGATCTCGCTTTTTTGCAGGCCGATGAAGGTCAGGAACAGCCCGATGCCGACGCTAATCGCATGCTGCAGATTGGATGGAATCGCGTCACTGAGAACCCGGTAGAGCGATGTGTATGCTACCACGGCGAACAACAGACCGGTAACGACGACAACTGCCAGCGCCTCTCTCCAGTCCAGCTTCATGGAATGAACCAGCGTATAGGTGTAAAAAGCGTTGATGCCCATGCCGGGCACCACGATAACGGGCGTCTTTCCGCCGAAGGCCATCAGCAGGCAGCCGGTAACGGCCGTCAGCAGCGTGGCTGCCATCGCCGCCCGGAGCGGCATGCCCGCGTCGTGCAGAATGGCGGCGTTGACCATGACGATATAGACCGAGGCAAAATAGGAGACAATGCCGGCGGCCCACTCCCGCTTCAGATGATGCTCCGGTTCCATCCCAAGGCTGCGGCGCCAAAAGTTGTTGTTCATGCAGGTTTACCTCCGGTATTGCTATTATTCCAAAAATCACGTGAAACCTGTATATGATCATTAAAAGAGCGAGCCGCCCGCTTTCGGCGCTCGCTCTTGTCGCAAGTTATAGTTGCCCTTTTAAAGCTTGACCCCGGCGTTTTCCAACAGCTCTCTCACGGCGACGCTGACCATAATCAGCCCCGCCACTGGAGGCACGAACGCATTGCTCGCCGGGGGCTGCTTCGCCTTCCGGATCTCAGGCGCGTTCTCCGGCACGATTTTATCCGTCACATCCTGCCGGGGCTTCATCGGCTCCTCGGTCGAGAATACGACCTTAACGCCTTTCTTGATGCCTTCCTTACGGAGTCTCTGGCGGATAACCCGGGCGATCGGGTCCATCGTCGTCTTGGAAATGTCGGCGACCTGAAACTTCGTCGGGTCCATCTTGTTCGCCGCCCCCATGCTTGAGATCATCGGGATTTTACGGGCGAGACATTCCTTGATCAGATGGATTTTGTAATGAATCGTATCCGAAGCATCGAGCACGTAGTCGAGCTTGTATTTGAACAGCTCTTCATACGTTTCTTCGGTATAGAACATATTCAGCGCAATCGCTTCGCACTCCGGGTTGATCAGCTTCACCCGCTCTACCATCAAATCCGCTTTTTTCTGGCCGACTGTCGTGGTAAGCGCATGAATCTGGCGGTTGATGTTGGTGATATCGACAGCGTCCTTGTCGATCAGGATAATGCGGCCGACGCCCGTGCGGGCGAGGGCCTCCACCGCGATGGAGCCGACGCCGCCGATGCCGAGCACCGCTACCGTGCTGTTTTTCATAACTTCCAGACCCTCGGGTCCGATAGCAAGTTCGGTACGCGAGAACTGATGCAGCATGATGTCAGCCTCCTATTTCTTGGCTTTTTCCTTAATGGCCACTCTGATATGCAGTTCGTCCAGCTGCGCGTCTTTAACCGGAGACGGAGCATCCATGAGCAGATCGGTCGCGCTGGCCGTTTTCGGGAAGGCGATCGTTTCGCGCAGGTTGGTGCGTCCGGCCAGCAGCATCACGAGACGGTCGAAACCGAAAGCGATGCCGCCGTGAGGAGGCGTGCCGTATTCGAATGCGTCAAGCAGATAACCGAACTTGTCTTGTACCTCTTCTTTGGACAGGGAGAGTGCGTCGAACATTTTCTCCTGCACATCGCGCTTGTAAATCCGCATCGAGCCGCCGCCGACTTCGTAGCCGTTCAGCACGATATCATAAGCCTGCGCGCGGATTGCGCCGGGATCGGTGTCGAACAGGGCCACATCTTCTTCACGCGGACGGGTGAACGGATGATGCTCCGCCACATAACGCTTCTGTTCCTCGTCATACCCGAGCAGCGGGAAGTCGGTTACCCAGGCGAATTTGTATACACTGTCGTCGATCAGGCCGAGCTGACGGCCGATTCGAAGACGGAGCGCGCCGAGAACGTCGGCGACAACCTTTTTGTTATCCGCAGAGAAGAGCAGCAGGTCGCCTTCCTCGGCACCCGTGCGTTCTTTAACGGCGGCAATCTCTTCCTCGGAGAAGAATTTTACGATCGGGCCGCGGAATTCGCCTTCCTTGACTTGAATCCAGGCGAGGCCTTTCGCGCCGTAACGGGCCGCATAAGGGCCGAGATCGTCGATTTCCTTACGGGTCCAAGTGCCGCAGCCCTTGGCGTTCAAACATTTCACTTCTCCGCCCTTTTCGATAACGGAGGCAAATACCTTCACGCCGCTGCCTGCGACGATATCATTCATTTCAATCAGTTCCAGACCGAAACGCAGGTCCGGCTTATCCGAGCCGTATTTGCCCATCGCCTCGGCATGGGTCAGCCGCTGGAACGGCAGAGCGAGCTCAACGCCGATCGTCTCTTTGAACAGGCGCTGCATCAGGCGCTCCATCATGCCCAGCAGTTCGTCCTGGGACAGGAAGGACGTCTCGATGTCCACCTGCGTAAACTCCGGCTGTCGGTCGGCGCGCAGGTCCTCGTCACGGAAACAGCGGGCGATTTGGTAGTAGCGCTCAACTCCGCCCACCATCAGCAGCTGTTTGTAAATCTGCGGCGATTGCGGCAGCGCGAAAAATTCACCTTCATGCACACGGCTCGGCACGAGATAGTCGCGGGCGCCTTCCGGCGAGCTCTTGGTCAGAATCGGCGTTTCCACGTCGATGAAGCCTTCCTCGTCAAGGAAATCCCGGAAAATCTTCGCCGATTTCGAACGGAGCAGCAGCGTCTTCTGCATCTCCGGACGGCGCAGATCAAGGTAGCGGTATTTAAGGCGCAGCGATTCGTCCACTTCCACGCCGTCTTCAATGAAGAACGGAGGCGTCTTGGCGGCATTAAGCACCTCAATGTCAGTCACGCGCACTTCGATTTCCCCTGTTGGCAGGTTGGAGTTAACGGTCTCCGGATCGCGCTTCACGACCTGGCCTTTAACCGCAATCACATACTCGCTGCGGGTCTTGTCGGCAATTTGCAGCGCTTCTCCCGAGTAATCCGGATTGAAGACGATCTGTACGATTCCGCTTCGGTCGCGAAGATCGATGAACAGCACGCCTCCAAGGTCGCGGCGGGTCTGCACCCAACCGTTCAAGATGACAGTCTGACCGATACTCTCCGTGGTCAGCTGTCCGCAGTTATGACTTCTTTGCATGATATACCATACCCCTTTGTAATTAAAATCTAACCTTCATCGCCGTTTCAAGCCGACCCCTCAGGTCAAGCCTGCTCCGCCAGCACTTCTCCCAGATCTTCCAGCTTAACAGTACGCTGCTCGCCGGTCGCCATGCTCTTGAGGGCGATTTCCCCGCGCTGCAGCTCTTCCTCGCCAAGAATGGCTGTAAAACGTGCCGACATCCGGTCGGCAGACTTAAACTGGGCCTTCATTTTACGTCCCAGATAGTCGCGCTCCGCCGAGAACCCCTGGCTGCGCAGAATGAACAATTGCTTGGTGATTTCGGCTTCCGCCTCTTCGCCCAGCGCTACGAGATACACATCCAGCGGCCTGGACGCTTCCAGTTCCACCTTCTGATTCTCCAGAATGAGCTGAATGCGCTCAAGTCCAATGCCAAGGCCGATGCCGGGCTGGTCCGGTCCGCCGATTTCGCTGACGAGGCCGTTATAGCGTCCGCCGCCGCCAACCGTATCGATGGAGCCGATGCCGGCCGCCTTGTACTCAAACGCCGTATGCGTATAATAATCGAGGCCCCGGACGAGCCGCGTATTGACGGCATAATCGACGCCCATCGCATCCAGGTGCGCCCGCACCTTAGCGAAGTGCACCGTGCACTCCTCATCCAGGCTGTCCAAAATGGACGGGGCATCTACGAACTTCTGCTGATCGACCTTGCAGTCCAGCACCCGCAGCGGATTGCGCTCCATGCGCCGCTGGCAGTCACTGCAAAGGCTGTCCTTCATCGGACGCAGGAACGCTAGCAGCTTCTCCCGGTAGGCGGCCCGGCTTGGAATATTGCCCACGGAATTAATCTCGACGCGTACGCCGCTCAGGCCCAGGTCCTTGCAGAACTGGTAGCCGAGCGAAATGACCTCCGCATCGATCGCCGGATCGACCGCTCCGAACGCTTCCACGCCAAATTGATGAAACTGGCGGTATCTTCCCGCCTGCGGACGCTCATAGCGGAACATCGGACCGATGTAGTAGAGCTTGCTGACATCCGGTTCACCGTACAGCTTGTTCTGCACGTAAGCGCGGACGACGCCTGCCGTCCCTTCCGGACGCAGCGCCAGATCCCGGTTCCCCTTGTCTTTGAAGGTGTACATTTCGCCTTCCACGATATCGGTCGTCTCGCCGACGCCTCTCTCGAACAGCTCCGTATGCTCGAACATCGGGGTCCGGATTTCGCGATAGTTGAAGCGACGGCACAAATCTCTGGCTTTCTCTTCAACGAACTGCCATCTTTCCACCGCACCGGGCAGGATATCCTGCGTGCCGGTCGGCTTCTCGAATCTTTCTTTAGCCACAGCTTATCCCTCCTGAAATTGCCCTTGAGCACTTAGAAATGCCCATAAAAAATCCCCCGTCCTGTTCGATCAACAGGGACGAGGGATTATCGCTAACGATCTTCACCCGTGGTACCACCCACATTCCGGCCGAAAACCTAAGCTTTCAAGGCCGCTCCAAGCGGTTAACGCCCGCCTACGCGCAAGAACGGCTACTGACGCGGCATCCGCCGCTGTTCGCCGTGCGTTCTCGGGGAGGTCATTCATTCGCTCATCAACAGAATCCTTGCAGCCTGGCTGAATATTTGATTAACCTCTTCCGAGGTCAAAAAAACGAGCCATGGGATTCCTCTCTGGGGTTGTGGGTGCCGAACTACTCGTTCCCGTCATCAAAACATGATATATGTCGTATATTGTTAGATTCTACTGAACCACTGCGTTAAAGTCAAGGGATGATTTTTGTTCTCCGGGACATTGTTTCCAAAACCTTTAATCCCCAAAAAAATGACCCGCAGCCGATTGCTGCAGGTCCAATGTAATATATTATAAAAAAGGGGGTCATGGCTTTATTATAAACACAGTATATTAAGCAATCATGTATGAAATATTACTCTTATATTACAGAAAAGAAAGCGTTTTATTTTTCTGGGACAAGAAGAAATAAAAGACCATTTATAAGCGTGAAATATTCTTATATTTTGACAAAAAGCCTCCCGCTCTGTGAACGGGAAGCTTTTGCATGGGAACCGTTTATTTGGGCCTCGGAGCTTCAAGTTTAATCAAAAATTTCGACATAGGCATTTTTGCCCCGCAGGGTGTGCACCACCGCGTTAAAATCCTCGTCGCTCACTTTGATCTCCATAACGTATCCCAAATGATCCAAATCTCCATCGGCGTACACCCGGTCCGCGCGGAGATCGTCCCTTCCAGTGGCAGCATCCCCGTTGAACGGCTCTTTCCTGTCGATATCCGTACTCGCCGTACTTACCGGTACTGCCGCGGGCGCCGCTCCGAAAGCCGCAAAGGTGGAGCCACTCCCCGCCAGATTATTCGGCGGCATGAGCGGAAGGAGCAGCCTCCGGTCTTCTCCCAAAGGATCAGTCAGGGCTCCTACCTCCAGAACATCCGCGTCAAACGACAGCAGTACCGTCTTGGCGCCTTCTGCTTCATCCTCATTTCTGAAGTAAGCCTGAATCCGCTTGGTCATCGTTATCGCCTCCCATTCATAATGTGAAAGCCGGTTATTGATTCACCTTGACCTGGAGTGCCTGTAACAGTTCGCGAACAAAGGCCGGCTCATCCTTGGGCGTTCGCGAAGTGATATAATTGCCGTCCACGACGACTTCCTCGTCCTTGAAATTCGCTCCCGCGTTAACCATATCGTCTTTCAGCGGAGGATAGGACGTAATCGTTCGGCCTTTCAAGAGACCGGCGCTGATCAGGATTTGCGGCCCGTGGCAGATCGCCGCGACCGGCTTGCCGCCGCTGTCCGCTTCCTTCACGAATTTGAGTATATCGGCGGAAGAGCGCAGCCCTTCCGGCGAGGAACCGCCAGGAATAACAACAGCGTCATAGTCGGCCGCCTTCACTTCGGTGATGGCCTTGTCGGTTGTATAGGAGGCTTCGCCCTTCTTGCCCTTGAGCGTTTCGCCTTTTTTCAGTCCAATAATATCGGCTTCATGTCCGGCCCCCTTCACCGCATCGTAGGGAACCTTCATTTCGGAATCTTCGAATTGAGCAGCAAGCAGAAAAGCAACTTTACTCATTGTAAAAAATTCTCCTTTCTGTTGTTCTTGTTCTCGTAGTTTTATTACCCGAATCCGGCGTCCTTCTAACCCCGCAGAGCGAAAAAGCCGCTCCTTCTGGCCCTCTCGCTCACGAGCGCGGCAGTAAATCGCGGCTTCTTCCTTTCCGTATATCCTTGCTGAGCCATTCGGACTCCTTCGCACTTGCGGCGGCTTCCACCAGGCTTCCGGCTGAAAGGGCGGCCAACGTTCTCCATGCCCAGGCTTTCGGCGGCTGTCTCATTTCTAGCGCTCCTTAGCTTATGCTTGTCATTCTTCCCTGAAGTTTGCCCCGGCCGCTTAAAGCCTATCCAGCAAAAAAACGGATGGTCCGAGAACCTGTTCCAGGTTTCTCAGCCATCCGTTTTCATATCGTACCGCCTTTTAGCGGCCGTTACATCTTGACTTCCTCTATCCCCTGCTGTCCAGAATGAGCGTTACTGGCCCCCAGTTGATCAAGGATACATCCATCATCGCTCCGAAGACGCCTGTTTCAACCCGCAGTCCGGCTGCCGCCAGCTCACGGTTAAAATAGTCGTAGAGCCGCTCCGCTTCCACCGGCGCAGCCGCCGCCATAAAGTTTGGGCGCCGTCCCTTCCGGCAGTCGCCATATAACGTGAACTGCGATACGGATAAAATCGATCCGCCCGTGTCGCTGACGCTGTAATTCATTTTTCCTGCTTCATCCTCAAAAATGCGCAGCCCGGCGATCTTGCCCGCCAAAAACTTGGCGTCCTGCTCCGTATCTTCGTGGGTGACGCCGACCAGAAGCATCAGGCCTTCGCCGATCTCCCCGGCAATCTTGCCATCCACCTCGACCCGCGCTTCCTTGCAGCGCTGCACAACCACTTTCATGTATGCCACAACTCCTGACTTACTGCATAATCCGGTGAACGGTATAGACGTCTTTTACCCGTTTGACCTTCTCCACGACCGAATACAAATGATCCGTATTGCGGATCAGGATGGTCATATGAATCAGAGCCATCTTGTTCTTGTCGGAACGGCCGGTAACCGCTGATATATTCGTCTTGCTCTCGGATACCGCCTGCAGCACTTCATTCAGCAAGCCGTTCCGGTCATGGCCGGTAATTTCGATATCGACGCTGTAATTCGCCTCCATACTGCCTTCCCATTCCACCTCGATGACGCGCGCTGCTTCCTCGCTCTCCTCCGCCTTGATGTTCGGACAGTCCGAGCGATGCACGGAAACGCCGCGGCCGCGTGTGACGTAGCCGACAATGTCATCCCCCGGCACCGGATTGCAGCATCTGGCGAAGCGGACGAGCAGGTTGTCGATCCCCTTGACGCGTACGCCGTTCGTCGGCTGGTTCCGCTTCTCGGCGACCTTGATTTCCTTCTTCTCGGTCGTTAGCTCCAGATGAGCCGCCGCCGCTTCCTCCTGCTCCTTGCGCAGCTTCTCCGTCAAGCGGGTGGCGATCTGCGCCGCCGTAATGCCGCCGAAGCCTACTGCAGAGAGCATATCCTCAATATCGTTAAAGGCGAATTTCTTCGCCGCTTCCAGCAGCTTCTCATCGGACATCCAGTCCGAAGGCTCGATTCCAAGCCGCTTCAGCTCGCGCTCGATCGCTTCGCGCCCTTTTTCGACATTTTCCTCGCGCTTCTCTTTCTTGAACCACTGCTTGATTTTGCTTCGGGCATGCGAAGACTGGGCGATCTTCAGCCAATCCCGGCTCGGCCCGTAAGAGTGCTTCGAGGTCAGGATTTCCACGATATCGCCGGTCTTCAGCTTGTGGTCAAGCGGTACGATCCGCCCATTGACTTTGGCCCCGATTGTGCGGTTGCCGACCTCCGTATGAATCCGGAAGGCAAAATCCAGCGGCACGGAACCCGCAGGCAGCTCGATGACTTCCCCTTTGGGTGTAAAAACGAAGACAAGGTCGGAGAAAAAGTCCATTTTCAGCGATTCGACAAACTCCGAAGCATCCTTGGCTTCATGCTGCAGCTCCAAAATTTCGCGAAAAAAAGGCATCCGGTTCTCAGGATTGGCGGCCCCGCCGCTTCCTTCCTTGTATGCCCAGTGTGCTGCTATCCCGTATTCGGCTGTGCGGTGCATTTCAAACGTTCGGATCTGGACTTCCGTCGGCTCGCCGCCAGGACCTACGACCGTCGTATGGAGCGATTGGTACATGTTGGCCTTCGGCATGGCGATATAATCCTTGAAACGGCCTGGCATAGGTTTCCAGAGAGTATGGATAATACCGAGGGTGGCATAACAATCCTTGATGTTGTCAACGATAATGCGTATCGCGAGCAGATCGTAAATTTCGTTGAACTGCTTGTTCTTTGTGGTCATTTTGTTGTAGACGCTGTAAATATGCTTGGGACGTCCCGAGAGATCGCCTACGATGCCCATTTCGTCCAGCTTGACGGAGATGCGGCTGATGACGCTGTCGATAAACTGCTCGCGTTCGGCGCGCTTTTTGTGCATCAGATTGGCAATCCGGTAGTACTGCTGGGGATTCAGGTAACGGAGCGCGATATCCTCCATTTCCCATTTGATGGCCGAAATACCGAGCCGGTCCGCAATGGGACAGAAAATTTCAAGCGTTTCATAAGAAATGCGGCGCTGGCTTTCTTCCGACTGATATTTCAGCGTCCGCATATTATGCAGCCGGTCCGCGAGCTTGATAACAATGACGCGGATATCCTGTGCCATGGCGACGAACATTTTGCGGTAATTCTCGTTCTGCTGTTCTTCCTTTGACCGGAAACGAATGCGTTCCAACTTGGTCAGTCCGTCCACGAGCATGGCGCAGGAATCGCCGAATTTCTCACGAATCTGCTCGAGCGACACCGTCGTATCCTCCACAACATCGTGCAAAAGAGCCGCGATAATAGAGATGACGTCCATCTGCATGCTCACGACAATATCGGCGACTGCAAGCGGATGCAGGATATACGGTTCCCCCGATTTGCGCACCTGCCCGTAATGGGCCTGGTCGGCAAATACATACGCCTCCTGTATGCGTGGAAGATCTTTTTCTTTTATATAGGCTCCGGCCCTTTCCAGTAATCGCTCAATGCCCATACTCGTCGTATCCGTTTCCTTTCTATAATAAAATGAACCCGCGTCTATTGCGCATCCGCAGGCAGGGTTCGGTTTTTTTCATTTTTTAAAAAAGCCGACAACTTCCCTATACTGAAAGTTTCCTATTATTATGACGCTTGCGGCGGGTTACGTCAACACTTGCCATTCTGTGGCATTTATTAACGATTTATAAGGCGATTGTGAAAAAAATAACGGACTGTGTGAAAATGTTGTTGAAAAAAGGGGCCGTTCTATTTAATCTAGTAAAGGCGCTTTTCCAGATTTAAAACATGTTGAGGAGTGAATGATTTGCAACGAGAAATTCAAGTAGACGAGAGACTCCCCTTGGGCCCCGGCTTTCTGCTAAGCCTTCAGCATCTGTTCGCCATGTTCGGCAGCACAGTGCTTGTGCCCAACCTGTTCGGGGTTGACCCCGGAATGATTCTGCTGATGAACGGCATCGGCACCCTTTTGTACATATTGATCTGCAAAGGAAAAATTCCCGCATATCTCGGCTCCAGCTTTGCTTTTATCTCGCCGGTTACAGCTGTACTTGCCGCGCATTCGGACGATCACAGCCGTGGATACTCGCTTGCGCTGGGCGCTTTTATCGTCACGGGCGTCATCTTTGTCGTTGTCGCCCTTATCATACGTTATGCCGGAACAGGCTGGATTGACGTCGTATTTCCCCCAGCCGTTATGGGCGCCATCGTCGCCACGATCGGACTGGAGCTTGTGCCGGTGGCTGCTAACATGGCCGGGCTGATCGCCCCTGCCGGAGCAGCGGATTGGAAACCCGATCCAGGTGCGATTACGCTCTCCATGGTTACGCTGGGCGTGACGGTAATCGGAGCGGTTCTGTTCCGCGGATTTCCCAAAATCATCCATATTCTGATCGGTATTGTCACAGGATATGTTTTGGCTTATTTTATGCACCGGGTCGACACATCGGCTATTGCGAGCTCGCACTTTTTTGCCCACCCGACAGTTACTACGCCTTCCTTTGACTTGCAGGTAATCTTGACCATTATTCCGGTCTCGCTAGTCGTTATTGTCGAACACATCGGGCATCTGCTCGTGACCAGCAACATTGTAGGCAAAGACCTTGCCAAAGACCCCGGACTCGACCGCTCGCTCATGGGCAACGGCATTTCGACCATCATTTCCGGCTTTGTCGGTTCCACGCCCAATACGACTTACGGCGAAAATATCGGCGTTATGGCCCTGACCAAAGTTTATTCCGTTTATGTGATCGGTGGAGCGGCGGTTATCGCCATTTTACTCTCGTTCTCGGGCACGTTCTCTTCCATCATCGCCAACATTCCGCTGCCGGTCATGGGGGGCGTTTCACTGCTGCTGTTCGGCGTGATCGCGGCTTCCGGGCTTCGCATCTTTGTGGAGCAGAAGGTTGACTTCTCGAAGCCGACCAATATGATTTTGGCTACGCTCGTTCTCGTAGTGGGCATTAGCGGCACCACTCTTACTGTCGGAGGCGTTCAGCTCAAAGGCATGGCGCTGGCGACGATTGTCGGCATGGCGCTGTCTCTGCTGTTCAAGCTGTTCCAAGTAATCGGCCTGTCCGACGACAAGGAAGAGATCAAACAAGCCAAAGCTTCGGATGTTTAATCATTAATATTATTTATAGCAAGAAGAAACGACTGCGCCGTCCTTTTAGGAGCTAAGCTTCCGAAGTGGCGATACAAGTATCGCTTTTAGGTACCGTTTCTCGTAGAAATATAAGGCAAATGATAAGTGCGAAGCTTATACTTTCTTATATTTAGAAAAAGCCGGCGGCCATAACCGTACAGATGTACGGTAAGGCTGCCGGCTTGTTTATTTTCCGGGAAATAGGAGAACCTTTCCAGACTGATTATCAGTCTTCGTAGCTGAGAAGGGAAACGACTTCAACTTCAGGAAGCTTCTTACGGCCTTCAAGCTGCTCCAGTTCGATCAGAAATGCCGCTCCGACCACATTGCCCCCGAGCTTTTGAACAAGGTTAACCGCGGTGGAAATCGTGCCTCCCGTTGCCAGCAGGTCGTCGGCGATCAGTACATTTTGCCCAGGGAGAATTGCGTCGGTATGTACCGCTAGCTTGTCCTTTCCGTATTCCAGATCATATCCCGCTTCAATTGTATCGTACGGCAGCTTTCCGCTTTTGCGGATCGGCACAAAGCCAACACCCAGCGCATAGGCAAGAGGAGCCCCTACCACAAAGCCCCGGGCTTCCGGGCCGGCGATGACATCAATGTTCAAGTGAGACACAAGTTCCTTCAGCCTATCAATGGCTTGACGGTATTTTTCGCCATCCTTCAGCAAGGTCGTAATATCTTTGAAGCTGATACCCTCCACAGGGAAATCCGGAACCACACGGATAATTTCTTTGAAATCCAAAATAACTCCTCCTAAAAATTTTGATAGCATAGGCTTCCTGGGATTTCATTGCAAAATTCACTTCGGAAGCATCTGCTTAGTTTGTTAGCATTACCTTCTTTGAATTGTCTTCGCAAACTTGCTTCGGAAGCATCCGCTTAGTCTCAGCGGATTTAGGATACGCCCAGCCGGCGCGCCTCCATCCATTCTTGAAGCTCGGCCGTGCTTCCTTCCGAGAAGTACCGCTCCATTTCCGCCAGTTCACTGAGATGTGTGAAATGGCTGGATGAAGCCAGATCACGGGCTGCGGGCCGGGTCACAAAGGACACCTGTCCACGCTCCCTCCTGATAAAACCAAGCTCTTCGAATACGTCCAGCATCATCTTCAGCATCCGCAGACTCATCCGCGATTGGCGTGTAAGCCGCAGCAGCGCCTCCTGCTCGGGAAGCGGCTCGGCAGCGATAGCGGCCAACCATTTATACAGTGTCTTGAAATGATCTCTTGTCGGGATCAGCAGACGGTCCCGCTCCTCACGCAGCGAGTGCAGCAGCGCAATGTTCTGCGTATCCGGAAATGCCTGAAGCAGAGCATCGAGCTGCTGCAGGGACTCCGGCATATCGAGCAGGCACAGAAGGGATACCGGGTTCCCCGTATGCCCTTCCCCTGGCAGAACATCTAAAGGAGAAATCCCTTTATATTGATCATATACCCAAAAGGACATTCCCTGCCATTCGGGCAGCTCCCGCTCATGCAGCCGATCTTTACGAATCACCGCCGCTGCAAGTTCTTGCTTGCCTGTGGTCTGCGGCAGCAGCACATCTAGCAGGCGCCCCATCCTGCCTGCGGCATCACGCGCCCCGCGGAAATCAAACAGCTGCGGCTGCGGGACCGACAGATCCTGCAGCATAAGCTGCGCCTTGCGAGAGCCGTTCCATTCGTTGATCGACAATTCCGCCAGCACATCCACGCCTGTCCCCGGCGGCAGCAGCTCTGCCAGCTCTCCCTTGCCGAAAGCGACGGCTTCAACCGTAACGCCTTCCTGCTGCAGAACAAGCTTCAGGTGGCGATTGCCCTGGCCCATGGTGCGCGTCTCTTTCACGACCGCTCCCCGAACGATAAATTTCGGCAGCGGGTTGGCCATGCCAAAAGGGGCCAGCAGCTCCAGCTCTTCGGCGGCGCGAAGCGATAAATCGGGCAGCGTGTACTCCCCGTCCGCGGTGACTACCGGCACAAAGTCCTCCTCCGTCAGAACCGAGGAGGCGAACTCCTCCAGCGCGGCGGCAAACGCATCCAGCTTGTCTCGGTGCAGACTCATCCCGGCCGCCGCCGGGTGGCCGCCGAAGTGATCCATCATATCCGCGCAGGAGGAAAGAGCCGCGTAAATGTCCAATCCCGGAATGGACCGGGCCGAGCCTTTGCAATTTCCTGTTTCCGGATTGATGTCCAGAATAATTACTGGCCGGTAATAGCGTTCAAGCACTTTGGAAGCGACAATGCCAACAACCCCGACATTCCAGCCTTCCCCAGCCAGAACGATGATGCTTGGAAGCTTTCCGTCCTTCAATCTATCTTCCAAACGGGCTATCGCTTCACTGACAATCCGGTCTACGACCATCTGCCGCTCTTTATTCAGCAAGTCCAGCTCTTCGGCCAGACGCTCCGCCTCCGCGGGATCTTCCGTGGTCAGCAGGGATACGGCCCGTCCGGCATGATCGAGCCTCCCGCTGGCATTAATTCGAGGCGCCAGTCCAAAAGCGACATTGACCGCGTCCACCCTCTCCACCCTGACGGCGCTCACTTCAAGCAGCGCCCGAATACCGGGATACTTCGATCTGCGCATGCTTGCAAGTCCCCGGCGCACGATGGCGCGGTTCTCGTCAAGCAGCGGCATCAAGTCGGCGACCGTTCCGATCGCCGCAATCTCCAGCCATTCCTCCGGAACTTGTCCGTCCAGGAGCGCCTGAGCCAGCTTATAAGCGACTCCTACCCCGGCTAACCCCTTAAAAGGATAAGGGCAGCCGGGCAGCTTCGGGTTAATCAGAGCGTAGGCTGAAGGCAGAACGTCAGGAGGCTCATGATGATCCGTGACGATGACATCCATTCCAAGCTCGTTCGCATAAGCGATTTGGCTGCAGGCGCTGATTCCTGTATCCACCGTAATGACCAGCGAAACTCCCTGCTGAAGCGCCCAATCGAGCGCGTGATTATGCAGCCCGTAGCCCTCATTGGAACGGTGGGGGATATAGATGTCGAAGGAAGCACCCAGGTGGCGCAGCAGATGAATCATCAGCGAAGTGCTGGATACGCCGTCGGCGTCGTAATCCCCGTAGACAAGGATATGCTCTTCTTCCTCGATCGCCTTTTGGATGCGGGGAACAGCCTCTTTCATGCCTTTCAGCAAGAATGGATCATGATCTTCTTCCATCGCGCCTTCTATAAAACTATGGGCTTTTTCCGGATCGTTCATTCCCCTGGCGACCAGCAGGGATGCAACGAGCGGAGAAACAGAAAGTCTCCGGACCAGCTCCCGGGATTGTACGGGATCGGCTGCCGGAGATTGCCATTGGGTTTTTGAATGAAGCAATGCGGTTCACCTTTCTCTCGCGTAAAGCCTGGCTATTGCAGCAGTGTCGGCAGTTCGCTGTCCGTCAGCTCATAATTGGTTTTGTACGGATAACCGGGTTCATAAGGCACGATATCCATATGAACGTGGCCGACATGGACAAAACGGTGCTGCAGCAGTTTTTTGGCGCAGTCCGCGATTTCACGTGCTTCAATAACACTGATACGCGGATTGACGCTGATTGTGACCTGAAGATTGACGTATCGGCCTTCCTCATGCGCCTTTAAATGTTCCACGCGAATGACGCCATGAACCTTTTGAACGGTATCGATAAAATTCGCCGCATCCTCATGCGGAAGCTCCTGTTCCTTCTTGCCGTAAATCGTACTGAGAATGAGCAAATATCCTTTGCGGAGAATCAGACAGGCTGCCAAAAGGGCGGCGATCGGGTCCAGGTACAGGAGAGGATGCAAGTTCGTGTATCCTCCGAGCATGGACGCTGCCACACCGATCAACACGGTCAGCGATGTATACAGGCTGAACCGGTGGTTATCGGCGTAAGCGGCGTGACTGCCGTTCCCGATTTTTTGAGCAGAACGGTATTGATATTGAAAAATAACTTCCTTCACCAGCAGAGACAAAAAGATCGTCAAAAGGGCATGTTCTCCCGAGGAATTCAGGTCACCGCTCGTCAAATCGCGGATCGCGGAAAAAGCGATTTGCAGACCGCCCATCAAAATAAGCACCGCGAATATAACAGATAATAATGGCTCCTTCTTGTCCTTCCCATCCCGCGAATCCGGTTTCCGCACACGGCTGCCTTCACCGCCGCCGCGCCACGGAAGAATCTCGGCCAGCTTCGCCGCGGCATCCGCTCCCGAGTATAGGGCATCTGCGATCAATGCCTTGCTTCCGGAATAATAACCTGCGGCCCCTTTCACCAGAGCCAGCGCGAAATCGCCGGCAATTCCCGTCCAAGCCACCCGCTCGTTTTGAGACGAATCCTTTTTATTCATCTTCGGTTCCTCCTTGCCGCACCATGTACTCGCTGTGATGATGGGTATAATAACCGACATCCCGCCTAAGGTTTCAAAAGCCGCGTCGTCATGGACGCGGCTTCGTCTAATGGATCATTTACGCTTTGGCTGGCTTGCTCTTGGGCTTAGCCTTCTGGTTCTTCTTCAGCAGCAGCCACAGCGGGCTTGCGATGAAGATCGAAGAGTATGCGCCGAACAACAGACCGATAACCATGGCCAGAGAGAACATTTTGATCGATTCGCCGCCAAGCAACAGCAGGAAGAACGCGGCGATAAATACGGTAAGGGCAGTGTAGAGAGAACGCATGATGGTCTGAGAGATACTCTTGTTAACCAGAACTTTCAGATCATCGTACGTTTTTTGCTTGCCAAAGCGAAGATTTTCGCGAATCCGGTCAAAAATAACGATGGTATCGTTGATGGAATAACCGATAATTGTCAATACTGCGACAATGAATGTCAGGTCCACTTCCAGCCGGAAAATGGAGAATATCGCAACAACCATAAACGCGTCATGGACCAGAGCGACAATCGCCGCAATCGCGAAACGCCATTCAAATCGGATGCTGACATACACAATAATACCCAGGCAGGAAAGTAGAACCGAGTAAATCGCGTTGCGCGCAAGCTCCTTAGCCATTTCGGTATCAACCGTGTTGACTTCAAATGACGCCTTGTCGTCAAGCTTAGTAATGGCGCTCTTCAGCGCGGCATCCTGCTGGCTCGACAGCACTTCGTCATAGCGGATGGTTACCCGCTGCGTACCGGGCGTAATATTCGGCTCGTGATCCGCCCCAATGTTAGCGACAGCCGTACGAATCTGATCCACCGTCAAATTTTTGGAAAGGGACACGTCGACATTGGACCCGGCCCTAAAATCAACGCTGTAATTCAGATTAAATATCGCGAGGAAGATAATCCCCAGAATCGTAAGCGTAATGGAAAAAATATAGAAATACTTGCTCAAGTGAACGTAATCGAGCTCTTTCTTAAAGCGCACTGATTTCACTCTCCTTTACCCCGAATTGCTTCGGCTTGCTCAGCTTGCCGGCCTTAACCAGCATATTGAGCAGCCAACGGGCGAAATAAAGGTTCGTAAAGATGCTGAGCAGAATTTCTACGATCAGCACGAGCGCGAAGCCTTTTACCGAGCCTGTACCAAATGCGAACATAACAGCTGCGACAATAATCGTGGTCACGTTCGAGTCCATAACGGTACGGAAGGAAGACTTGCTGCCTGCCTTGACGGACGACATGATGCTCTTGCCGCTCCGCATTTCTTCCCGAATTCGTTCATTTGTAATAATGTTGGCGTCAACCGCCATCCCGATCCCGAGTATGAATGCCGCTATACCCGGAAGCGTCAGGGTGAAATCGGCAAATACGAAGACCAGAATCAGCAGCCATGTATGCAGAATCAAGGCAAAGCTTGCGATCAGTCCAGGTGCACGGTACATGCCGATCATAAAAATCAGAATGAACACCGAACCAATCAAGCCGGCTTTAACCGTCTGATCCAGGGACTGCTTGCCAAGAGTTGCCCCTACGCTCTGGGAATATTTCTCCGTCAGCTTCAGCGGAAGGGCGCCGAGATTGATCGTATCAGCCAGATTCCGGGCCTCTTCGACGGTATAATTGCCCGAGATCGATGCTGTTCCATCCGTAAGCTCCGCTCTGACCACAGGATCGGAAAGCTTCGTGTCATCGAGGTAAATCGCAAGATTCTTACCGAGCAGACGTTTCGTAATTTCCGCAAACTTCTGTTTATCTTTAACCTTGATGCTGATTTCGATCTGATTCAGGTTGTCCCGGCCGATAGTTGCAGCGTTCTCCACGAAATCGCTGCCTACCAGCTCGACTTTGCTGTACGTTTCCGGGGCGTCGCCTGGGGCGGCGCTGCGGAAAGTAAGCACCGCGGGTTCCTTCATCTTCTCACGAACCTCAGCCTCATTAGTGACACCGGCAATTTTGAGACGGATTCGATCCGTTCCTTCGGTGGTAACCTCAGGTTCGCTTGTTCCTAGTACGTTAGCCCGCTTCTCAAGGCTTGCTGCGGTCTGCAGCAGAGAAGCACGGGTGACTTCCTGGCCTTGCTCCGAAGGCTGGGCCTGGTACAAAATTTCGAAGCCGCCCTTCAAGTCAAGACCCAACCGCACTCTGTCGAGCAGCCCGGGAGTAGTTACCGCCATAACGGCCGCCAAGACGAGCACGGTAATGATGAAGCTCAGCAGTCTTTTCATGCTCTTGCTAGTTCCCCTTTCTTAAACTCAATATTCCTATTATAGCTAGGTGCCAAATCAGCGTCAATTTTAGCTGCGTTGGCAGTTCACTATCCAAAGCGTACCTCCAGCAAGCATTGATCGATTCAATCCCGGCTGAAGGCATGCGAAAACAAGCGCCAAAAGAGCGCCGCGGCCAAAAAGAAACGGCCATCCTCAGCAAGCTTGCCCGGGCCAGCCATCCGGTCCCTTAAGCAGCTGTGAGTTTGCCGTTCTCTACTTTCCACCTTAAATGAAGCCGTTTGCAATACAAGCCTGTAAACCGCCGTCCATATTAATTTTCATTTTAATCCCTTGTACATGGCAATGGTCACATAATTCATATAGGTGGTTACTTTCAATGAATAGATGTCATTCACAATTCTGTGAAGCGCCGGCGTTCCTTCCTTGCCATAATTCCGGCTGACACATTCCCAAATATCCTGGGCCGTGACATATTCATAGCCGAGAAGCCGGAATTCCTCCGCTTTGCTGAGACACATGGCTTCGAACTCCTTGTCCAGTTCCGCTTGATCCTTGCCCTCCGATTCCACGTGCTCCAACCTCCCCTGCTATTTACATGAATAATGTCCATGAACTCACTTCTTTAAATAATATTCGACCTGCATCCGATCTTTCCTTCTTTACTTTTAAAAATGTTATGACGGAAAGACAGTCATGTCCAATCGCATGCGGCATATCCATTTAAAAGGACAACGTTCGGCTAATGCCATATTTCACCCCGGAAGAAGGAATGCCGTTTGAGGAAACCGAAGAGTCAAAGCTTTATCTATGGAACGATGATTCTGCTCGCGGCCGGAATTGTCAACCGGATGCTGGGCTTTATTCCGCGCATTATTCTGCCGCGTGTCATTGGAGCCGAGGGGGTCGGGTTGTATCAGCTGGGATACCCGTTCTTTTTAGTGCTCGTTACCGTCATTACCGGCGGTATTCCGCTGGCTGTCGCCAAGATGGTGGCAGAAGCCGAAGGGCAAGGGCATTCTGAACGGTCGCGCCGCATTCTTCATTCAGCCCTGGGGCTAAGCATCACGCTGGGGATTTTGTTTACGGGAGTCGCCCTAGGAGGAGCATCCTGGGTATCCAATGTTATTTTAACAGACAACCGTGTCTATTATACATTCATTGCCATGATCCCGATGCTAACCATTGTCGCTGTATCTGCCGTCTACCGGGGCTATTTTCAAGGTCTGCAAAATATGATCCCCTCAGCGCTGTCCTCCGTGCTGGAGACGGTAACGCGCATTTTCTTCATGCTGTGGTTCTCCTGGCAGCTGCTGCCCAAAGGAATGGCTTTCGCCGCGGCCGGAGCCATGCTGGGTGTTACCGTCGGCGAGATTACAGGGATGCTGGTGCTGCTGATCCAGTACTATTTTGCCGTCAAAAAGGACAAACCGGAGCCTGACCAAGAGAACAGCACGCCTACTGAACCGGCTAAAGAAGCTCCGGTCAAGGAAAGCCCGGCACGGGATGGTGGAATACTGAGACGGCTGGTCGGCATCTCCGTTCCGGTAACGGCCGGAAGACTCGTCGGTTCGTTCTCCTACTTGCTGGAGTCGATTATCACCGCGCGGAGCCTTGCCATAGCGGGAATTGCCACATCGGTGGCAACCGCCCAATACGGCTCGCTGCAGGGCATGGTGATCCCGCTGCTCTTATTGCCCGGCGCGCTTACCACTGCCCTTGCCGTCTCGCTGGTGCCATCGCTGTCCGAAGCGTCCGCCCGGCGGGACCTTCAGGCGATTCATAAACGGATCCACCAGGCCCTGCGCCTCGCTATGGTCACCGGAGCCCCGTTCGCCGTGCTGATGTATGTGCTGGCCGTCCCTTTATGCACTCTTCTGTACGGCAGTCCCAACACCGCGCCCATGCTGCGGCTGATGGCGCCGTTCGCCCTGTTTCTGTACGTTCAGGCTCCGCTTCAAGCCGTGCTTCAGGCGATGGACCGCCCGGGCAAGGCACTCATCAACACTTTAATTGGTGCGGTTGTAAAAATCCTGTTGATCCTGCTGCTCGCCTCAAGACCGGAGTATGGAATCAACGGCGCACTGATTGCCATTATCGTCAACAGTATTCTCGTTACCTTGCTCCACGGTTACAGCGTCGTCAAATTGATCTCGCTGCGCCTGAAGCTGAACGATTTGCTCAAGACTTGCGCTGCAATGGCGATTATGGGTGCCGGCGTCAAATATGTATACACCCGCATACTTCTAGCCGATATGCAGTGGATGCAGTTTCTGTTCGCCTCTTCGCTTGGCATGGCGCTCTATCTCGGCATTGCTTTGCTGACCGGACTGTTTTCCCGCCGCGACCTCGAACGGATACCGGTGATCGGCCGCTGGCTATAGCTATTTGGCGCGGTTGTGGTCCACATACAGCATGCCTTTATGGTCAATCGAGCACAGGAAAACGTCGCGAAAATCGGTTGCGCCTTTTTGCCGAATCTGGTTTCGGAGCCAAAAACGTGTCTTCCCGATCATCTCCAGATTGTGATCCTGCACCCTTCCGTCCATAATCAGCGGCACGGGCAGTCCCTCATACCGGATTTTGTCTTTGGTGAATTCGACCGTGGATACTTCGCTGTCCGAACGTTTTTTGCCATCACCCTCTGTGCCTGAACCGCTGGAGGAGGAAGAGATGCCATTGTCTTTTTCAATGACGGTCAGTTGTCCGGTAGGCTCCAGAATTGCAAATTCGACATCTGCTAGGTTGGTAATATTTTGCCCTCTCAGCTGCAGCAGCAGATCGTCTATATTATATCTTTGTTTGCGCATTTCCTTTCGCTGGATCTTGCCGCCCGATATCAAAACGCTAGGTTTGCCGTCAATGAAAAGACGCAGCTTGCGGCTCTTCAGGCTGAAGTGGGCGAGTATCACCTGTGTCAGAACCAGTGTCACCATTGGCACAATTCCGTCATACAGCGGACGCTCAATATCTTCGATTGCGAATACGGCGATTTCGGCGATTAGAATGGATATGGTAAGGTCGAACACCGACAGTTTCCCGATCTCCCTTTTCCCCATAATGCGCAAGCTCAGGAAGATGAAGAGATACATCAGCAAGGTCATAAAGATATGTGCGGTGATGTGCCGGAACATATTGCTTCGCTCTCCTTTACAGGTCCTTCGGGCATGGCAGCGCCTGACGGAACAATGTAGTCCTATTCTGACCGCCATCTCCATGTAACATTCGAAAGCCTCGCGATCAATTACTGGTAAATGCTCGTACCCGCTTTCATGTACTATTGGGGCAAGCCTTCTCATAGTATGAAGTAACTGACTTGCACCTTTGGAGAAAGAGGAGGATAAACCATGGAACTGCTCCGTAAAATGTTCTCGCTGAAAATCGGGAATCCCGTGCTGTCGGGCTTGTGCCGAGCTTTTGTGTGGATGCTGCTGGGAGCTTTCATTCTGTCGCTGCTGCTTTGGGGAAGCGGGCTGAGCGAACACGATCTCTCACTGTATACCTATGTTGTACATGGACTGGCTATCGCCTTCGGAGGCTGGACGGCGGGGAAAAGAGCCATCAGAAGGGGCTGGTATCAAGGCTGCCTTACGGGCGTTTTTTATGGATTGATTGTCCTGATCATCGGTTTTCTGGCTTTGGACAGTCCCCTGAAGGCTCCGGATCTGCTGTGGATTGCGGCAGCGGCGTTCATTGGCACACTTGGCGGCATGTTTGGAGTCAATTTCCAGAAAGTATAAAATTTATATTTTCAACAAAAATTGAAACTTCGCTTCCCAAAATGTGATACACTGTCTTCATCCCGTTGCTGTTTTTTGCACATTAAGGAGGCTTTGATTCCTTTGCTTTATGAGTCTATGAATACTGTTTCATGGTTTACCGTAGTGATCGTCTTTCTGCTGATCGGCCTCGTCTCCCGCCAAAATCCTTTCAAGGCAGTGGTCTACCTGGCCAAAGAAATCCTTCGATCCTACAAACTCGTGCTTTTGATCGCTGGAATGTCCGGCGTGCTGGCCCTTAACAAGTACGAGCTGCAAATTGAGAAAAAAATGCATCTGACATCCGATTTTACCGGATTTGTGTTCGGCCTCGAAGGACATTTCGTTCAGGGTGTACAGCATCTATTTTACGCTCCGTGGCTGACTCCAATTATTGTTTTCTTTTATGTGTTTATGCTTCAATCGGTGCTTGCCGCCTCGCTCGGCGTGTATCTGATGGACAAAAACCGTCTGCTGCTGTATGCGACTTGCTACGCCGTAATACTAAATTACGCGATTGCCATTCCTTTTTATCTGTATTTTCCGGTAAATGAGGTCTGGTCCTATGCACCCGCAGGGGTCCGGTTCGTGATGCTGGACGTATTTCCGAGATTTGAACAGGAGTACCGGGCATTGTCCGGACTTGATAATTGCTTTCCAAGCCTTCACACCTCGATTTCCCTGACATCGGCGCTGCTGGCTTTCCGGTCGGGCAACCGGCGCTGGATGACAATCGCGGGCATTTCCGCCGCCGTCATTATTTTCGGCATTTTCTATCTGGGTATTCACTGGCTTACCGATATGGTTGGCGGGACTCTGCTGGCTGTGCTTTCCACCTCCCTCGGCGTTCAGCTTGCCAAGCTTACGCTCCGCGAAAGCGAGCCTGCGCTCAGGGTTGGCAGCGAAGCTGCTCCTTTTCAATAGGAAGACGATTCCACTTATTCCGGGGATTTCGTCCCCTTCTCTAAGGCATTGGTCATTTATTCACAAAAAGAAGTCCCGTTCGGGGGCTTCTTTTTTTATACAATAAAAAACGGTGTCCCTCCATCGTAATGGAAAGCACACCGCTTCGTAAAAATGAAATTGGAAAGCGATTACTTTGAATCCGCTTCCGTTGCCACTGAATGGCTGATCGAACCGCGGTCAAAGGTCAACTTGGTCACATCATTCACCCGGAGCACGACGATATCGTCGGAAATCTCCATAATCGTGCCGTGAAGGCCGCCGATCGTTACAACCTTGTCACCCTTTTTCAAACTCTTTAACATGGCGTTGCGCGTCTTGGTCTTCTTCTGCTGAGGACGGATCAACAGGAAGTAGAACACGACAAACATCAGGACAAACGGCCCGACGAGTCCCAAAATATTCGAAGACTGGGACCCTGCAGCTGCAGCGTATTGAAACATATTTCACCCCCCTTTCAAATCTTCGGTAAAGCACAATTCAGCACTTAGAAACCTTTTGAATTCTCATGTAAACCGTATTGTGCGAAAAACTCATCGCGAAAATCCAGCAGCCGGTCTTCCATGATGGCTTTACGCACTTTACGCATCAGTTCCAACAGGAAGTACAAATTATGATAGGTCGTTAAACGGAGTCCGAAGGTCTCATCGCTCTTGATCAAATGACGTAAATACGCACGCGAATAATTACGGCAGGTGTAACAGCCGCATTCCGGATCGAGCGGCCCGAAGTCTCGGGCATACTGCGCATTTCGGACAACGAGTCTTCCCTGGCTGGTCATGGTCGTACCATTGCGGGCAATACGGGTCGGCAGCACGCAATCGAACATGTCAACACCCCGGATTGCGCCTTCCACCAACGCGTCAGGAGAACCAACGCCCATCAAATAGCGCGGCTTGTCCTGCGGCAGGAGCGGAACCGTGTAATCCAGTACTTCGTACATAATTTGCTTTGATTCTCCGACACTGAGTCCTCCAATAGCATACCCCGGGAAATCCATGGAAGTCAACTCGGCAGCGCTCTGCCGGCGAAGATCTTCATACATGCCTCCTTGAACGATAGCGAACAAGCCCTGATCATGGGGACGGGCATGGCTCTTCAGGCAGCGCTCGGCCCAGCGTGTCGTCCGTTCCAGCGATTTTTTTACATAGTCGTATTCCGCCGGATAGGGAGGACACTCGTCGAAGGCCATCATAATGTCGGAGCCCAGCGCGTTCTGTATCTCCATCGCAACCTCCGGAGACAAAAATTTCTTATCCCCGTTCAGATGGGAGCGGAAGTGAACGCCCTCCTCCGTGATTTTACGCATCTCACTCAGAGAGAATACTTGAAACCCGCCGCTGTCGGTCAGAATCGGACGGTCCCAGTTCATGAATTTGTGCAAGCCCCCGGCTTCGCGGACGATATCATGACCCGGGCGGAGGAACAGATGGTACGTATTGCTCAGAATGATCTGCGCATCCATTTCCTTAAGCTCTTCGGGACTCATCGTTTTGACCGTTGCCTGGGTGCCCACCGGCATAAAAGTAGGGGTCTCAATCACCCCATGCGGAGTGTGAACTCTTCCGAGACGGGCCCCCGACTGTTTGCATGTCTTAATGTGCTCGTAAGTAATTGCTGCCATATTCCTAACCCATCCTCTTACTTAGTAAATGAACATTGCGTCGCCGAAACTGAAAAACCGGTATTTCTGCTCAATTGCCTCTTGATAGGCAGCAAGGATATTTTCCCTGCCCGCCAGGGCGCTGACCAGCATAACCAGCGTTGATTTCGGCAGATGAAAATTCGTAATCAGGGCGTCTACCAGCTTGAATTCATACCCCGGATAGATAAAAATATCCGTCCAGCCGCTGCATGCTTCAAGCGGTTCGCCCTTAAACATGCCCCCGACCGTCTCCAGCGTACGGCAGGAAGTCGTTCCAACCGCCACAATCCGGCTTCCCTTCTCCCGGGCCTCGTTCAGTATATCCGCCGTTTCCTGAGACAGCATGAAAAATTCCGCATGCATGACATGCTCCTCAACCGTTTCTACGGACATCGGACGGAACGTGCCCAGCCCGACATGAAGGGTAATATAGGCCAGATTGACCCCTTTTGCCTTAATCTTATCCAGCAGCTCCTCCGTAAAATGCAACCCGGCCGTAGGCGCGGCCGCCGAGCCTTCATTTCGGGCATATACGGTCTGATACCGTTCCCGGTCATCCAGCTTCTCCTTGATATAAGGCGGAAGCGGCATCGTTCCGAGCCGGTCCAGAATCTCCTGGAAGATTCCATTGTACATGAACCGCAGCGTACGCCCGCCCATGTCGCTTTCTTCCTCAATTACCGCCCGGAGTTCCTCGCCAAAGGAAATGACGGCGCCGGTCTTCAGCTTTTTGCCCGGTTTCACCAGAGCCTCCCACCGGTCTTCGTCCAAGCTCTTGAGCAGCAGCACCTCGGCCTTAGCTCCCGTGTCTTCCTTTATGCCGAACAACCGGGCAGGAATGACTCTCGTATCATTCAGCACAAGCGTATCGCCCGGCCGCAGTTCTTCAAGAATATCCGTAAAATGCCGATGCTCCGTCTTCCCGCTCCGCATGTCCAGCGTAAGCAGCCTTGAAGCGCTCCGGTCTGAAAGCGGAGTCTGGGCAATCAGTTCTTCCGGCAGATGAAAATCATACAAATCCACATGCATTGCTGTCATTCCTTAACTATAGTGACATTTTGAAAATAGTGTTGCAAAATCGCCTTGTAATCATACCCCTGATCCGCCATTCCCTTCACACCCCATTGGGACATGCCCAGTCCATGGCCGTTCCCCCAGCCAATAAACAGGAAGCCGGGAGTGGCGTCAACAACCCGCGCCTTGGAGTCTCCGTCCATAACGACGGTTCCGCTGCCGCTCTTCGTTACCATACCCGATGCGGTCAGCACGCTTGTCTGCTGCGAACCGCTTACGCTTCCGGTTTTGCCGTCAGCGCCTAGTACAGTATAACTGCCCGAAGGCACAATATCAAACAAAGTGCTGGGCAGCCCGCCCAATGCGGAACGGTACAAGTCGGGATACTTTAGACTTAGGGAATTGCCGTTGGCTTTAACCAGAACGGCCCGGCCCGATGGACCGCGCTCCGTCACCTGGAGGGTCACGATAGTTGAAGGCAGCGTGGTGCTCGTCTTCCCTTGGAGACTTTTCAGCAGATCGGAAGATGTATAAGGCCCTTTAATCCAGCTGTAACTCCCCGACTCCGATACCTTGCTCAGAACAACCGCATTTTCTCCCGGATTCAGTTTTCCTACGGGACTTACGCTGTTGTCAATCACAGGCAGCGGCCGCACATTGACATCCTTGGTCGTCGCCGTTAGTATGTCCAGGCCGGCTGCGGTCTTATCGCCCGTAAGCTTCACATTGTCTTCCCGGACATAGCCGTCCAAGCCACCAGGCAGCTGCACGTAATACCATTTCTTCGCGGAAGCCGCCGCGGAACTGTCCTCCGAACTGTCCACACTGGCGAATACATTTCCGCCGCTGTTCCATACCTCGGAAGGATCGGCGGTCTTCCCGCCGCTGTTGGAAGAAAATACAGCTTCAACAAGACTTTCTCCGCTCTTCAGCACCTCGCCAGATGTGGCATCCACAGCTGACGTCACCGAAGGCGCTTCGGTTCCGATGCCGCTATAAACCTGGCTTAACGTAGTATCTACAACATTCGCAATATCGAATCTCAGCCCCTGCGCAAGCGCATAGCTGCGGGCCGCTACCGCTTGCGCCTTGAGCGCTTCGGCCGGCCAGCTGGCAGAGACCTCACCGCCGACAACCGAGTACAGATATTGTTCCAGCGGCAGTTCATTAATGACGGACAGCGATCCGTTCGATCCGCCGAGTTCCAGGCTTCCGCGATAACTCCGCTTGGACCGTTCGGCAAGCTGGATGCCTGTGCTGCTTCCGGCCGCTTTAAACTTCGCATCGCCGGATACCGCGTAGTGCATCGTCTGCGTCTCGCTGTTAAAGTCCAGACCTGCATCCGTGCGGATCATCAGGCCTTTCGGTGCGGTCGTTAAAGAAAGCTGCGGCATCACCTGGCCCAGCACAAGCCGCGCCGCGGCTAAGTCGCTGTCGTTCACCGCTTCGGCCACCCACACCTCATACCGCGAACCGCCGCCTTCGGAAGGCACCACGGCGGTCCAGGCATCCACGCCAGCTGCGGCTATGCTAGCCCTTGCGGTGTCGGCCTCCAGCTGTGTGGCATAGCTTCCCGCGGTCAAATGCTTGCCCCCCTTGACAACGGGGGACTGGTCAGCCGGTAGGTTCAATCCGGCTTTAGCCACTCGGTCAGCCGCATTCTTCGCAGCGCTTTCGCTGGCGTACGTTCCGGTGTAGAGCTGATATACATTGCCGCCGCCCTTGGAGTTCATAAACAGCAAAGGCTTGTCCGAAGTAGATTGGAGCTTCTTCGCTGCATCAGCCGCCGTCTGCCAGGAAGGCGTCTCCAGCACTTTTACCCGGTATCCGTCCAGGCTTGCCCGTACCTTCGTCCCCGAAGGGACCGTTACAAGGACAGTCCCGGCATCTTCTGCAGTCAGGCTCCAGGCCTGGCCCGAGGACAGCGTTACCGCCGGGACCGTCAATTTATATTTGCTACCAATATCGGCAAAAAGCGCGACCCTAATCGTCCGTACGGAGTCGGCGTAACCGGCCCCTGCGGGCAGCAGCAGACTTCCCGCTGCTAGTACGGCGGCCAGCAGGCTTTTTGCCAGCGCCGATTTCCCTTTCCTCCATGCATGAATCATTTTCGCTTTGTCCTCCAATCGCCTAAATCGGTAAAATTCAAGACTGCTCCGGAGGGAGCGGAAGTCCTAAATGCTGGTAAGCGGCCGGGGTAACCACTCTTCCCCGGGGTGTACGCTGCAGGAAGCCGATTTGCAGCAAGTACGGCTCATAGACATCCTCTATCGTCTGGCTCTCCTCGCCTATCGTCGCGGCAATCGTATCCAGCCCGACAGGCCCGCCGCGAAAGCCCGTGATCATGGAGTGCAGCATCTTATGATCGATATTATCAAGGCCTCGGGGATCGACCTGAAGCCTTTTCAGCGATTCTCCGGCGATGTCCGGTGTAATAATCCCGTCACCTTTGACCTGGGCAAAATCACGGACCCGCTTCAGCAGCCGGTTGGCGATCCGGGGAGTTCCCCGCGAGCGCAGCGCAATCTCCTCGGCAGCGTCGCCGAGGATTTCAATGCCGAGAATGTCGGCGCCCCGTGAGACAATATAGCTCAGCTCATCGACCGTGTAGAACTCCAGCCGGCTGACAACGCCGAAGCGGTCGCGCAGCGGTGCGGACAACAGGCCTGCTCGAGTGGTAGCCCCTATCAGAGTGAACGGCGGCAGATCCAGCCGGACCGAGCGAGCACTTGGCCCCTTGCCGATCATAATGTCGAGGGCAAAATCCTCCATCGCCGGATACAGCACTTCCTCCACCGTCCGATGCAGCCGGTGAATCTCGTCGATGAACAGCACATCGCCCTCCTGCAGATTGGTCAGCAGCGCCGCCAAATCCCCCGGACGCTCAATCGCGGGACCGGACGTCGTCCGGAGATTCACTCCCAGCTCGTTGGCGATAATGTTGGCGAGTGTCGTCTTTCCCAGCCCCGGGGGCCCGTACAGCAGCACATGATCCAGCGCCTCACTCCGCATTTTTGCCGCTTCGATATAAATCTTCAGGTTCTCCTTAACCTGGTTCTGTCCAATATATTCAGCCAAATAGCGGGGACGCAGACTGAGCTCCACCGCCTGGTCTTCCATCATTAAATTTGCGGATATGATCCGGTCCTCCATCTTTCCATCGCTCCACTTCATCATGTACTTAGCGGACCTTCGTTACCCAGGTTCCAATCCACTCTTGCTTAGCCGGGCCTATTTCGCCACATACAGCAGCTTGAGCGCCTTTTTCATCAGGACGTCGACCGATTCAGTCTCGGCTCCTTCTTTCTTCAGCGACAGCCAGACACGGTCCAGCTCACTCTCCGTATAGCCAAGCGCCTTAAGCCCGTCTCGGGCTTCCTGCCAGGAAGTCTCACCGCTCTCCGTATTCTGCTCCTCCACCGCGAACAATCCAGTTTGGAAACTGGCCGTCCCCAGTCCGTCCAGCTTGTCCTTGAGATCCAGAATCATCCGCTGCGCCGTCTTCTTCCCGATCCCCGGCAGCTTCGTCAAAAAGGTAATATTCTCCTGATAAATGGCCGAAATGACATGATCCGGCGTGCCTCCCGTCAAAATCCCGAGCGCCACACGTGGCCCGATGCCCGACACCTCGATCAGCTTTCGGAACAACTTCTGCTCCTCACGGGTGAGAAAACCGAACAAAAAAATTGCGTCCTCCCGCACATGATGATGAATATATACCGTCACCGGTCCTTCCTGTTTGGCAAAAGCATAAGGATTCGGGCAAAAAACCCGGTATCCGACGCCCTGTACCTCCAGCACCACGTATTCCTGTTCCAAATGGACAACCGGTCCCTTTAAAAAATCGATCATTTGCGCAATACCTCATTTATCTTTGAATTCAGCGTATACGAATGAGCATGACAGATTGCGACAGCCAGCGCGTCAGCAACATCATCGGGCTTCGGTACAGCGGACAGCTTGAGGTACATCCGCACCATCTCCTGCACTTGCTTCTTCTCCGCCTTGCCATAGCCGACAATCGCCTGCTTCACCTGCATCGGCGTGTACTCCGCCACCGGAAGCCCCCGCTGCACCGCTGCCAGCACCAGTACACCGCGTGCCTGTCCTACCGACATCGCCGTCGTTACATTGCGGTTGAAGAACAGCTTCTCCAGGGCCACGGCCTCCGGCTTGTACCGGTCGATCAGCTGCAGCATGCCCTCGTATACGTGAAGCAGCCGCTCCTCCTCCGGCGTGTGGGCTTCCGTCTGGATGCACCCGTATTGAACCGGTGTAAGCTTACTGCCATTTTTGTCAATGAAGCCGAAGCCGACAATCGCTATCCCCGGATCGATCCCCAGAATTCGCAAAACCATCTCTCCCCTATTTATCGGTAGCTTTCCCGCACAGGTTCATGCCTTGAAAGCGAACATATGTATTCCTTCTACCCATTATAGCAAAAATAGGCTGCCCGGGGAGCATAAAGTTTGCCCTACTCGATATCGTTGTAACAAGCCATCACTTCACGACAAAAAGACCGCCGGTTTTTCACCAACGGCCTCTTTCTCGATTTTGTTCAAGATTGCCTTCAAAAAATCAGCCCTACATCGCCTGCTCCGCATCGTCCCGCGCATAATCGCTAAAGGTGGAGAGTACGCTGTTGTACTCGTCAATATCCTGCACCCGGATTCCGCCTTGAAGCTGCTTCCACACTTTTTCCGGCAGCGAGGATTTCATCGTTCCAATATCGATTTGAAAAAAAGTCTTAAGCGCTTCCTCCCGTTTCGGAGGACCTTTGAACAGGGTGAGATTCCCTTCATGATCTATGCCGATGTACGCTTCCTTTTTGCAGGAAGGCGATAAATCATTCACATTCCGCTCCAACCAGACGTCTCCGTCGGACCCGATTCTCCCCTGCCAGTCTGGTTGTTCGGTTAGGAGAGCCTGCAGCTTCGAGGAATTCAGCGGCCCCAGGGTAGCCCGTACTTCATCCCCGCACACATAGGTGGTCTTGTAATGGACTTTTCGGCTGAGGCCGGTGTCCCCGATAATTCTGCTAAGTGACTTCGCATCGCCCAGTCCCAAAATCCCCTGCTCCGGTACTTCTTGTCCAAATACGGCGGAAGCTTGCTCACCCTGAATAGTATCATTGGAAGCGAAACGGCTGTTCAACTCGGCCAACTTCTCTTCCTCCACAGACATCGGAGCGGTCAGCAAATCCGACAAGCGATCCGACACCCTCAGACCCGACCAGGTGAATACCGTAAGGAACACGCAGGCTGACCCGACCCACAGCGCTTTTTTCCAGCGTCTCCACCGGCGCCACAGCTGCTTCTTCAATCGAAAAGCACTCATGTTAATCCCTTCATTCTGCTTTTTTCCCTAATTTGCCCGGGGACGACGGGATTTATGCAAGCTTCCGCTCTTTCGTTCACCGAGAAGCCCTAAGCTAGTAAGCAGCAAAAAAGGGTTGATTAAGCTGTTTGATCAGCTTAATCAACCCTTGTTATTGGATTATATTTAAATGGCGCGCCCTGAGAGATACGGTCACTTTCGTACCCGACTGCGATGTATTCCTATCGAAGCTTAAGCTCCGACGAACTCTTTCGTTCGAATCAGATGACGCTATGTAATAGCCATGAAGTAATAATGGCGCGCCCTGAGAGATTCGAACTCCCGACCTTTTGATTCGTAGTCAAACGCTCTATCCAGCTGAGCTAAGGGCGCAAAATATGGAGCGGACGACGGGAATCGAACCCGCGACCCTCGCCTTGGCAAGGCGATGCTCTACCGCTGAGCCACGTCCGCATCACAAGCTAAATTAAAAGTTAAATGGCGGAACCGACGGGATACTCTCCACTTCGTTCCGAGACTGCGAAGTGATACTAACGGAGTAGATGCTCCGGCGAACCCTTTTACGGATTCTCATCCCTTTGCAGGTAATTCAATGGCGGAACCGACGGGATTCGAACCCGCGATCTCCTGCGTGACAGGCAGGCATGTTAGGCCTCTACACCACGGTTCCACGAGGCACTTCTTATTAAGAAGATTTGGTTGCGGGGGCAGGATTTGAACCTGCGACCTTCGGGTTATGAGCCCGACGAGCTACCGAGCTGCTCCACCCCGCGTTAACGAACAAAAAGTCAATTCTTCTAATATTAATGGTGACCCGTAGGGGATACGCCTCGCAAGATAGTCGACTGCGAAGTATTCCTCACGATGCCGATGCTCCGACGAACCATTCGGGATTTCTCATCCCTATCAAAGAAGAATTTGGTGACCCGTAGGGGATTCGAACCCCTGTTACCTCCGTGAAAGGGAGGTGTCTTAACCCCTTGACCAACGGGCCTTATTAGCTATTTTCTATTCGTGACAACAAAAATTATTATATCAAAATCTCAAATATAAATCAATAGTGAAATATTGTTTTTCTTGTTTTAAGGCTAACGACAACAAAAAACCACTGCTGAGTTTCAGCAGTGGTTCATGTGCTTGGCGGCGTCCTACTCTCCCAGGACCCTTCGGTCCAAGTACCATCGGCGCTGGAGGGCTTAACGGTCGTGTTCGGGATGGGTACGCGTGGAACCCCTCCGCCATCGCCACCAAACGGCAGGCTTGATCGCCTGAAAACTGGATCGAAACGAAACATTGCGTCTTCCCCTTCTGGTTCCGGGGTCCCCGAAAAGTAATCGGATTACTCTTCGAAGCCTCTTCGTCACTTTTTGGGGTGAATTTGGATAAGCCCTCGACCGATTAGTATTGGTCAGCTCCACACGTTGCCGTGCTTCCACCTCCAACCTATCTACCTCGTCGTCTTCAAGGGGTCTTACTGACTTGGGAAATCTCATCTTGAGGGGGGCTTCACGCTTAGATGCTTTCAGCGCTTATCCCGTCCGTACGTAGCTACCCAGCCATGCTCCTGGCGGAACAACTGGTGCACCAGCGGTACGTCCATCCCGGTCCTCTCGTACTAAGGACAGCTCCTCTCAAATTTCCTACGCCCACGACAGATAGGGACCGAACTGTCTCACGACGTTCTGAACCCAGCTCGCGTACCGCTTTAATGGGCGAACAGCCCAACCCTTGGGACCTACTTCAGCCCCAGGATGCGATGAGCCGACATCGAGGTGCCAAACCTCCCCGTCGATGTGGACTCTTGGGGGAGATAAGCCTGTTATCCCCAGGGTAGCTTTTATCCGTTGAGCGATGGCCCTTCCATGCGGTACCACCGGATCACTAAGCCCGACTTTCGTCCCTGCTCGACTTGTAGGTCTCGCAGTCAAGCTCCCTTCTGCCTTTGCACTCTTCGAATGATTTCCAACCATTCTGAGGGAACCTTGGGACGCCTCCGTTACTCTTTAGGAGGCGACCGCCCCAGTCAAACTGCCCGCCTGACACGGTCCCCGTACCCGTTTAGGGTACCAGGTTAGAACCTAGATACGATCAGGGTGGTATCCCAACGTCGCCTCCACCGAAGCTGGCGCTCCGGCTTCCAAGGCTCCCACCTATCCTGTACAGATCGTACCCAAGTTCAATATCAAGCTGCAGTAAAGCTCCATGGGGTCTTTCCGTCTTGTCGCGGGTAACCTGCATCTTCACAGGTATTAAAATTTCACCGGATCTCTCGTTGAGACAGCGCCCAAGTCGTTACGCCATTCGTGCGGGTCAGAATTTACCTGACAAGGAATTTCGCTACCTTAGGACCGTTATAGTTACGGCCGCCGTTTACTGGGGCTTCGGTTCACAGCTTCGGATTGCTCCTAACCGCTCCCCTTAACCTTCCAGCACCGGGCAGGCGTCAGCCCGTATACTTCGCCTTGCGGCTTCGCACAGACCTGTGTTTTTGCTAAACAGTCGCTTGGGCCTTTTCACTGCGGCCCCCTCGGGCTATTCACCCTACCGAGGCACCCCTTCTCCCGAAGTTACGGGGTCATTTTGCCGAGTTCCTTAACGAGAGTTCTTCCGCGCGCCTTAGAATTCTCTTCTCGCCTACCTGTGTCGGTTTGCGGTACGGGCACCTTCTCCTGGCTAGAGGCTTTTCTTGGCAGTGTGAGATCATGACCTTCGCTACTACAATTTTCGCTCCCCATCACAGCCTGGCCTTAAAAGTGTGCGGATTTACCTACACACCAGCCTCACTGCTTGGACGGACATCCATCAGTCCGCGTCACTACCCTCCTGCGTCCCCCCATCGCTCATAACGGATTACGGTGGTACAGGAATATCAACCTGTTGTCCTTCGACTACGCCTGTCGGCCTCGCCTTAGGTCCCGACTTACCCTGAGCGGACGAGCCTTCCTCAGGAAACCTTGGGCTTTCGGCGGATCAGATTCTCACTGATCTTTTCGTTACTCATACCGGCATTCTCACTTGTATGCAGTCCAGCTGTCCTCACGATCAACCTTCAACCCGCATACAACGCTCCCCTACCCCTGATGCAAAGCATCAAGCCATAGCTTCGGTGGTGTGTTTAGCCCCGTTACATTTTCGGCGCAGAGTCACTCGACCAGTGAGCTATTACGCACTCTTTAAATGGTGGCTGCTTCTAAGCCAACATCCTGGTTGTCTGTGCAACTCCACATCCTTTCCCACTTAACACACACTTGGGGACCTTAGCTGATGGTCTGGGCTGTTTCCCTTTTGACAATGGATCTTAGCACTCACTGTCTGACTCCCGGACGATAAGTCGATGGCATTCGGAGTTTGACTGAGCTTGGTAACCCTTGCGGGCCCCGCACCCAATCAGTGCTCTACCTCCACGACTCCATATTCCGAGGCTAGCCCTAAAGCTATTTCGGGGAGAACCAGCTATCTCCGAGTTCGATTGGAATTTCTCCGCTACCCCCACCTCATCCCCGAACTTTTCAACGTTCGTGGGTTCGGGCCTCCAGTGCGTGTTACCGCACCTTCACCCTGGACAGGGGTAGATCACACGGTTTCGGGTCTACGTCCACGTACTTAGTCGCCCTATTCAGACTCGCTTTCGCTGCGGCTCCGGCTCCTCGCCTTAACCTTGCACGTTAAACGTAACTCGCCGGTTCATTCTACAAAAGGCACGCCATCACCCCTAAAATGGGCTCTGACTTCTTGTAAGCACACGGTTTCAGGTACTGTTTCACTCCCCTTCCGGGGTGCTTTTCACCTTTCCCTCACGGTACTGTTTCACTATCGGTCGCCAGGGAGTATTTAGCCTTGGCAGATGGTCCTGCCGGATTCATACGGGGTTTCACGTGCCCCGCACTACTCGGGATCCGTCTCGGAGGGAATAGAATTTCAAGTACAGGGCTTTTACCTTCTGTGGCGGGCCTTTCCAGACCTCTTCGTTTACTCGATTCCTTTGTAACTCCATGTGAGACGTCCCACAACCCCAGGGAGCAAGCTCCCTGGTTTAGGCTGTTCCGCGTTCGCTCGCCGCTACTGACGGAATCACTCTTGTTTTCTCTTCCTCAGGGTACTTAGATGTTTCAGTTCCCCTGGTCTGCCTCTACCCACCCTATGAATTCAGATGGAAGTGACTGTGCATTACCACAGCCGGGTTTCCCCATTCGGACACCCCCGGATCAAAGCTTGCTTACAGCTCCCCGAGGCCTTTTCGTTGTTCGCCACGTCCTTCGTCGGCTCCTGGCGCCTAGGCATCCTCCGTGTGCTCTTAATAGCTTAACCAATTAAGCACTTTATCTTCACTTGATCAATCACTTGACACAAGCTCAGCTAAAAGATGTTCTAAAACGCAATTTTCGTTTCGGTATCCAGTTTTCAAGGATCAAGTTGAGAGTTTGAGCTCTCAAAACTGAGCAACGAGTGAGCAACAGGCCTAAACCTGAGTTTTGGAAGCTTAGCTTCCGATTTGAATGTTTCCGCTGCGGGAAACGATTCTCCATAGAAAGGAGGTGATCCAGCCGCACCTTCCGATACGGCTACCTTGTTACGACTTCACCCCAATCATCTACCCCACCTTCGGCGGCTGGCTCCCTTGCGGGTTACCCCACCGACTTCGGGTGTTGTAAACTCTCGTGGTGTGACGGGCGGTGTGTACAAGACCCGGGAACGTATTCACCGCGGCATGCTGATCCGCGATTACTAGCAATTCCGACTTCATGCAGGCGAGTTGCAGCCTGCAATCCGAACTGAGACCGGCTTTATAAGATTGGCTCCACCTCGCGGTTTCGCTTCCCGTTGTACCGGCCATTGTAGTACGTGTGTAGCCCAGGTCATAAGGGGCATGATGATTTGACGTCATCCCCACCTTCCTCCGGTTTGTCACCGGCAGTCACTCTAGAGTGCCCAGCTTCACCTGCTGGCAACTAAAGTCAAGGGTTGCGCTCGTTGCGGGACTTAACCCAACATCTCACGACACGAGCTGACGACAACCATGCACCACCTGTCTCCTCTGTCCCGAAGGCCGCACCTATCTCTAGGTGATTCAGAGGGATGTCAAGACCTGGTAAGGTTCTTCGCGTTGCTTCGAATTAAACCACATACTCCACTGCTTGTGCGGGTCCCCGTCAATTCCTTTGAGTTTCAGTCTTGCGACCGTACTCCCCAGGCGGAGTGCTTACTGTGTTAACTTCGGCACCAAGGGTATCGAAACCCCTAACACCTAGCACTCATCGTTTACGGCGTGGACTACCAGGGTATCTAATCCTGTTTGCTCCCCACGCTTTCGCGCCTCAGCGTCAGTTACAGCCCAGAAAGTCGCCTTCGCCACTGGTGTTCCTCCACATCTCTACGCATTTCACCGCTACACGTGGAATTCCACTTTCCTCTTCTGCACTCAAGCTGCCCAGTTTCCAGTGCGACCACAGGTTGAGCCCATGGTTTAAACACCAGACTTAAACAGCCGCCTGCGCGCGCTTTACGCCCAATAATTCCGGACAACGCTTGCCCCCTACGTATTACCGCGGCTGCTGGCACGTAGTTAGCCGGGGCTTTCTTCTCAGGTACCGTCACTTCTCTAGCAGTTACTCTAGAGAACGTTCTTCCCTGGCAACAGAGCTTTACGATCCGAAAACCTTCATCACTCACGCGGCGTTGCTCCGTCAGGCTTTCGCCCATTGCGGAAGATTCCCTACTGCTGCCTCCCGTAGGAGTCTGGGCCGTGTCTCAGTCCCAGTGTGGCCGTTCACCCTCTCAGGTCGGCTACGCATCGTCGCCTTGGTGAGCCGTTACCCCACCAACTAGCTAATGCGCCGCAGGCCCATCCCCTGGTGACAGATTGCTCCGCCTTTCCGCCTTCCGGTATGCACCAGAAGGTCTTATCCGGTATTAGCTACCGTTTCCGGTAGTTATCCCAGTCCAAGGGGCAGGTTGCCTACGTGTTACTCACCCGTCCGCCGCTAAGTTAATCAGGAGCAAGCTCCATCATAACTCCGCTCGACTTGCATGTATTAGGCACGCCGCCAGCGTTCGTCCTGAGCCAGGATCAAACTCTCCAAAAAGGTAGAGCCGATAGCTCAATCAAACAAACTGACGAGAATTTCTTCTCATTTAATACTCACTCGTTGTTCAGTTTTCAAAGATCAAACTTCATTAGTTTTAAATCTTCAGTGCGGATGAGCAATTCTCAACCGGATCTTTATCATATCACTTTTTTCGACCGATTGCAACAAGTTTTTTAATAACTTCATTGTCTCTATTGAAGACTCTCATTCGCTATTAAAAATTTGTAGTTTAGCAGCTGCATCAGCGACTGGATTTATAATATAACATGTCACGGCATGCGTAACAACCCACAAAATCTACCATTTTAAAGTGATCCCATTTTCTTATCCCTCTTCTCCAAAAGTCCCATACGCTTAATGAAAACGGCGCATGAAAAGCGTGCAGACCGCATCCAAGGATACGAATCTGCACGCTAATATACTATGATACTGTCCCCTTAATCGGAAATCCAGGGATTCCGGCGTTTTTTCGTTGGTCCTCTGCTTTTGCTTGAATTCTGCTTCGTGGAAGCGCCCGGTTTGGTATCCTTGCCGCGACGGCTCGATGTTTTAACTTTGGCCGTTTGATTGGCGGAATCCGCTTTGGCCTCGATTTGAGCGGTATTCTGGACAGCCGCTATCACGTTAGCCGAAATGTGGGCTTCTTCCAACGGTATTTCTCCTGCTGAGGCATCCGTCTGCGCTCCTTCCGGGATTCGGCTCAAGTAGGGCCAGTCGTAGTCGTCCCTTCCCGGATATTCCGGAACTGGCGGAATGCCAGCCATAACAGGAGAGCTGTAAGCTACGGGCGGATAAGAAGGCGCCGAATAAGGTTGGGGAAGCCCCATTCCATATGGGTAGCCTTGGGCTTCGCTTGGATAAACCGGCATAGCGCCATACATCGGAGCCTCATAGCCGCCCATATATGGCTGCATTCCGGATGGACCTTCACAACCGCAGGAAGGCCAGGGGAGAGCAGCCGGCTGAACCCCGAACTGCGGAGAAATATTGGCCGGTTGTTCGGAATAAGGTTTGACACCGGCTTCGGGCATCTCTGCGGAGTACCCCGGCATAACTCCCGGATAGCATGGCGCCGCCACAGGGGCGACAGGATATACCGGGGCCGGATAGCAATAAGGAGCCTGCATTTCAGGCATATACGCCGTCGGCTGAACCTCGCTTGGTGCATAGTTCATCGGATGGACCGCCTCATACATCGGATTGGCCGCCCCATACATCGGATTGGCCGCCTCGTACATCGGATTGGCTGCCCCATACATCGGATTGGCTGCCTCGTACATCGGATTGGCTGCTCCATACATCGGATTGGCCGCCTCATACATCGGCTGCGCAGCCTCATACATTGGATATGCTGGCGGGCAGTCGTGATAGTATGGATTTTCCGTTATCCCCGGGTAACCATAAGATTTATCGCAGGGAGTAATTGGCTCGCAGGCGCAATATTCTTTGGGATGCTCGGGTATCGGCGGCATAGAGACGGCTTCTTTAGCAGGAACCGAAATTTGCACGAACAGGCTTTGCGATTCGGTCTTAATCGTCTCGTTTACCGGTGCCACAGGCGCCGGGGGCATCTCAATTGGTGCGGGAGGAACCGGAGCCGGAACAACAGGAGCGACCGGGGCCATGGGAGCTGTCTCCTTCTCTTTTTCAATAGGACCGGTATAGGCTTTTCCGCCGGGGGTGGTTTTGTCAGAAATGACCGTCGATTCATGCGATTGCTGATGTACCGCCGGAGCCGCCCCTTTTTTCGGAATGTTGACGATATCCCCTACTTTAAGCACATCGGGATTCTTGAGCTGGGGATTGGCCTGGATGATATCCTTGAGCTGGATACCCCAAGCCTTCGACAGTTTCCAGAGGGTGTCGCCCTGCATGACCTTATGCTTGTGGAACAGTTCGCCTCCGTCCGGCACGGGAACAGGAACCGAAGGGATTTTCACCTTGTCGCCGATAGCCAGAACATCGGGATTTGTGATTTGCGGATTGGCCTCAATGACTTTATCGAGCGGCACTCCATACTTTTTCGATAATTCATAGAGCGTATCGCCTTGCTTGACAATGTGTATTTTCACGCAAAAATAACCTCCTAACGTTTTGTGGAGCAATGCTTTTTAGAAATATAAGAATGCATAAGCTTCGCGCTTACCCAGGGTCTTATATTCCTCGAGAAACGATGCCGCCCTTAAGCGAACGAAAAAACGTTTCTGCTGGCGCAATGATTTTGCGGTAGAGCCGCCTCCTTCGTTACTACATCTTATGCAGCCCATGGGCGATTGACATCCCGGATGCAAAAAAAATCCTTTGACGCGGCATGGCTGCATGCGCATCAAAGGATTGGTCGTTGCTATTCAAAAAACTTAGGACTGCCACACCTTGTAGCCGTCTTTGTCCACAATGTTCCGGAACTCTTCCAGCAGCTTGAGTGTAATTGGGCCGGCATGGCCTTCGCCGATAATCCGTCCGTCGATTTCGCGGGCTGCAATAACCTCCGCCGCCGTACCGGTAAAGAATACCTCATCCGCAATATAAATATCGTGCATCGTAAAAGGCTGCTCCTTAAGCACGATGCCGAGCTTCTCGCATAGTTCAATAATGGCAAGACGCGTAATGCCTTCGAGCGCGCCGAGGTAGCAAGGCGGCGTGTAGACGACGCCATTTTTGATGATGAAAATATTGTCGCCGGACCCTTCAGTCACATATCCCTGGGCGTTCAGCATGATCGCTTCGTCGGCTTCCGCAAGGTTCGACTGAATTTTGACCAGAATGTTGTTCAGATAATTCAGCGATTTGATCTTCGGATTGAGCGCATCCGGAATATTGCGGCGCTGGGAAACGGAAACGGCGCGAAGACCGTTCAGATAAGCCTCTTCCGGGTAGATCGCGAGCTGCTCCACAATAATAATGACGCTGGCTTTGGGGCAGCGACGAGGATCCAGTCCGAGGTTACCCGCACCGCGGGAAACAATCAGACGAATGTAGCCGTTACGCATATCGTTGCGACGAATTGTCTCCGCCATCGCTTCGAGCATTTCATCATATGTCAGCGGAATGTCGAGCATGATGGATTTGGCCGAATCGTACAGCCTGTCCAGGTGTTCCTTGCATTTAAAAATATTGCCGTTATAGATACGAATGCCTTCAAAAATACCGTCTCCGTACAGAAAGCCGTGATCAAATACGGATACCAAGGCTTTATCCTTTGTTACATATTGTCCATCCAGATAAATCAACTGCTCAGACATGAACTTACTGCACCTCCGCTTTCTCTTCCTCATAGGTGTATGTGGGATACGAGCCTAAGATACGGACCTGGCAGCCCAATGCTTTGATTTCCTCAATAGCGGCAGGCAGAAGGACCGATTCCAATGGTTCGAGCACATCAATATGAAAATAGTAGGTACCCAGCTTCTTCTTCGTAGGCCGCGATTCAATCCGCGACAAATTCAGCTTGCGCCAGGCAAAGGCTGAAAGAACCTGATGAAGCGCGCCCGGAAAATCCTCAGGCAGCGTAACGAGCACGCTCGTCTTACTGCCAATGCTTACGCGTGGAATATCCAGCTTGTCGGGTCCCGCCAGCACAAAACGTGTAAAATTATTCTGGTGATCCGTAATCTTGCTGGCAATAATCTCGAGTCCAAAAGTCTTCGCACCGAGCTCAATGCCGATTGCCGCCCAGCCTTTGCCGGGGTTGTTCTTAACGATTTCCACAGCTTCCGAGGTGCTTCCCACGGTTTCAAGCTCGGCAGTCGGGGCATGACTGCGGATAAAATGGCCGCACTGGGCCATTGCAACCGGGTGGGAGAGAATTTTTACGATGCCCGAGTAATCGACACCGCCTTTTCCGTCCGCAAACTCACCGGGGTTCGCGATCAGGTTCTGCACGGAAGGATAAATCCATTCGGCCTGCATTGGCAGGTCAACTTCATGAATAAGCCAGTCCATGTGCATGCTGACCGAGCCTTCAATCGTATTCTCGACCGGAATAACGCTGTAATCGGTCTCTCCTCTGGCCGTAGCCAGAAACACGTCGGAGATCAGCTTATAGAACACCGGCCGGCAGGGTTCCCCTTTCATCAAATACAGCAAAGCTTCATGAGATGTCGTCCCCTGCGGCAGCACCGCTATTGATTTCATGACCGTACTTCTCCTTTTATCATATCCAAAAATGATTGATTTTGCATCCCGTTTTCGTTCATGGACTCTGTAAGAGCCCCTGTCCGGCAGGGCTGCAGCCATTTGGTCTGCGCCTCAATGCCGTGATTCCGCATCGTCTCCGTCAGAAAGGCTTCCAACTCGCCCTTGCGTGACTCGCTCCGGTCCACAAACGCAATCAACGTCGGACCGGCGCCGCTCAAAGCGATGCCAAGGGCGCCGTGCTGCGTCGCTTCGGCCAGAACGGCCTCCATCCCGGGAACAAGGGCGGCCCGGTACGGCTGGTGCAGGCGGTCCCGCATCGCCGCGCCGATCAGATCAAGGCGTCCGCTGGCGAGCGCACCGGTCAGAAGCGAAGAGCGGCTGATGTTGTATACGGCATCGGCGACCGTCAGGCTGGAAGGAATCACTTCCCGCGCCTTGGACGTCGCCAGCTCGAACTCGGGGATGACCACGAGGGCTTCCAGATCTTCAGGCGGTTCGATGCGGATGACATCGGCATGGCTGCCGTCCCAGGCGGCGCAGATAATCCCGCCGAACAGGGAAGCGCCGACGTTGTCGGGATGCTTCTCCAGCGCCGTGGCCATATCGAAGATCCGCTCATCGCTTAGAGGCGACCCGATCAGCGCATTGGCCGCGACCATACCGCCGATGATCGCGGAGGCGCTGCTGCCGAGGCCACGGGTCAGCGGGATCTCGGAATACATCGATATTTCCAGCTCGGGCACGGACACGCCCGCTTCGTCAAAAACCATTTGCGCGACTTTGTAAATCAGGTTGCTTTTATCCCGGGGCACATCCTTCATTTCATCGCCGTAAAGGTGAAACCCGGTCTGCTCCGTTTCTCCCATCTCGATCCAGGCGTACAGCGACAGCGCCATTCCGAGCGTATCGAATCCCGGCCCCAGATTGGCGGTGCTGGCAGGAACTTTTACCCTTACCTTCCGGCCGTTACTCATGTCCGCACCGCCCTTCGGCTGTCGTAAGACCACATTTAAGAATCATGGAACACTTCTTTATATTATCCTTCAATATGAAATATCTCACAAGCCTTGTTCTCCTTTAAAAATAAATTCCCTTTCGGGCGGTATGCTCTTAGCCCTCGACACGGTAATGGCTCTTAACGCGGCGAATGACCTCAAGTTCGTCGAAACGGCGGAGAACCTTGTTCATGCTTGCTTTGCTGGCATCATGCGTAACGATAATGATTTCGGCATTCGGGTTATTCGGATTGGCCTGCTGCACTACTGAATCGAGGCTCACGTCGCATTCGGCGAACACCTGAGTGATTTTGGCCAGTACTCCCGCCTTGTCGTCCACATGGAGCAGCAGGAAGTTTTTGTAGTAAATATCTTCGTCGCTCTTCAGCTTCTTCTGCTTGTAGGGAACAATCTGCTTCAGGCCGTTGACGCCCAGCTTCAGATTCTTGATGACAGCCACAAGGTCGGCCACAACGGAGGTTGCCGTCGGCATTTCACCGGCTCCCGCTCCGTAGAACATCGTCTCTCCAACCGCTTCGCCATAAACATAAACCGCGTTGAACACGCCATTGACGGAAGCGATCGGATGGCTCGCCCGGATCATGGTCGGCTGGACGCTGATGCTGAATTCATCATTTTGGCTCTCGGCAATGCCCAGGAGCTTCATTTCATAGCCGAGACGTTTGGCAAACTGGATATCCTCCTTGCTAACGCCGGAAATCCCGCTTACGCTCACATCCTGCAGCTCAACGTTGGTGCGGAAGCCGAGCGTACCGAGAATCGACATTTTGCGGGCGGCGTCCAGCCCCTCCACATCTGAGGTCGGATCAGACTCGGCATAGCCGAGCTGCTGCGCTTCTTTCAGCACATCATCGTACGAGGCGCCTTCCTGGCTCATTTTGGTGAGTATGTAATTGGTCGTTCCGTTGACGATGCCCATGATCTTGACGATCCGGTCGGATGAAAAACCTTCGATCAATGTCCGGATAATCGGAATGCCCCCCGCCACACTGGCTTCGTAAAAGACATCGCACTGTTTCTCCTGCGCCTTGGCCAAAATTTCGGTGCCGTGAAGAGCCATTAGATCCTTGTTGGCCGTAATGATATGCTTGCCCCGCTCGAGCGCCTCGAGCAGATATTCCCGGGTCTTCTCGACTCCGCCCATAACCTCGACAATGACATCAATTTCCGGGTCGCGGATGACCTCCCACGGATCGGTTGTCAGCTTCGCCGGATCGATCTCGATCGAGCGCGGTTTATCTGCGGATTTAACGGCAATGCGTTCAATATAAATCGGCGAACCGACCTGGCTGCTCAAATCCTCCTGGTTCCCCTGCACGATGCGCACTACGCCCGTACCGACTGTTCCCAGCCCGAGCAACCCTACTTTCACCGGTTTCATTTGAATCAGAATCCCCCTTAACGTATAGTTCCCTTCTAACCTTGCCCTACAATTAAAGCGCGTTTAACGCCGGGCATTCCCTTCAGACTGTCCAGCATGTCTCCAAGCTCATCGTTCAAATGGGTAATCTCAATGGAAAGGACAACGTTGGCCCACCCTTGCAGCGGAATGCTCTGATGAATGGTCAGCACATTGGCTCCATGCCCTGCAACGGCTCCGAGTACCTTGGACAGCATACCGGACTCGTGTTCAAGATCCATCGAAATCGTTACGATGCGCTCCCTTTCCAGCTGATGGATCAGATGGATGCCGTCCTTGTATTTGTAAAAAGCGCTTCGGCTAAGACCCACCTGCTCCACACCCTCATGAACCGTCTTGGCATCCCCGGCTTCAAGCAGCTGCTTGACCTGCATCGTCTTCAGCACCGCTTCGGGCAAAATATCTTCACGAACCAAATAATAACGTTCTTTCACAAACGTCCTCTCCTCAAAGACTTCTGTTTTTACATAGTGGACATTATAAGGTTATTCTGAAAGAATTGCAATACTTTTCACAAAACCGTTGTTACTCCAAAATCGGACTCCGATTCTGACTGCGCCAGCAAAAAAGCGCCCGCACGGTCTTCCCTTTCGGAAAAACAGTGCAGGCGCTTGAATCCAAGCCATCATTATTGAATTAATAGTAGCTGCTGCTTTCGACGAACTCGAATTCAAAATCGGCGATTCGGACGATGGTACCTTCCACCGCACCGCGTCTGCGCAGCTCCTCGTCGACGCCCATATGCCGGAGCGTCCGCGCCAGCTTCAGGATCGCGTCATGCGAATTCATCTGCATCCGTTTGAGCATCCGCTCAATCTTCGGACTGCTGACGACAAAGGTTTCGTTATCGCGGGTGATGGTAAACGAATCGTCCTCCGCCGCATTCAGCTTGTACACCTTGCGCTCGGCGCTCTCCACGACTTCCTCTACGGCCGGAGCCTGCGGGATGGAATCAAGCAGATCTGCGGCGCGGTACAGCAGCTCCTGAACTCCTTGGCGGGTCAGCGAGGAGATCGGCAGAATTTCCAGATCCGGCCGGACACTACTGGTGCGCTCGCGGAAAGAAGCCAGGTTCTCCTTCGCCTCTTCCATATCCATTTTATTGGCCGCCACGATCTGCGGACGCTCGGAAAGGCCCACATTGTACTGCTTCAGCTCATCGTTGATCTTCTCCCAATCCTCAAACGGATCGCGACCTTCGGAACCGGCCATGTCGACGACGTGGATGATGATTCGCGTGCGTTCGATATGGCGCAAAAATTCATGCCCGAGACCGACGCCCTGATGAGCACCTTCAATCAGTCCGGGAAGATCCGCCATGACAAAGCTGCGGCCGTCTCCAACGTCAACCACGCCCAAATTGGGCGTTATCGTCGTAAAATGATAGGCGCCGATCTTGGGCTTGGCCGCCGAAACCACGGACAGTAAAGTCGATTTGCCCACACTTGGGAAACCGACTAGTCCAACGTCCGCCATGACTTTAAGCTCAAGCACAACATAGCGCTCCTGGCCTTCCTCCCCGTTCTCCGCAAGCTCCGGAGCGGGATTGTTCGGCGTCGCGAACCGGATATTCCCCCGGCCGCCCCGACCGCCCTTAGCTACGATGACCTCCTGCCCGTGACGCGTCATATCGGCAATCACTTCGCCCGTATCGTCGTCGATCAGCACCGTTCCCGGTGGAATACGGACAATCATATTATCGGCTCCTGCGCCATGCTGGCTCTTGTTGCGCCCTTTTTCACCGCGCTGGGCCTTGAAATGCCGCTGATAACGGAAATCCATCAACGTCCGCAGGCCTTCGTCCACACGGAAAATAACGTCGCCGCCTTTGCCGCCGTCACCGCCCGCCGGACCGCCCTCCGGCACATACTTCTCGCGGCGGAATGCCACCAGACCGTCGCCGCCGTCGCCGGCTTTTACAAATATTTTCGCTTTATCTACAAACATGGATGTCTCACCTTCCTTCACATTCCCATCGGCAGACGCAGCTGAAAGTCCGCCTTATGGGACGCCAGCCGCTCCGCTTTTACAATTTTGCCCTGGACGATATTCAAGATCTGCTGCTGGAACGCCTCCGCTCTTCCGCGCAGACCGTCGCTGCCGAATACGATGACAATATCTCCTTCATCCTGCTTGAACGAAAGCCGCAGCGTACGGGTATCGCCTTGCGCGACCATTCCGCCGAACTGGCAGGCTCTTACCATCTGCATAATGACCGAGGTCAGCTCATCTCCAGCTTCGGGGGTCAGCAGGTCCTCCAGATGCAGCCCTTCTTCCACCTCGATATCCAGCTGCAGGCTGCCGCCCACGGTCCGGAAGGATTGAAGATAGAAGACCAGCGAAGGGATACCAAGCTTGGCGATCCGGCTGTCCAACGCAATGCGTTCCTTTATTCTTTCCACACACTGCACCGATTTATCAGGCTTGCCGAGCTGGATATAACCGTACAGCACCTGAAGATCATTCATCCAGTCATGACGGTGGTGGGTAAGCATGCGGATTGCTGTCTGCTGCAGAATCCGCTCCTGCTTCCAAATTTCCCGTTCGTAATGACGGCGGACCGTCGCCACACTGATTAAAGCGGCCGCAATGGCCCACAAGCCAAGTACAAGACTTGACCAAAGCGCCGGCCACATGATGGCGAGCCCCAAAGGAAACGCTACCGACAACACCGCCGCTCCTATTACGCTTTTCAAGGATTTCATACTGTCTTCCCCGTCCCTTGCGTTTGCGAATTGTTAGCGTTCTACCGCAACCAGATCCTTTCATGTTTCCCCAGTATACCATAGGAATTCCAGCAAATTAACCAAGAGGCTGCAAGAATCTTCCCTGCTTTTAAGACCAAACGATAGGTGCGATGCTTATAAAGTCTTATATTTTGAAAAAAAGCCCCCGGCGATCATGCCGGAGGCTTTACTAGCAGTTATGGTCCGTAAGCTTACGCTTCCAGAGCCGCCGCTACCGGAGCGACGTCTACCGGGTAGACGCTCACTTTCTTGCGATCGCGGCCCAGACGCTCGAACTTCACAACGCCGTCCACTTTGGCAAACAAAGTATCGTCTTTGCCGATGCCAACGTTTGTTCCCGGATGGATTTTCGTTCCGCGCTGACGCACCAGGATGCTTCCACCAGTTACGGCTTGGCCATCGGCACGTTTCACGCCAAGACGTTTCGCGCGGCTATCGCGTCCGTTCTTTGTGGAACCTACACCTTTTTTCGATGCGAACAATTGAAGATCCAATTTCAACATGCTGTCTACCTCCTTCTTCAAAAAATGACTTCCTGTATCTGAATATACTTACCGTACGATTCTGCAATCGTGTTGAGCATAACGACCATGGATTCCAGAAGCAGCTGCACCTTGGCAGCCGTTTCGGGGTCTTCGATCGGCATCAGGGTCCCGCTGAGAAACCCGTCCTTCATGGACGAATCCAGCACGACTCCCGTTAAGGCTTCAATCGCATTGACGGTACCGACCGTTACGGTCGAAACACCTGCACACACGATATCTCTGCCTTTTCTGTCAAACCCGGCATGGCCATTTACGGCAAAACCGAGGATCGGGCCTTGAGAGGAAGACCTCGTAATCCGCACGTTAATCATTAACGCACCTTCTTACGCTTGAATCTTCTCGATCGTTACTTTCGTGTAAGGCTGACGATGGCCTTGCTTCTTATGGTAGTTCTTCTTCGGTTTGTATTTGTAAACGACAACCTTCTGACCTTTACCATGCTTCTCGACCTTCGCCGTTACGGAAGCGCCGCTTACGAGCGGAGTTCCCGCTGTCAGACCGCTTTCGTTCGATACAGCCAGGACACGATCAAACGTTACGCTTGCTCCGTCTTCCGCGTTCAGCTTCTCGATGAACAATACGTCGCCCTCTTGGACTTTGTATTGCTTGCCGCCAGTTTCGATAATTGCATACATTGGTTTTGCACCTCCTCATGTCTCAGACTCGCCTGGTCCAGGTGGCTCTTCCTTGCGGAATCGCGCTTAAGTACCCGATCGGAGCGGTTACAGCATGTGCAGGCAAAGAATAGACCGGACACATACTTATAGATAATAGCATGAAGACATGAAATAGTCAACGATCTATCCAAATGCTATTCCTGTCCCGTGTTCCACACCGTTGTCCTCCCGGTGCCCCCGCAGCATTCGCAAGGGCGGGTGGAGAGCTCCAGCGCGTCATGCCGCACTTTCTTTCGCGTCATCTCCAGAAGCCCGAGCCGGGTCCAGCCCAATATGCAGGTCTTCGTCCGGTCCCGGCTCACGACGCTCTCCAGCTGGGCGACGACCATTTTGCGATGCTCCTCCAGCTCCATGTCGATGAAGTCAATGACGATAATCCCGCCGGTATCCCGAAGCCGGATCAACCGCCCGATTTCCTCCGCGGCAAGAAGATTGGTTCGCGTAACCGTCTCTTCCAGCGACGCCCCGCCCGTATATTGGGCGGTATTGACATCGATTACGGTCAGCGCCTCCGCCTCGTCCCAGATCAGCGTCGCTCCTCCGTCAAGCGTGATTTTGCGGCTGAAGCCGCGCTCCAGTTGCTCTTCCACTCCGTATGCAGCAAAGATCGGGCCGGTTCCGGTGTACCGTTCCACCGGCTTGTGCCCCTCCGGCGCTATTTCGCTCAAGTAGGCTTCCGCTTCCCTGGCCCCCTGCTGCGAGTCGATCAGCAGCTCGTCCCGCTGAGGATCGAACGCATCGCGGATGAACCGCTGAACGATGCTGAGATCGCGGTGCAGAAGGGCCGGGGCCTCGGCCTTCAGCGATCGCCGCATAATTTCCTTCCACTGCGCCCGCAGAACGGCAAGGTCTCCTTCCACCGCTTCGGGAGGCTCGTCCTCCGATACGGTGCGCATAATCAGGCCCTCTTCATCGATCCGCAAACGTTCGCCCAGCGCCTTGAGCCGGCTGCGCTCGGATTCGCGCGCGATTTTTTTGGAAACGCCGACGTATTCCGCAAAGGGCATGTACACCATCCATCTTCCGGGAAGCGTGTAGTGCGTTGTAACGCGGGGTCCCTTGTTGCCCCTGGGTCCTTTTCTGACCTGGACGACGATTTCCTGCCCGGGCTGAAGAAGCGTATCAATCGAAGGCTTTACTCTGGGCTGTTTCTCCAGATGCGGATGCAGCACATCATCCACATATAGAAAGGCGTTTTTTTTCTGTCCGATATCGACAAAAGCAGCCTGCATCCCCGGGAGGACATTCATTACCCGGCCTTTGTAGTAGCTGCCGACAAGTCCTTGCTGCTCCGCGCGCTCCGCCGCATACTCCACCAGTCGTCCCTCCTCCAGAAGGGCCATCCGGGTCATATGCTGTGAGCAGTGAACAATCATCTGTTTCATGGCTTCACCTCTGGCTTACCTAAGAAGAACGGCTTCCTTGACCTTTACAGGTCGGCTTCCGAACTCTCGTAAAAATAAAAAACTATGGATAAGCACAGAGCCTATCCATTCTAAAATTGCATTACATTCCAAAATAGGAAGAGAGCAGACGCTGTTCCGGTACGACGGCCATTACGCCTCCCTTGTCGTCAAGCACATAAATCAGATGATACTGGTGCCTTTTAAATAGACGCAAAATATCATCCAAAGGTTTCGCTAGAGGCGTAACTATCGGGCGGGCCAGAGTGCCCTTGTCCATATGTTGTTCATATAAGGCTTCCCGGTTCATGAGAAAAGCGACGAAACGGTAAGGGAGGTTCCGGTGGTCCGTTATATTGGAATACAGCAAAAAAGCGGCGATCATCAGCAGGTTAAGCCTAACTCCGCCCCCGTACTGAAGCGGCAGCAGGGCGTACACGGCGGTCAAGGCGCTGGCGAATATGCTGATTCTTCCGCACCACAGCAGGGTGGAGTAATATGGCGCCTGCAGGCTGATCGCAGCCTGTATGATTCTCCCCCCGTCGAGCGGCAGTATCGGCAGTAAATTGAACAGGGCGATGATGAGATTGGCATGAATGAGATAGGTCATAAACGCGTCGCCGCCCCAGCCCATTTCTCTCAAAGCCGACGCAAACAGCATCATGAGGACGTTCTGCAGCGGACCCGCAAGCGCAATTCCGATTTCGCGGTAGGCGGTCAGCTTCCCATTGTCCTCGATAACCGCCACCCCTCCGAACGGGAGCAGCTGCACCGATTTGACCGAGGCCCCGGCAAAAAGCGCCGCCCAGACATGGCCCAATTCATGAATGAGCACGATGGCAAAGAGCGTAAGCAGTTCGAGAAACTGCCCGGTGAGCACGGAAATCAGCATGACGATCACGAGCAGCGGATGGAGGGAAAAGGAAATGCCCCGAACTCTAATCAAAGGCGATCTCTTCCGCCGGATCGATATACGTTTTGTCCTGCATGAGCGAAAAATAAAGCAGATGGGTCGATGAGGCGCCGGATTCCTCCATCCAGCCCACGGTATCGCCGCTTTGCAGCCAGTCGTCGGCTTTCCGCTTTGTTCCGCTTAAATGTCCGTATTCGGCGACAATTCCTCCGCTGTGCTGGACCGTTACCCGAATGCCTCCAGCCGTTTCCCGCGAAACGGACAGCACCCTGCCCATGTCCACGCTCTTTATGGTCACGCTTCCGGATGAATCGGGCGACGGGATAATCTCAATGCCTTTAAGGCTCGAAGCAAACGGCTTGACAATGCTCCCTGCCACCGGCGGAGCAAGCTTGTGACGGGCGGAAGCTTTCCGCGCAGCCTCCTCCCCTTCGCCAAATATCGGGATAAACGCTGGCGCGCCGTCAAAATAGCGGTCGTACCACACCCGGACCGAAGCAAAGTCCATGTCCTTGCTCAGGGCGTCCGTTATGAAGTTTTGCGCCCGGTAGGCCCAGGGCTGCTGCACCGCGAAAATCCCCCACACCGCCCCGAACAACAGACAGCTGATCACCAATCGGCGGATCAATCCGGACAAAAAGCGCGGTTTCTCCCGCCTTCCTTCATCGTTCCATTCCTTGCGCTGCTCTTTCCAAAGCTTCTCGGGATCGGGCTCACCAGTATTCCTGTCCCGGAAGCCGCGCCAGTCGTCCGCACCGCTATCCTCGGTCAATCCAAACAGCGTCTGTTTGGGAGAGTCCTGCTTGCTGCCGGACCAATTGCGGATATGCTCTTTGCGGTGGTTCCCTGCGTTTGATTTATAACCCATATCCATCCCTCCGGAGGGCTTGTTTTATACCATCCTATGAGAGAGTGGAGGGCTTTTAGAACAAGCTGTTCAGGGGATTGGAGGAGCGGGCGAAGAATAAGGAAAAGTCCCGTATAACCACTGAAGAAGCGGTATACGGGACTTATTCGTTACGGGAGACCTTTCGGCCCGGGCTTCTTTAGCCCAGACCGAAGAATTTCTTGAGCTTCTTGAATGTGCCCGGCTTGCGGTCCAGCTGCATGAGAGGTACCGCATCGCCCAGGATGCGGCGGGCAATGTTGCGGTAGGCGATGGCAGCCCCGGAATCCGGATTCATTACCGTCGGCTCTCCAAGGTTAGCCGCCTTGATCACGAGTTCGTCATCTGGCACGATCCCGAGCAGGTCGATGTTGAGCACCTGCAAAATATCCTCGACGTCCAGCATGTCACCGGATTTAATAAGTCCGGGCCGGATACGGTTGACGACCAGCTTCGGCGACTGCACTTCGGACTGCTCGAGCAGCCCGATCACACGGTCGGCGTCGCGGACGGCCGCATGCTCCGGCGTCGTTACGACAATCGCCTTATCGGCGCCAGCGATCGCGTTGCGAAAGCCGTGCTCGATTCCGGCGGGACAATCGATCAGAATATATTCATACTCTTTCTTCAGTTCCAGGACGATGTCTCTGACCTGTTCCGGGGTGACCGAGGTTTTGTCCTTGGTCTGCGCGGCGGGCAGCATATACAGTTCCTCAAACCGCTTGTCCTTGACGAGGGCCTGTCCAAGCCGGCAGCGGCCTTCGGCGACATCCACCAAATCATAAATGATCCGATTTTCAAGTCCCATGACAACATCGAGATTCCGCAGCCCGATGTCGGTGTCGATGAGACATACTTTTTTCCCCTGCAGCGCCAGCGCGGTTCCAATGTTAGCCGTGGTGGTCGTCTTGCCCACGCCGCCCTTGCCAGAGGTAACAACAATCGCTTCTCCCATGAGGCTACACCCCTTTAAACACATTTAAATCCCGACGCAGCTTGACGATGTTGTGTATTTTGTCAATCTGCATTACGCCTTCCGATAAAAAAGCGAACTCCATGCTGCTCTCGCGGGTCTCCCATTCATCCGGGGGACGGCTGATGATCTCGGCAATCCGTAGCTGGGTCGGAGCCATTACGGAGGCCGCGATAACCGCTCCTTCGTTGCCCTCTACTCCCGCGTGAGCCATGCCTCTCAGCGCCCCGAGAATAAAAATATCGCCGGTGCAGGTAATCGCGCCGCCGGGATTCACATCTCCGAGAAAGAGCAGGTCTCCCTTATGGTTCAGCACCTGCCCGGAACGGAGGATTCCGCTCATCACATGCAGCGAGCTTCCGTTTCCGGATTTCACGGCTTCCAGCACCTCGACCGACCGGATCAGCAAGTTGCCCTGTCCCCGCAAAATCTCGAGCACCGATTCCTTTTCTTCATCCGTCACCGAGCGTTTGCCCATCTTGATATCCACATGAACGATGGGTCCGGTCAAAATATTTTGATGGCTGTGCTCCAGCTTATACCGAAGCTCGCCCAGCAGCTCTTCAAAGGGACATTTGTCGTCTAACAGGAAGACCAGGCCGTCCTTGATGCCTTTGATCCGCACATGCTTGGATTTTACTGTCATTTGACCCTCCCCCCATTCTCATTCATTCGTGCCGCGCCCTTCAAGTTCCTGCTTTTATCCAAGAGAAATTGCGCCGGTCTTACGCCTTCTCTTCTTTGCGCGTCTCATTCTTCAGCTTCTCGAGCTGACGGCGGACGGGAATGTACAGCAAAAGCCCGAGGGCAAAATGAACAAGCATGGTGGGCAGCATATAGTTCATCAGCGCCCAGTTGTACGGCTCACGATTCAGCTTGAAGATGCTGTAAATACCGAACAGAATGCTGTCTTCAAGCCAGCTCCCCAGCAGCAGAATCGTCATCATCAGCGGCAGCGGCGCGCGGGGTGCCTGGAAGATCAGGCCGATCAAATAAGCCGACACCCCCATAGCGAAGGAATGGGCTCCGATGATCCTGCCGTAAAAAACGATATCATGCAGCATGCCGAAGCTTAAGCCCAGCAAAAGCGCCGAATGCCTGTGATGATAAACCGTAACGAATAAAATAGCGATAAAGACAAGATCCGGGACAATCCTCATTTCCCACGAATCAGGTATAATCCAGGGCAATACAGTAGCCTGAAGAATGAATAACAGAAACAACAGCAAAATGAGAACCGACCTGCGCGCTCTCACTGCGGCCCCTCCGGAGTAAAGACGACAAGCAGCTGCTTCCAGTCCTCGAATTCGGCAGCCGGCTTGATGACTGCGGTCTTGGTCAGACCGAACTCCCCAACACCTACACTCTCGACCGTACCGATCGTCAGCCCCCGAGGATAGAGGCCGCCCAGTCCGGATGATATTACGATGTCGTCCTTGGCGATCGGGTCTTTCTCGTCAATGCGGGTCATAATGAGCCTACCCGTCTGCTGGTCGTAACGCTCGACCATGCCGAACGATTGGTTAATTTTGTTGAGAACCGTTGAAGCGATCGGCGGCTGTGAATTCGGATCGCTGTTGTCCATCATCGTCAGCAGCTTCACAGTGGACGTAAACTTGCTCACCTGGCTGATGATGCCGACCATGCCTTTCTCGGAAATAACGGACATATTCGGCTTGACGCCGTCTCGTGCGCCCAAATCAATAACGAGCGTATTGTTGCTCGGCTCTGTCGTCAGACTTACAACTTGAGCGTAGTGATACTCATAATTGTATTTATTGCTCTGCGATTGTGTGAAATGCAGAAGTTTTTTGTATTGCTCATTTTCAGCCGCGATGGCATTATACTGAGCCTTCTCCCGGGTATACTGCGCGGCGATGATCTTCAGCCGCTCGTTCTCCTCGGCCAGATCCTTCAAGTTACCGATATCTTCAAACAAGCCCGCTACGAATCCAGCGGGCTTGTAAAACAGATTCTGCACAAAACCGGTAGTATCCCTGACGAAGTTCTCGGGCCACGACAGCGACTTTCTTGTTCCGAGAGAGAAGCCCATGACCACAATAAAAAGCACCAGCGTAATCAATAGAATAAATAGTCGCTTATTGCCAAACAGCTTAAACAGTTTCAACACCCTCTAACAACCGTTTTTCTCTCCGCTAAAGAGGTTTCCTTCGTCCTTCCCTCTCCCTACACTACCTACCGTTTTGAGCGAAAAGCTCCGTTGCCGCGGGTCTTGAACAGATGAATATTGTCCAGCGCCTTGCCGGTGCCGATCGCCACGCAATCGAGCGGATTCTCGGCCACGATAACGGGCATGCCGGTCTCACGAGCCAGCAGCTTGTCAAGATTGCGCAGCAGGGCGCCTCCGCCAGTCAGAACAATTCCGCGGTCCATAATGTCGGCGGCAAGCTCCGGCGGACATTTCTCCAGCGTTACTTTCACCGCTTCGATAATCGCATTAACCGTATCGGCCAGCGCTTCGGAAATTTCGTCCGATGTGATGGTGAGCGTCTTGGGCAGTCCGGTTACGAGATCCCGTCCGCGGATTTCCATCGTCTCCGCCTTTTCCAGCGGCAGTGCAGAGCCAACGTCCATCTTCAGCTGTTCAGCGGTGCGTTCCCCGATCATGAGGTTGTACTGACGCTTGATGTACTGGATAATCGACTCGTCCATTTCGTCACCGGCCACGCGTACGGACCGGCTGGTCACGATACCGCCGAGCGAGATAACGGCGACCTCCGTCGTGCCTCCGCCGATATCGACGACCATACTGCCTGTCGGTTCCCATACCGGCAGGTCCGCTCCGATCGCGGCCGCGAACGGCTCCTCGATAATATATGCTTCGCGCGCGCCCGCCTGCCTCGTCGCATCTTCAACGGCGCGCTGCTCCACGGCGGTAATCCCTGAAGGGACGCATACCATAACGTTCGGATGGCGCTGGAACATGGACCTCTGCTTCTGGGCCTGGCGGATAAAGTATTTAATCATCGTAGCGGTTGTATCGAAATCGGCGATAACCCCGTCCTTCATAGGCCGGATCGCACGGATATTTCCCGGTGTGCGGCCGATCATTTTTTTGGCGGATTCCCCTACGGCTTCAATCGTTTTCGTATCGGTACGGATTGCGACGACGGATGGCTCTCTGACCACAATGCCTTTTCCGCGGACGTAAACCAGTGTATTTGCCGTTCCCAAGTCGATTCCCAAATCTTTAGTAAAGCCACCTATCATGCTGTAAACTCCCTTTCCTGTCAATGTGCATCGTTTAATTTTTACATTAGGCCTCGTTCTTTCATACTGACAAAACCGTCATCGCCGATAATAAGATGGTCCAGCACGTCAATCCCGACAATTTCCCCCGCCTCAAGCAGTCTCCGGGTCAAGGCAATATCCTCCGGACTCGGCGTCGGGTCGCCGCTGGGGTGGTTATGCGCACATATAATGGAAGCGCTGCTGCATTTGATGGCTGCCCGAAATACCTCTCTGGGATGAACAATGGAGGCGTTAAGACTGCCCATCGACAGCGTTTCCTGCGCAATCACGTGATTTTTCGTATTCAAAAACAGGCAGACAAAATGCTCCTTCTGCAGATAACGCAGCTGCTCGGTCAATATGTCCGCCGCATCATGCGGGCTGCGAATCGTAACCGGCTGATCCAGCCGCGTGTTCGCCATCCGGCGTCCCAGCTCCATGCCGGCCTTCAGCTGTACAGCTTTGGCGGGACCGATTCCCTTGATTTGCGTCAATTCTTCAATGCTAAGGTCGGCCAGACGGCGAAGACCGCCCACCTGTCCCAATATACGCTGCGCCACATGGATCGCCGATTCCCGGCGGGTTCCCGTCCGCAGCAGAATAGCCAGCAGCTCGGCCTGGCTGAGTGATTCCGCCCCATATTGCATCATGCGCTCTCTAGGTCGTTCTTCATGGGGAAGGTCTCGCAGCATAAATGTCGACGATTCCATCCCTGTTCTCTTCCTTTCAGCCTTCTAGCACAGGTGGCTGTATAAAGTATGATAGACATTGCTTATCTATACCGGACAAGACCGGGCAAGCCTGAAATGATTCCAGGCATCGCCAATATCTTACACCCTAAATCATTATACGGGTAAAGCCTGCTCAATACAAATATAATTCGGGAGGGGTAAGGATTACCAAATGGCGAAACCCTGCGATGCAAAAAGACTCTTCCAAGCCGTTATTCCGGCATGAAAGAGTCCATGGCACAAGCCTTCTTCGAAGTCTGCCTCGCTAAACGCCGATGCTTCAGCGCATTCCTGTCGTCTGTAAGCAGTTTCGCCTTCCACCTCAGCCGATGTTGAAAGGACTGATGCTGTATCTCAGCAGCATTTGGTACAGCAAATTCAGCGGAAGCCCCATTACACTGTAAAAGTCGCCTTCAATCTTCTCGATAAAAACAGACCCAATCCCCTGTATCCCGTACGAGCCGGCCTTATCCAGAGGCTCGCCTGTCCGGATATAACCGCCGATTTCCTCCCCCGACATCGGCCGGAACGTAACCCGGCTTTCCGTGTAGCCGGCCATAACCGCAGGTGTCCCTGCCGGCGATTCGGAGAGAATGCTGAATTGCCCAAGATCGCCCAGCTTTATCGTCTCGCCGCCGCGTGTCCCAAGCTCCTCCAAGCGGAGAGCAGCATTGACCTCCCGTTCCCAAAGCCTGATGCAGGCCAGGCCCGTATACACCTTATGGCTTCGCCCCTGAAGGGCGGATAGCATCTCCCTGCTCTCTTTCTCATTCGCCGGCTTGCCGAGAACCCGGCCGTCCAGGACGACAATCGTGTCGCTCCCTACGATGACGGCGTCCCGCTTCCCTGCAAGCGGGATAACCGCTTCCGCCTTGCGGAGGGCAAGCTCGCTGACGATGCGTTCAGGCGCCCATTCCGGCGGGAAGCTTTCGTCCGCTTCACTCGGTATGACTTCAAGGGGAAGCCCCAGTAACGATAAAAGCTCCCGGCGGCGAGGCGAACCGGAAGCAAGAATGATCGAAGGTATGCTGTTGTCGTTCACGTCGCATTATCCCTTTCCATACGTTAAATGGCTATTTTCTGCGGTACAGCCAGACGGCGATGATAATCCCTGCCAGACTGAGCAGACATAGCTTCAGCCGAATCGTAATGTCATAGCTGATGATATCCAGGTCGGCTTGCGGCGACCATTTGATCAAAGTGGACTTGGTCAGGAACGACAGCGCCTTAACCGGCTGCAGCAGCCTGGCAATCCAAGAGCCGGCCAGCCAGCCCAGAATAAGAAACAACAGTAGCGTACCCACATTTTTCTTCTTCATTCGACGGTCTTCCCTCACCTTTGTGACATCTTCAATATTATACGTTGAAAACACGTTGAAATACAACGCAAAATCCGCCGCGCAAAGGTTCTCCCTTCCGCGGCGGATTCTTAGTTCCGGTCTGCCCCAGCCTATCCTTGTTCCATTGCGGCCATCAGTCTTTTCTGGCCGCTCAGCATTTCGAGCATAGAGGATTGCACTTCCCAGAGCAGGCCGTCCGCCTTGCTCTTGCCATATTCACTCATTGCCGATACACCCCGGCTGACGGATTTCTCCAGCTCTTTCGCGACGCCCCGTTCATTGGGTGTCAGACCCGCTTCAAGCGCCTTTGCCGCTTCCGTCCATTGCAGATGGAGATCGCTCACCTTCGTCATGTCCGCAGCGGGACCGCCGCCAAGCAGCGCCGCTGACAGCGAGCTCAGCTCGCCGAGCAGCGCTCTGCTGGCTTCGAAATACTGGGCGACCGTTTCCCCGTCTCCGTTAAATACCAGCCTGCTTTCGCCCGGAAGCGTGACTTCCTTAACGTACAGGTCAATGCCCTGCGCCTCCAGTTTGCCCCCGAGCAGCTTCGCCTGCTCCCGGTCGGATGACAACCCGGCGTATACCCGGTTGCCGTCCTCCGGGTCGATGCCTGCGGCCAGCCCGGCGTTCAACAGCTCCTGCTTCGCCTGCGCCGCTCCTTCCGGCGTGCTGAATACGCCGTACTGGAGCAGATAATAGCTCTGCGCAGCCACCTGTACGGGAATCGCCGGGGCGTTTACCGCATTGCCCGAAGTATGCTGACCCGCGGCTGAGTTTGACGACGCCTTATTTGCGGAATCGCCGCTATTGACCCCGCCGATAAAAGTCAGCGCAGCATATCCAAGCATCAGACCAATGCCGATAGCGCCCGCAACCGAAGCCGGGAACTTCCACCAGGAGGAGGGACGGCGGGTTGTGTAGTATCCCCCGCCGTCGTTGAGCGGCTCCTCCTCCAATTCCGGGAAAGGGCCTCTGGCGGACGGGCCATCATCTTCCGAATACGCCGGAGAGCCGTAATCGAAATCGGCATAGCTTCCTTCGGTTCCGGTCTGCCCTTCCCGCCAGTCTCCGATCCTCCGGGAGCGGAGAAACGATTCGCGCAGCAGTTCACTGTCCACAGTGCTGTCACTGCCCCGTCCATCAAGATTGCCATCGTCCCGATCATCCCGAACGTTCCGATCATTCCGATTGGGGCTGCCGCCAAAAGTTTTCTTGTTATCGTAGTAAGCCTGCTCCAGTTCCTCCAGCCGATACTCCCGGTCCTGGAAATGGCCGCGCGGATGCATAGGGTCCGGGGCTATTCCCTGCCGGCTGCTCCCGGCCATACGCCGGGCTTCATCCAGACTGTATATTTCGGCCTGCTGCTCGGTCTTCGTCTGTTCCGGTACGGATTCCGGCTGAAGTTCCTTCAGCTTGTCCTTTCCGGCATCGAATCGGAACGTCATTCTTCCGTTACTCAATCCGTCCACCTCACCTTGTCCAGTCTATATCAAAAGATATGATAGACAGTAGAGAAGTATGCTTACGGATTGAAAGTTCTCACTTAAATTACTTGAAGACCATCCCGCCGTCAATCAGCGGCGATTGGCCGGTCATATAATCGGAATCTGGACCTGCCAGGAAGGAAACAAAAGCGGCGACATCCTCCGGCGTCGACAGACGTCCGAGCGTGATTTTACTGCCGAATTCCTTGGTTGCTTCGCCTTGCTCTTCCCCTTTGGAGCTTGTGATTTGTTTATCGATGGAACCCCACATTGGCGTCTGCACAATACCGGGGCAATAGGCGTTTACAGTGATGCCGTATTTAGCCAGCTCCTGGGCGGCGGTCTGCGTCAGGGAACGAACCGCGAATTTCGAAGCGGAGTATACGCTGAGACTTGCATTGCCGACATGGCCGGCCTGCGAAGAGGCGTTGACGATTTTACCCCCGTGTCCCAGCTCCTTGAGCTTCGCCGTGGCGGCCTGGATTCCCCAGACAACGCTGGCGACATTGATATGAAATACTTTGTCCAAGTCATCGAGAGTTACTTCTTCAATCATTTTTACAGGCGCAATACCGGCATTATTGACAATCACATCGAAGCCTCCCAGCTTCGCGGCCGTTTCCTCTACTGCGGCAAACACCTCATCACGGTTAGAAACATCGGCTTTGAGGGCGATGGAGCGGCCGCCAGCCGCTTCGATCTCCCCGGCGACTTTGTTCGCATTGTTCTCATTCAGGTCCACTACAGCAACAGCAAATCCGTCTTGACTAAGTCGAAGCGCGATCGCCCGGCCGATCCCTTGTCCTCCTCCGGTTACAAGCGCCACTTTACCGTCAACTCTACTCATTTTCGTGCATCTCCTTTTGTACGTATAATTTGAAAGAATAAGGCAGCACGGCAAACGATTAGTACTATTTGCCCTAAATCACTATAGCATTCTGGATGGAAAAGGAAATAAAACCATAGGTATTTTCAGAAAATCATCAAACAATTTTCAACAAGTCTTAACAAAATGGATGCATTATTGTCTAATTTCACTTTTTTTGACATTCAAAAAGGACCCCCGAGTTCCTTAAACAGGAAATGGGGGGTCCTTCGGTTTCAGATTTACATGGGATGCGACCCGCCGTTAACTAGAAAGACGTGTTATTGGTTGTTTTCCGCCCTAAAGGGCCTGCAAAAAGCGCGAATGTCATCGGCCATCCGCTCTGGCTCTTCCATCGCCGTGAAATGGCCGCCGGAAGGCATTTCCGACCAGCGCGTCACATTCAGATTGCGCATGATCCATGACTTGGGCGGAAGCGCGATATCTGCAGGGAAAATGGCGATGCCGGCAGGGACCTCTATTCGTCCTAGCGGCGGCAGCGTATGGGAATTCTCATAATAGATGCGCGTGGACGATCCAATCGTGTTCGTCACCCAATAGATCATAATCGCAGTCAGCAGATCATCCTCGCTAAATTTCTGTAAAAGATTACCCTTACAGTCGCTCCATGCGCGAAACTTCTCGAGAATCCAGCCGGCCAAGCCTGCAGGAGAATCCGAAAGTCCATAAGCAAGCGTCTGAGGCTTCGTCGACTGAAGCGACATATAGCCTCCCTCCTGCGCAATCCATCTGGAAGCACTGATTTTATACTGCCGTTCTTCTTCCGTAAGCGCATCCTCATTATGAGCAGACAGCAGATCTCTAATAATGCCAACATCCGTTAAATGGATGCCGTATAGAAGCTCTGGATGATTGGCAGCCAGATTGCGGGTAACCCCCGAGCCAATATCCCCGCCTGCAGCGACAAAACGGCTGTAGCCTAATACGGATGTCATGAGTTTTACCCACATTTCAGAGACGGTCAAATTGTTGAAGCCAGGCTGGGTTGGACGGCCGGAGAAGCCAAAGCCCGGTAGCGAAGGGACAATGACATCAAATGCGTCCTCCGGACGACCGCCATGACTCTCCGGATCCGTCAGCAGTGAAATGATTTTGTGATAACGAAGATAACTATCTGGCCATCCATGGGTAAGAATAATAGGGATAGGGTTGGGCCCTTTGCCGCGCTCATGGACGAAATGCACGTCAATGCCGTCAATCGTGCAGCGATACTGGGAAAAGCGGTTCAACTCGGCTTCCTGCGCGCGCCAATCGTACTGATCTCTCCAATAGGAGACAAGTGATTGCAATTCATATAAATCTGTTCCTCGCTCCCAGCCTGAGCCTTCTAATTGATCAGGCCAGCGGACGCGATGGAGCCGTTCTTTCAGATCGTCAAGAATATTATCGGAGACATGAATGCGGAAGCGTTCAACTGTCATGAGGCAATCCCCCTTCTTAGCTGGTTCACAACGATATTATATCGTTGAGGGGTGTATGTTACACTGGTATACGTGCAGCAATTAACTATACTATTTGATAGGTGATGAAGATGCCGCAATGGGATCGGCACAAGAAGCGTATCGTGAATATCGAATTTGTTGCAGTGGAGGAGCTTAAGCTTCTACCCTATCCCGAACGGTCTACACTGGTGTTTATTACATCCGGCAGCATAAAGGGGATGTTGAACCAGCGGCCCATAACCATTAGCGCTCCTGGCATCCTTTGTCTGACCGAGGATGATCAGATGCAGGTAATGGAAAAGAATTATGTATCCGCCCAGTCCTTTAGCTTTCATGCCGAGTTTCTGAACACGATCAGGCTGACCGAAACAGAGGCGCATTTCCCTGCAGCTCCCAGAATACAAACGGGTCTATCGCTGTTTGAGCGCGGATGTACGCATCATGGCGTGCCTCGCATAAGCGAAAAAGCGTATCCGTTATTATTTGAATGGTTCTTTATTATGGGCACCGAGGTGCAGGCGCAAAGCGACGATCTCTGGGTATGCCGGATCAAAAAGTACCTCATTCAAATCATGGGGCTGCTGGAGGAGCTGAATCAAAGCCGGGAGCACTCGCCCGTAGAGGCGGTACTGGATTATATTCACACGAACTACGCGAGAAAAATTTCGCTGAAGGATTTGACGGCTTGTGCCCATTTGAACCGTATGACGCTGAATAAGCTTTTTCAGGAAAGGTGCGGGAAAACAGCAATTGGTTATTTGCAATCGCATCGCTTGAAGGTTGCAAGCGAGCTGCTGACGCATACGGATATGAGTCTGAGTGACATTGCTCAGGCGACTGGATTTGAGTATGACACCTATTTGATCAAACAGTTTAACGCCAAAAAAGGAATGTCCCCGACCATGTATCGGAGATCATCCCGTCAATTCGCTGTCATTCAATAAATCTGATTTGTGCTATACTTGCGAAGAAGGGAAAACAGTGGATTGATCGCCGTAATGCCGCCATTAGACAGGCTTTTCACAATAATAGTAGTATTGATCAGCTTGCTGAAGAGTATTTTCTCTCTGCCGATACCATTAAGCGGATTGTATATACCAAGCAAAAGTAAAAGTAATAGCACTGGTGAAGATTTTCATCAGTGCTTTTTATTTGCCAATGTCAACATTGTTTCTAAGTTGTTGTTTTCATATGAACAGGCGAGGAAGCAGCAGTGAGTGAACAAAAGAGCAGAAGCAGACATCTGGTTGACCCGGAATTTTCGAGCGGCATGGTTATGGGCAGTCCAGTCGTTGACCGGACCGGCAATGCAGCGCTCGCTGCACAGCACGGCTTTTGCTGCGTAGCGATCTATTACCGCCTTGCTCCAGAGCATCCCTTTGCAGGCGAATTTGTCTGGACCAAGGGTAGCAACTATTTCGGCTGGAATCCCTTACTAGGGCATGAACCCGGGCAGGCAGAGGATATAGTGCTGCTTTGATTTAAAGATTGAGAATACGGGGGCAAAATGATAGTGTACAGCAAAGTCACCTCCGCACCAGGCCTTCCGGCGGGCGGCTGCGTACCACGCGGTTTCTTCCTTCATCCTTCGCTTTGTAGAGCGCGGCGTCGCTAAGCTTGTAGAGCAGGTCCAGCTGCGGCTTGTTGTCCGGGATCACAGTAATCACACCTATACTGATCGTATATTGGAGGTTATGGCCTTCAATCCGCGAATTCATGACGGCTTGTCTGAGCTGCTCCGCTTTCCTGTCGCTCTCCTCCTCGCCCGCGCCCAGCAGCAGAATAGCGAACTCTTCGCCCCCGTACCTGCCGAACAAATCTCTGGGGCCCAATAGAAGCTCCACAGTCGCGGCAAAATTCCGAAGGGCGCTGTCCCCGGCGACATGTCCGTAGTTGTCATTGACCCGTTTGAAATGATCGATGTCGATCAGCAGAAAAGATATCGGCTCTCTTCGCTCCGCCGCGGCGGCAGCGGCAAGCTGCGCCTGAACAATAAATGCTCTGCGGTTCAAAATTCCGGTCAGCTCATCGACATTCGCCATCCTTTTAAGCTCGTCGTAAGACCGCTCCCTTGACAATAGAACAAAGCCGACAGTTCCCAGAATCATGATCAAAAACATGCCGATATAGTAGAGATGCTGAGCCAGCCCCGGCGAGAAAATATTCATGTCCCGTTCCGAGAAAAGCGCGGAAAACGCCCTGGCCAGCAGGATGGAGGCTAACACCGAGTATACCAGTCCCATAACGGTCTGAAGCGGCGATCCTTCTTTGGACGTCGTAAAGCGGTAAGCGGGGAATCCGACGAACAGCACTGCCGACAGGGAAGCGGATGCAATCCGAAGGTTGTCCGAATTATGGAAAAAATAAATCAGTCCGAAGCTCAGCACGCTTAGTGTCGTGATAATCACATAGTATCGCCGGGCTCCCGCCCTGAACTCTCCCGCCATCATCAGCAGGGCGATGATTTCCAGCCCTACGCCTCCAAGGATCAGCGCATTGCTCAGCAGAATCAGATGCGGACCCGGAAGATTGTCCCGAATCAGCACCAGCAGCCAGCCTGCCGCCTGCAGCCATTTGGAAACCGCAAAAGATGAATTCGCCTGATCATAGGGAGAGCGGAAACGGTATGCGAATATAAGCAGCACCATGAACATATTTCCGAGGATAAGCGTGATCAGCATTGTTCTTATGTCCAGCTGGAAATCCATGCGTTCACCACCAACATATACACGTAAAATGACGGGCAGCAAATCTGAAGTGAGACAAGCATTAGCAAAACATTACCATACCAAGATGCTGAATTCTGTCGATTTATGGTGAATCCCTAAGAAAAAACGCATCCCCTTCATCAAGAGAATGCGTTAAGCTCCGTTTTATTTTGAGGCTCCGCGCTTCCGAAGATTATCCGCGAGCACATATCCGACTTTATAAATATCGCCCGCTCCCATCGTGATTACCAGATCGCCGGGAGCCAGACGGTCCTTAAGATCCGCAAGAACATCTTCTTTGGTCGGCAGGTGGCGTGCTCCGGGGTTGCTGTTCTGAATAATCAGCTCTACCAGCTTGGCCGAAGATACGCCTTCGATCTGTTTCTCGCCTGCCGGAGAGTAGATGTCGGTGATGATAACCTCATCCGCTTCGCCAAAAGCCCGGCTGAACGCGTCCAGCAGAAAAAAGGTGCGCGTGTAGCGCTGCGGTTGAAAGACCGCAATGATGCGCTTGCCCGTTGCTTTGGCCGCGCTGATTGTCGCCTGGATCTCCGTCGGATGATGAGCGTAATCGTCGATCACGAGAATATCGTCCGCTTCGCCGAGCACTTGAAAACGCCGCTTGGCCCCGTTGAATTTAACAATGGCCGAGGCGATGGCCGCGAACGGAATGCCCGCTTTCAGACAAGCGATAATCGTGGCCATCGCGTTGTACACATTATGCAGGCCGGGCACCGACAGCTCGACCCGTCCGAGCGCCGTAGCGCCATGATTCATCGTAAACGTTACCTGGCGGTCGCCGAGCGCAATATCGGTCGCGGTATAATCCGCCGCCGAGCGGATGCCGTAAGTCGTGACATTCGCCTTGATCTTGGGCAGAAGCGAGGTGACCGTCTCGTCGTCCGCGCAGACAATCGCCGTGCCGTCTTCGCGGAGCTGGCTCATGAACTGCACATACGCGCTCTTCAGGCGTTCGAAATCGCCGCCGTAATTCTCCAGATGATCGGCCTCGATGTTCGTGACAATCGCAAGCCAAGGATGGTACTGAAGGAAGGAACCGTCGCTCTCGTCCGCTTCGGCCACGACGAATTCTCCCTGACCCGCTTTGGCGTTCGTGCCGACGTTCATAATCTCCCCGCCGATGATATACGTAGGATCAACCCCGCATTCCTCCATGACAAGGGCGATCATCGACGAGGTCGTCGTTTTGCCGTGTGCTCCTGCAACGGCGACGCCCTTGCGCTCATTAAGCAGCCGACCCAGCATCTGCGACCGGTGAAGAATCGGAATGTTCAGACGCTCCGCCTCTACCCGTTCCACATTATCCTTCGACAAGGCAGTGGAATAGACGACGAGATCGGCGCCCTTGACCTGCTCCGCCGTATGGCCGATATATACCTTCGCGCCTTTGGCTATCAATTTCTCCGTCAGTTCCTGGGCGGCTACATCGGAGCCCGTTACCGTATATCCCATCTCCAGCATCACACGGGCAATAGCGCTCATCCCGTAACCGCCGATTCCTATAAAATGAACTCGTTCCGTAGTATCCAACAGTTAGTCACCAGCCTTTTTCAGAATCGGGTTGCCGCAAAAGCGCGCTCCGTACATCAGCGATCAAATAAAGCGTACCGGACACGACCGCCAAATCGTCTTCTTCCGTCATCGACTTCAGAAGCTGGAGCGCCTTGCCCCAATCATGCTCCACAATGATTTGCAAATGATCCTTGGCGTAGTTCTCACGCAGACTTTCCGCGATGAGCTGAAGGTGTTCCGCGTCCATTTTCTTCCGGAAATCCGGTTCGGTCAGGATAAGCGTATCCACTATAGGAAGTATATGCTTGAAGTACGATTCATGATGCTTGTTTGACAGCATACCCATCATTAAATTTAATTTTCGGTATTGATAGAACTTCGGCAGGCTCGACGCCAGGCTTTGTGCCCCCTCTGGGTTATGCGCGCCGTCCAGAACAATCCGCGGGCTGCCCGGAATTTCTTCCAGTCTTCCGGCCCAGAACGTGTGGCGAAAGCCGGCGAGCACATCCTCATCCTCGAGAATGAACGCCATGTACTGGCGCAGCACCTCCAGCGCCATCATGGCGCCGGCGGCGTTGGCCAACTGATGCTCACCCTTCATGGCAATGCCGATATCGAGCGAGCGGAAAGGACCCTTAAAGGCAAAGGTCTGCACCCCTTCCCAGGTCCCTTTGCTCTCATAGGTAAATTGCTCACCTGCGAGGTACAGGGTCGACTTGCAGGACGCTGCCTTATCCTTAAGCACGGAGACCGCTTCGGGCTGGGAAACGCTGCTGACGACCGGAACGCCGGGCTTGATAATGCCCGCTTTCTCGTAAGCGATTTTCTCAAGCGTATCTCCAAGAACATCCGTATGATCGTAGCCTACGTTCGTTATGACCGACACGATCGGGGTCACGATGTTCGTTACATCCATCCTTCCCCCCAGGCCTGTTTCCCATACGACAACGTCCGGATAGCACTCTTCGGCGTAATACAGAATGGCAAGCGCCGTCGTCACTTCGAACATCGTAGGGGAACCTAGCGGCGTTTCCGCAATCTCCTCCACCAGCGGATGCAGGCGGTTCGCAATCGCCGTCAGCGTCTCTTCGGGAATATCCTCGCCGTTATACTGAAACCGGTTCGTGAACTTCGTAATATACGGGGAAGTAAACGTCCCAACGGAATACCCGCATTGTCTAAGTACCGACGTCAGAAAAGCGCAGGTCGAACCTTTGCCGTTCGTTCCCGCAACATGAATAAACTTCAGGCGGCGGTGAGGATGCCCCAGTCTTTCCATCAACCGTTCGATCCGTTCAAGGCCCGGACGGATGCCGAAAGGAATGAGGCCATTGATCCAATCCACCGCAGCTGTATAGGACTGTAAAGGGGCGGCTGAGCCGGCCCCGTTCATCTCTTCCATATCCGTTATCCTCTCAGCTCCGCGATACGGGCGAGCACTTTCTCGCGTTTGGCCGAGTAATCGGCCTGCTTGGCCCGTTCCTCTTCGATGACTTTAGCCGGCGCCTTGGCTACAAAGCCGGGGTTGCCGAGCTTTTTCTCCACGCGTTCCACTTCGCTGTTCAGCGTCTGTACTTCTTTTTCAAGCCGGGCAATTTCCTGCTCGATATCGATCAGGCCCGACAGCGGCAGCAGCAGCTCGGCCCCCGTTATGACAGCGGACATCACCTTCTCCGGAGCCTCCGGATTCAGGCCCGCCTCGAAAGAGGACGTGTTGGCAAAGCGGCTGATGTAGGCGTTGTTCCGCTCGATAATAGCCAGTGTCTCTTCGCTTCCAGCCTTGACGATCAGCTCAACTTTTTTGCTCATCGGCACGTTCACTTCGGCCCGGATATTGCGCACGGCGCGGATCATGTCCATAAGCAGGTTCATTTCCGCCACCGCATCCGGATTCTCAAGCGCGGCATCGTACTGCGGCCAGGCGGCCAGCGTAATCGTCTCGCCTTCATGCGGCAGATGCTGCCAGATTTCCTCCGAAATGTACGGCATGAACGGATGAATCAGGCGCAGCGTGCGGTCCAGCACATAGGCCAGTACCGATTGCGTGCTGCTTTTGGCTTCCGTGTCCGAACCGTACAGAGACAGCTTCGCGAACTCGATATACCAATCGCAAAGATCGTCCCAGATGAAATTGTAAAGAAGACGTCCGGTCTCGCCAAAATCGTATGCATTAATGAGACGCGAAATATCGCGGGAAGTTTCGTTCAAACGGTGCAAAATCCAGCGGTCGGCGGTGCCGAGCTTGCCGGAAATGTCGATATCTTCAAAGGATACGCCCTCCAGATTCATCAGCGCAAAGCGCGAGGCGTTCCAGATCTTGTTCGCAAAATTGCGGGCCTGCTCCACCTTCTCCCAGCGGAAGCGCAGGTCCTGTCCCGGCGTGCTGCCTGTTGAGATCATGAAGCGCATGGCGTCGGCGCCGTATTTCTCGATAACTTCGAGCGGGTCAACGCCGTTGCCGAGCGATTTGGACATCTTCCGTCCTTCCGCGTCGCGAACAAGGCCGTGAATCAGCACGTCGGAGAACGGCTTCTCGCCGGTGAATTCCAGCGCCGTGAAGATCATCCGCGCCACCCAGAAATAGATGATATCGTAGCCCGTAACAAGCACGTCGGTCGGGTAATAGCGCTGCATATCGGCGCTGTCATCCGGCCAGCCGAGCGTCGAGAACGGCCACAGACCCGAGCTGAACCACGTATCCAATACATCCTCGTCCTGCTTCAGATCGCTCAGGCCGCTGATCCGGCGCGCTTCCTCCTCGTCGCGGGCGACAACCATCTCGCCGGTGGATTCGGAATACCAGGCCGGAATGCGGTGGCCCCACCAGAGCTGGCGGGAAATACACCAGTCGCGTACATTTTCGATCCAGTGCAGATAAATCTTCTCGAACCGGTCCGGCACAAAATTCACGCCGCTGCCGTCTTTTTGCGCCTTAATCGCCGCTTCGGCGAGCGGCTGCATCGCCACGAACCACTGCGTCGACAGATAAGGCTCGACCACGGCGCCGGAGCGTTCGCTGTGCCCTACCTGATGGACATGGTCCTCGATGGAAATGAGCACGCCTTGTTCTTTCAGGTCGGCGACAATGTTCTTGCGGCATTCGCTGCGGTCCTGACCCTTGTAAGGCCCCGCTTCGGCGTTCATCGTGCCGCTCTCGTCCATAACGACGATTTGCGGCAGATTGTGGCGCTGGCCAACCTCGAAGTCGTTCGGGTCGTGGGCTGGCGTAATCTTCACCGCGCCGCTGCCGAACTCTTTTTCCACATACTCATCTGCAATAACCGGAATCTCGCGGCCGATGATTGGAAGAATCAGCGTCTTGCCGATCATGTCCTTGTAGCGCTCATCTTCCGGATGCACCGCTACCGCCGTATCACCGAGCATCGTCTCCGGACGGGTAGTTGCCACGGTAATGAAGCCGCTGCCGTCCTTAAGCGGGTAACGCAGATGATAGAGATGTCCGTTAACTTCCTTATACTCTACCTCGATGTCCGACAGGGCCGTACGGGCGGCAGGGTCCCAGTTGATGATACGTTTGCCGCGGTAGATCAGGCCCTTCTCGTACAGCTTGACGAAGACCTCACGAACCGCCTTGGACAACCCTTCGTCCAGCGTGAACCGTTCGCGGCTGTAATCGAGCGACAGGCCCATTTTGGCCCACTGCTCATGAATGGTTGCGGCGTACTGGTCCTTCCACGCCCATACCTGCTCCAGGAACTTCTCGCGGCCGAGATCGTAGCGGGAGATATTTTGCGCGCGCAGCTTCTGTTCTACCTTGGTCTGCGTGGCGATGCCCGCATGGTCCGTTCCCGGCAGCCACAGCGTATCATAGCCCTGCATCCGCTTCGTGCGGATAAGAATATCCTGCAGCGTAAAATCGAGCGCATGCCCGATATGCAGCATCCCCGTTACGTTCGGCGGCGGAATTACAATCGTATACGGCTTCGCATCCGGGCGCTGTCCGGCCTTGAAGTAGCCACCTTCCGCCCAGTAAGGATACCATTTCTGCTCCGCAGCCTTGGGATCGTACGTCGTCGGCATGTCGTTCTTCGCGGCGCCCTCTGCCGGGCTGCCTCCGTTCCCTTCAAGCTCCGGCTGCTGCGCCGGCGTTAATTGATCTTGTTCTGCCATAGCTTTTTACCTCCGTATTTGTCTAACTCTCAAACGTAGAAACGGCTGTCACCGTCCGTTCCGGAAACGGAACTAAAATACAAAAAAGACCCTTCGCCCTCAAAGGACGAAAGGTCATTCTTTCGCGGTACCACCTTTGTTTCGCGTCATCCGCCAAGATAACGGCGGAGCCGGCACCCTTACGAACACCCGGCCGACATAACGCGACACTCTATGCAGAAATAACGGCCTGCGGCCGGCGCGCTCTAACCTCATGGCCGTAACGGCCTTCTGAAGCTCAAGCGGGCGACTCCGGGGCGACTTCGGCTGGCTGTATCCTACGGAAGCTCACAGCTGCTGCATTCCGCTCTCTGAAGGGCTGACCGCCTACTCTTCCCGTTCCCAGTCTTTAAAGAAAATATGGCTTAATACCTTACATAATACAGTTTGAGTCCGGCATAGTCAACCGGGAGACGGTCTTAGCAGGACATTCGCTGACGAATTTTGACGAAAAGTTCATGGAGAGCAAGTCGGGAATCGGGAATCGGCAATGGGGAATCAGGAATCGGCGATCGACAATCGGCAATCCGCAATCCGTACCTTGAAAACAGCTAATCGGCAATGGGGAATCAGGAATCGGCGATCCAATCCCCAATTCGCAATCCGTACCTTGAAAACAGCTAATCGGCAATCGACAATCGGGAATCGGCGATCGACAATCCCCAATTCGCAATCCGCAATCCGTAACTTGCAAAACTGCTAATGTGCAGGTTTTTTCGATCAAAAGTCCGGTGCAACTAGGAGAACCTGCTAATGTGCAGGAATTTCCGGCTCCCCCGCCTGCATTGGAGGTTGGACGGGCAAATAAATGTATTTTTGCAGGCACCCTATCCAGCGAAAGCGCCAACGCCGACAAAAGATGTACATTTTCAGGTTTTCTACATCAACTGGTTCACCGCTTCAGGTTTTCTGCATCAATTGGTTCACCGCGCCTCGCTGCAGCTCGTACCGAACCACATGTTTGCCCGTTGCTCCGGTCACGGCGTTAAACCACCCTTTCCCGCAGAGTGTCTGCAGCATTCGAACCGCTGTGCGATGGTTGATGCCCAAATGAGCCTCCACATCGATCGGGCGAAGGGGGCGAGCGAGCATACAGGCCAACCGAACGATTTCCCGTTCCGCCACACTGTGCAGGTTATCCGGTGAAGACTGAGGCTGAAAGCGGCTGAGCACCATGCGCAATAGCGTGATAGTCCGCTCAGGATGATGGGCAACGTCGTCATAGGCAAAAGAAATGACCTGAAACCCCATAGCCGTCAAAAAAGCTTCCCGGTTCAGCTCGTTGCAATATTTTTTTCTATCCATATCCGTGACGTGCGGGCCGAAACCTTTGATTTCGATAATGAGTCTCGCAAAGGGCGTAATCCAGGCAAAATCGCAGAAATAGGACAGCCCCCGCCAATCCAAAACTTCGTATTCCGGGTGCAAATGGTTGAAGTCCCCTAGAAGCGGCCACCACACATTGCAGCAAAATAGCTTCTCCGCCTCCCGGTGCCCTCGCTCCAGGCGGCCCTTTCGTTCTCCCGTTCTGCTCCGCAAGTGGAGCTGGATAAATGCCGCATGCGCTTCCTCAACATTCATTCTGATCATCTCCTCTAAAATGAAAAAAACGCCCCGGCCCATTCGGTGGAATGGATCGGGACGTTCTTCGTCTCCTGTATTTTAGTCTATCGCAAAATCGATCATTTCGCTATTACAGTCTGATATGCAGCCACGGATATCTCACGGATATTTAATGTGTAATCGGAAGTTTGCCTCTAATCTCCTCGAATGTCTGCCGGGTATCGTTAGCATTTCTATCGTTATACACAATATATTCTTCTGCAAGTCTGATGACAATATAAGGGGGCGAGTGCTTGAAAATATAGGCCCGGGTATTTCCCCAGCCTTTCAATCTAAAATGCCCTCTGGCATAGGTGTCGGTGGCGACGCCATTGGTCCGCATGCCTTCCGGCAGTTCGTTCTCCAGCCTAAGTTCACGGATTTGATCCAGCGAAAAAGAATAACCGTAACTCGGACTTTGCACATGCACGATTCCATCCGTACCTACCATCAGTCTTGGTACCATCCAATCTTCCCTGACCAAGAAAATCCCAAGGCCAGCAATAAACATGAAAACTAATGTAAAGATCACGCCTATCAAGACTTTGCTACCGCGCATCGCCATATTGAGTGTCAAGCCGAGTCCGGCCCGTTTGGGCACCAGCATGCTCCGGTCGTTTGGATTATGGTAAGTAATCCCGTTAATCCAGTATTCATCATCATCGGTGTAAAATGGCTGGCCGCCCGCTTCAACAAGCCGTCTGCTCCACTCATTCATTTTTCGATCCGTGTACCAGGCAACGGCCAAAGGCGCAACCGCCTGGATCGCGATCAAAGTGTGCCAAACGGCGCCAAAGTGAGCCAAGGTATCCAGTCCGGACAGCGTGGCAGCTGCGGCAAATACCGCATCCAGCATGGCGATTGCCAGAAACAGCATAGACCAGTATCTTCTCTGGGCCCGGTTAAGTCCCTCATTTATCGTACTGTCGTCGCTATACACCTTGGTCCGCATACGCCGGAACGCAAGAGACAGGAGAAAGAACAGCAGCGTCATTCCAGTCGCCTGAGCGCCCATCACTATCCCAAATTCGCTGGAAGAACGCCACGCATAGAACATAACGGCCAGAGCGATCAGAAACGGCGCGATAAACCATATGGGAGAAATGGACATTTTTTTCTTCAGAAAAATAAGCGTAGTATCAGCCCGGACGACGTGCCGTTCTCCGATACTCCATTCGTGCGCACGCTTGATCCGGGCCGCAGCACGGTGATACTTCGAGAACAATCGGTATCCTGCCCACAGCACGATGCCCATCCAGATCCACCAGTACATATAGACCAGCGAAAAATAACGGCTGAGCGCAAACAGCGGCAGAATCGCCAATGCGCCAATGATGATAAAGAAGGTATTGCTTCGGTGGAAAGACGCCCGGAGACTCTTCAATTCTTCGGCCTGGGAGGCATACTCCGGAATTCCGATACCGAAAATGATAACCCCACCTGTTATATTCGGACGTGTGCCGTAGGACAACTGTACAACCAGAAGGAAAATGAGGCATACAGGGAGCAATATCAATACGAATGTCATGTCATTATCTCCCTTTCTATTCCGCAATTGGACGCTGGCCGGCGGCGAGCGCGGCAAAAATGTCCGCACAGGTATCCAGAAACTCCTTACGGCCAACCCCCTTCAGGCTCGCTTCACTGATGACAAGGGTCAGCTCCTGTTCCAGCTTCTCCTTGTACTCCGCGTTTCCGCCCTCAGGCTTTGTTACCGTGGCGCCATGCCTGCGATCAATCGTAATAAACCCTTCGTTTTTCAGAGTGGTGAAGGCTTTATTTACCGTCATCGCATTTATGCCGAGCTCCTCCGCCAGCTGCCGGATCGTCGGCAGTTTCTCGCCGTCCTGCAAATCGCCCCTGCCGATTGCCACGACCACCGCATTGCGAAGCTGCACGTAAATAGGCGTTTCACTCTTGAAGTCCAGCGTAATAATCATGCGATTCCTCCAGCTAATAAAGTATTATTTATATTATATAATATGATACAAATAATACAATGATAGAACACTCAACGATCTGAAGCCATGACAAAAAAATCCCGGCTGCCCATCAGCCGGGATCGTCGTCAAGCTTAACCTCGAACTTCCTTAGGGAATATAAATGACCTGCCCCTCTTCCACCGTCTGGCCGGAGAGCCGGTTGTACAGAACGAGCTCGCGGGCGCTTAGCTGATATTTCTCCGCAATGGAGTCGAGCGTCTCCTCGCGCTGCACAATGCAGAGCCGGACCTTGCGGAAAGCCTGTTCTCCGTCCTTGGTCCTCATAAATCTGCTCTTCCATTCGGAATCGTCGGACGATTCGGACGGAGTGACGGCCGCGGTTGAGGACACGGTTTTTTCCGCTGCAGCTTCCTCATTCTCGCTGCGGTTCTTGCCCGAGGACAACAGGGATGAGAAGCTTAAGTGCTCCTTGGTCTGCTGGCCGGTGTCTTTTTTGCTGCCCAGAGCAATCTTCAGATCAGGCTTCTCCTCCGGGGATAGGGGCGTCTCCGGGAGGCTGTCGGCTTCCGGCGCAGGCTGTTCCTCCGCCGGACCGCTGCCTGTGGCAGCGAGGGAATCAAAGGAGACCGGGGCAGAAGCGTCTGCGAGATCCGTACTCTCTTCGTCGTCCGTGTCTGTGATATCCTCCGTTTTCGAGGCGGATTTCCGGTCGCCGGCCAACGAGCTGCCGCCAGCGTTCGCGCCCCCCTGCGCAAAATGGCTCCAGCTGGCCGGACTCTTCCATTGACCGCTGGGCTCCGTCTCTTGTTTCGCAATGAACGGCTGGCCGTTCTCCGAATGAATCTCGGCATACCGGTCCTCCTCCAGATTCAAGTTGGGCAGCTCATCGCTGTCTTCCTCCTGCGTGATTCCCGGAAATGCCTGATCGGCACCAAGCGCTTCGATTTGCTCCCGCTCCAAGGCGGCATCCTCCGCCGAACCTTCACCGTAAGTCCAGAGGGAATTTTCATACAATCCCTCAGCTACATCCGCCGGGGCATCGGACTTACCGGCTATCGCCCGGTCTCCCTCCTCCGGCGAATAAGCAACGGTAAATTCCTCGCTCTGCCAGGCGGGAACCGGCTCGGACCCTCCTATGCCGCGCAGTGACAGCACACCGGTAATGTTCACGCTGCGCATCGTCAACAGATCAATATCGAAATTTTCAATTTCCACACCGATCTCTTCGAGCGAGCTGACCCGGGCCAGCGGCACCGTGATCTCAACTGGAATGGCGTGGTCCAGACGGTGGGTCCGGTCATCCTCGCTCCGGTACAGACCCGTCAGCAGAAGCTGTCCGCGCAGCTCCGCCCGGTCTTCTCGCTGAATGACCTGAATATCCGGCAGCAGCTCAACCTCTTCCAGTTCGGATATCCCCGGAAGGTCTTGAGACAGGTGAATGCGTTCATAAATATCAAACCGCAGGCCGTGGGATTGGTCAAACACGGGAAATGTCCTCCTTCGTGGCATAATCTAACCCCGGGACAGGCCCGGAGCGTAAGCCCAAAATGTTACTCTCCCCATGTATATGCTTTGAACAAGAGCACATGACCAATCCGTTCGAAAACCAGGGCTGAAGTCACCTGAATGCCAGGGTTATCCGCAGGTAAAGGGCGATTATCACATTCACTCCGATTTAGGGTACAATAGAGACAGAGTCAAAAGCGAATTGGGAGTTGTGATTAAATGGCGAATAAAGAAGATGAAATCATCCTGACTCCGGAGGGCTATGCCCAATTGGACGAAGAGCTGAAAGAGCTTAAAACGGTCAAGCGCAAGGAGCTGGCCGAGCGTCTGAAAGTGGCGATCAGCTACGGCGACCTTAAGGAAAACAGCGAGTACCACTCTGCCAAGGACGATCAGGCGTTCATGGAGACGCGGATCAAGCAGCTGGAGAACATGATGAAATATGCCCGAGTGGTCAGTGCGGATAGTCTGGATGTTACCTCCGTCTCCGTTGGATCGCTCGTCGTACTGAATGATATCGAGTTCTCGGAAAAAGTTGAATACCGGATTGTGAGTCCCGCCGAAGCCGATGTCGACCAGAATAAAATTTCGTACGAAAGTCCCCTGGGCAAAGAGCTTCTCGGCAAAAAATCCGGCAGCGTCATCAAGGTCGATGCCCCAGCCGGTGTCATTGAGTACGAACTGCTGGAAATCCGGCTGGCTTAATAGCCGGTGACATTGAGCGCGAGCACTAGAAACTCGGCTGGTCTGACAGTAGCTCGTAGGTTATGATACGGCGGGAGGGCCGGGCGGTTAGTCTCTGGTGACTCCGGCGCGAACGGGAAAACCTCCCTCTTATTTCCTGAAAAAGAGGATATCGGACCGTTAAGCGGGAAAAACTCCGGCTTATTGATGTAATCTGGGCCGTTATAAGTGAAAACGCCGAATTAAGATGGAGGAATTCCCGTCGAGGCGCAGCCTAAGGCCATTTTTGGAGCAATAAAAGGGAGGAATTCCGTTTCAGTCCATTCAGCCTCCCGGCGGGCTTTCTTTCTTCCGCATAATCTCAAACGAAAAAAAAGATCAAAAGCGCTCGCCGGCCGGGCTGACGCGCTTTTGATCCTTTTTTGCTTTGCTTAACTGCTGCTTCCCCCAAGAACATGCCGCAGTCCCAGCATATCGTCCGGCCAGGGATCGGCAATGTCCAGCTCTTCCCCGGTCCAGGGATGCGCAAAGCGCAGGGCCTCTCCGTGAAGCGCCTGCCGGAGCAGCGGGCGGGCCCCTTCGGCTTCGGGTGCCTTCGGCCCGCCATACAGCCCATCCCCGTACAGGGGATGGCCGAGATGGCTTAAATGCACCCGGATCTGGTGCGTCCGGCCCGTCTCGAGCTCAATGTGCAGCAGCGATGCGCCCTGCCACACCTCGCGGCCGACAATCCGGGTCACGGCCGGCTGCCCGCCCGGGGATACTCTCCGGCGTCCGGCATGATGGCGGTCGCGGCCGATCGGCTGATCGATCACGGTCAGCGACTTCGCCACCTCGCCCTGGACAATGGCGGCATATCTGCGGGAAATCGTCTTCTCCCGCATCGCCCCGTCGAGAATCGCCTGCGCGAATTCATTCTTCGCGTAGAGCACCGGCCCGGTCGTATCCTTGTCCAGCCGGTGAATATGCCGTACGGCGCAATTCTCGCCGGAAGCGGCGTAATGGGCGGCGACCGCATGATCCAGCGTCACGCCGCTCCCGCTGCCGTCGGGATGAACCGCCATGCCCGCAGGCTTGTGAACGACGAGGCAGAAATCATCCTCGTGCAGCACCTCAAGCTCCTGCCAGACCGGTTCAATCCCCGGTTCCCTCGGCGGGAAAAGGGCCAGCCGCAGCCGGTCCCCTCTCCACTGGATGCCGTCCTCGCGGCGAAGCCTCGCCAGCAGCTTGTCCGGCATCCTCACCGTCTCCTTCAGCCACCGGTCGATGGCTTCGCCCTTATCCTCGGCTGAGGTTACGCTGCGCCCGGGCATGGTCTCCAGCCACTCTCCGCGCCGCACCCAGCCGGGCTTCCTGACAGGTTCGCCCGGCCTCACAGCAACTTCAGGGCCGCGCGGTGGGCCTCAATCGTGTCGTCGATGTCCTGCTCGCTGTGCGCCGCCGAAATAAACATGCCCTCAAATTGCGATGGAGGCACGCTGATTCCCTGTTCCAGCATCTGGCCGAAATAAGCGCGGAAACGGTTCACGTCGCTCGCCTTGGCTGTGTCGTAATTGGTAACCGGCCCCTCCGTAAAGAACGGGCACACCATCGAACCGACGCGGTTTACGGTCAGCGGTACTCCGGCCTCCTCCGCATTCACCTTGAGCCCTGTTTCCAGACGCGCGCCCAGCGTTTCCAGCCGGTCGTAGACCTCCGGCGTCAGCAGCTTCAGCGTCGTCAGTCCCGCCGCCATCGCCAGCGGGTTGCCGCTGAGCGTACCCGCCTGATAGATTGGACCGGATGGAGCGATCTGCTCCATAATCTCCCGGCTTCCGCCATAGGCGCCGACGGGCAGTCCGCCGCCGATCACCTTGCCGAAGCAGGTCAGGTCGGGCTTAATGCCAAACAGGCCCTGCGCGCAGCCCCGGTTCACCCGGAAGCCCGTCATCACCTCATCAAAAATAAGCAGGGCTCCATAGCCCGTTGTGACCTTGCGCAGGCCTTCCAGAAATCCGGGGGCCGGCGGAACGACGCCCATATTCCCGGCAATCGGCTCCACGATAATCGCGGCGATATCATTGCCAAACCGCTCGAAAGCCAGCTTGACCGATTCCAGATCGTTGTATGGTACCGCAATCGTGTTCGCGGCAATCCCTTCCGGCACCCCCGGGCTGTCCGGCAGTCCGAGCGTCGCAACGCCGGAGCCCGCCTTGATCAGCAGGCTGTCGCCATGGCCGTGGTAGGAGCCTTCGAATTTCACAATTTTGCTTCTTCCTGTATAGCCACGGGCCAGTCGGATTGCGCTCATCGTCGCTTCCGTGCCGGAGTTGACCATACGCACGATGTCCACCGATTCGACGCGTTCCACGACCGTCTTGGCCATTTCCGTCTCGATCAGCGTAGGCGCCCCGAAGCTCGTTCCTCTGACCGCCGTTTCCTGCAGCACCTTGACCACTTCCGGATGGGCATGGCCCATGATGAGCGGTCCCCAGGAGCAGACATAATCAATAAAGCTGTTCCCGTCGATATCGTAAATCCGGGAGCCTTCCCCGCGTTCCACATAGATCGGTGTCAACCCGACCGATTTGAACGCCCGGACCGGGCTGTTCACCCCGCCGGGAATGTAGTTCTTCGCCTCTTCAAAGGCTGCCCGGGAAGCTTCCTCCCTCCGGGCCAAGCTTTCCTTGCCCATTCCAGAAACCCTCCTGTCTCAAGAAGAAACGCCTGACGGCGTCCTGAAGGACGCCCGTACGTTTCTCGTAGAAATATTAGGCCATTAATACCCGCGATACTAATAAATACTTACATTTTGAAAAAGCCTTTCAATTACTCCCCGCGCAGCCAGCGGACCGCGTCCTTGGCATGATACGTGATAATTGTATCGGCTCCTGCGCGCTTAAGGCCCGTCAGAAGCTCCAGCACAATCGCTTTCTCATTGATCCAGCCCTGCCGCGCGGCAGCCTTGACCATCGAGTATTCGCCGCTGACGTTATAAGCGACAAGCGGAAGATCGAACTGCTCGCGGATCACGCGAATAACGTCCATATAAGCGAGCGCCGGCTTCACCATCAGCATGTCAGCGCCTTCCAGCACGTCGCTCTCCGCTTCGCGGATCGCTTCGCGCACGTTCGCCGGGTCCATCTGATACGTTTTCCGGTCGCCGAACTGCGGCGCCGAGTCCGCCGCCTCGCGGAACGGGCCGTAGAACGCGGAAGCGTACTTGACTGAATAGGACATGATCGGCACATGCTGGAACCCGGCCTCGTCCAGCCCGGCCCGGATCGCCTGCACGAATCCGTCCATCATGTTCGACGGAGCGATGATGTCCGCTCCGGCCTTCGCCTGCGAGACCGCCGTGCGGGTCAGCAGCTCAAGCGAAGCGTCGTTCAGCACATCGCCGTGTACGACGCCGTCGACGGTATGCGTATGGACCATGCCGCAGTGACCGTGGTCCGTGAACTCGCACAGGCACGTATCAGCGATAACCAGCAGTTCGGGATACCACTGCTTGATCAGGCGCGTCGCCTCCTGCACGATACCGTACTCGTCGAAGCCCGAGGAGCCGACGGCGTCCTTCGTCTCGGGAATGCCGAACAGGAGAACCGCCGGTATTCCCAGCGAAACAATCTCATCGACTTCCTCTTTCAGCGTGTCGAGCGAGAAATGATAGACGCCTGGCATGGACCCGATTTCATTCTTGATTCCGTTTCCGTACGTAACAAAGATCGGTTGTATCAAATCAAGCGGATTCAGCACCGTCTCGCGCACCATTCCGCGAATTCCGGCGGAAGACCGCAAGCGGCGGTGCCGCGTAATCGGAAAGCTCATTCTACTTCCTCCTGTATTTCCGTTAGTGTTAACAAATATCCGGCTCTCATCCGCCGCACTTCAACGAACGCGGAATTACCGGTCAATGGTCTTCATCGAAGCTTCGGGATACCGGAAGCCCGCGGCCGCTCCCTGCGGAGCCGCTTCTTCGATCCGGCGAAGATCATCCTCGTCCAGCGTTATATCGAGAGCGCCGATGTTCTCTTCCAGATAGGATCTGCGTTTCGTTCCGGGAATCGGCACGATGTCGTCTCCCTGGCTGAGCAGCCAGGCCAGAGCCAGCTGCGAGGACGAGCAGCTTTTTTCCTTGGCAATCTCATGGATGCGGTCGACCAAATCGAGGTTCTTACGGAAGTTGTCGCCCTGAAAACGCGGAGCGAATCTCCGGTAATCATTCTCTTCCAGATCGTCGAAGGATTTGATCTGACCGGTCAGAAATCCTCTGCCCAGCGGGCTGTACGCCACAAAGCCGATGCCCTTTTCCCGGCAGAACGGCAGGATCTCATCCTCAACCTCCCGGCTCCACAGCGAATATTCCGTCTGCAGCGCGGCGATGGGATGAACGGCATGCGCTTTGTCTATCGTCCGGGGCGACGCCTCGGATAAGCCGAGGTATCGTACCTTGCCGGCCTGTACAAGATCGGCCATCGCACCGACCGTCTCTTCAATCGGTGTATTTGGATCGACCCGGTGCTGATAATAGAGATCGATATGATCCACACCAAGCCGCCGAAGGCTGGCGTCGCACGCTTGCTTCACATATTCGGGCCGGCCGTTTATGCCGAGCGGTGTTCCGTCAGCCGCACGAACATTGCCGAATTTCGTAGCCAGGATAACGTTATTCCGCTGTCCCTTGATCGCCCGTCCGACCAGTTCCTCGTTTCTGCCGACGCCGTACATATCCGCCGTATCGAGAAAGGTACCGCCCAGCTCAATCGCCCGGTGGATCGTGCGGATGGATTCCTCTTCGTCGAGGCTGCCGTAGAATTCGGACATGCCCATACAGCCGAGACCGAGAGCGGAAACCTCCAGACCGGATTTGCCCAATTCGCGTTTCTTCATATCCATCCCTCATTTCTCAATGAATATTAAACCGATGACTAACTTTAATTTTACCGCAGCCTGCTGGGAAAAGCATCTTTATCCATCCCGAAAAGAGGCAAGTGGTCTTTCTCCGCTCAAGCCGCCTCTAACGGCTCTTCCCTATAACACCTGGAGACAATAGAATCGTCAACTAAAGACCGTTCTGTCCTCTCCGATCCGCGCCGGGGGATAAGCCATTAACCCATTGTCAAAACGGAAAAGACAGCTGCTCGACCGGCGGCTCCCCGGCGATTTCAGCCAGTCCGGGACGCCCCGGCTCTTCCCCTGCGCCGTTCGCGCCTCTTGGGAGAGACCACTCCGGCGCGGCGCGGAACCTTGAAGCGTACTTGCGGTGCAGCTCATCCAAAAGCCGGGACATGTTCTCGCGATAGACCGCTTCGGCGTAACTTCCGTCTGCATACATTCTTCGATACCGTTCCAAGACATCCGGGAACTGTTCCTGCAGCGTGCGAAAATACCAGCCTTTCACATCCGGGGAAAGGCGCAGCAGCGAGGTCATGACCGATTCCGCTCCCCGCTGCGCCGAGGCGGCGAACAGCGCTTCAAGCCCCTCAAGATCATCGGTCAGCAGAGGAAGGATTGGGGCGATGAACACGCTCGTCGCAATTCCCCGTTCCGCCAGCTTTTGGAGCGTATCCAGTCTCTTGGAAGGGAGCGGCGATCCCGGTTCCAGCCTGCGCGCCAGCCTGTCATTCAGCGTATTGATGCTGATATTGACCGTAAGTGAACGCATTTGCTCCAAGAGATCCTGGTCCCGCAGGATTAATGGAGAGCGGGTAGTCACCGAGGTACGGATACCGTACTTGGCAAGCACCATCAGACATTTTCGGGTCAGTTCCGTTCTGCCCTCAACCGGCTGATAAGGATCGGTTGCCGTCCCGATTACCACCTCGCCCAGTTCCTTGCGCATCGCTTCCAGATCATGCCGGTGTCTGCGGGCCAGCCTCGACAACTGTTCCTCCAGCGCTTCCGCCGCGTTTGTCTTGAGCATAATATGGTTCTGGAATTCGTCATCCGCCTTCTTGTCGATGAAACCCTGAAATCCTCGGGCATAACAGAAGCTGCAGCCATGCGCGCACCCCCGGTACGGATTGACCGACCAGCCGAAGGGCATTCGTTCCTCTTTTACCCGTGTCATTCCTGTCTTCGTTGTTACCGGTTCGTATGTCTTCGGCATTGTCTCACCCTCCATATCAGAACATTTGTTCCTATATCATATCACATCTGGAGGATTTAATACAGAGACGCAAAGCGAAGCCGGACAATCCGGGATTAAAAAGAACGCCAAACAGCCCGGCGAGCAATGCCTTAGCCGGGCTGTGACGGGCAGCCGTGTTTATGAATCAGCGCGTCTGTTCATTCCAGCGGCACAGCTCGCGAACGAGCGAGTCGATTGTCGCTTCCTCCGCCAGCAGTCCGGGCTCCAGTCCCGCTTCCACGGCCGTCTGTTCGGTGAGCGGACCGATGCACGCAATCTTCACCTTCTCAAGCAGCGGCAGCGGATCTTCCAGCCCCATCCGCTTCAATACTTCGAGAAGATTCTTCACCGTCGAGGAGCTGGTGAAGGTAACGGCATGGATCCGCCCTTCCTCCAGCAGCTTCAATAACTCGATGTCATCCTCGCCGGTAGCGACCGTCTCATACGTGTCGATCTCCGTCACCGAAAGGCCGAGCTCCTCCAGCTTCTGCGGCAGCCAGTTCCGGGCGAGATCGCCGCGCGGCAGCAGTACCTTTTGACCGGGAAGCAGCTCATCGCCGTGTGCCTCAATCAGCCCCTCCGCGTGGAAGCGGGCCGGCAGCTCCTCGGCAATTATGCCCCGATCGGCAAGCGCCGCTGCGGTTGCCGGTCCGATGGCGGCGATGCGGGCGCCGGACAAGCCGCGAATGTCCGCTTTCAGCTCCGCCAGATGGCGGAAGAAGAACTCCACACCATTGACGCTCGTAAAGAACACCCAATCATATTCCGGCAGCTTCGACAGCGCCGAAGCGATAGCCTCCCGCTTCTCTTCGCTCTGCGGCATGACCGTTTCGATCACCGGGAATTCATAAGGTTCTCCGCCTAGGTCCTCAATCCGCTCCACCAGCTCGCTCGCCTGGCTGCGCGCCCGGGTGACAAGAATCCGCTTGCCGAACAGCGGAAGTTCCTCGGCCCATTTCAGCTCCTCCCGCTGCTTCACCACATCACCGACGACGATAACGGCCGGTGATCCGAAATTCGCCGCTTTCACCTTCTCTTCAATGTCGGCGAGTGTGCCGGTCAGCGTCTCCTGCTCCGCGCGCGTTCCCCAGCGGACCAGCGCCACTGGCGTTTCCGGCGGACGCCCGTGCTTGATCAGGTTATCGCTGATATAGCCGATTTTGGCAACCCCCATCAGAAACACGAGTGTTCCCGTGGCATTCGTCACTTTATCCCAATGAATCGAACGGTCCAGCTTGTCTGGGCTTTCGTGCCCGGTAATAATTGACAAAGAGGATGCATAGTCGCGGTGAGTAACCGGAATGCCGGCATAAGCAGGCACGCTGATCGCCGAGGTGATTCCCGGAACAATTTCGTAAGAAATGCCGTTTTTGCGCAGAAGCTCCGCTTCCTCGCCCACCCGGCCAAAAATCGTCGGATCGCCGCCCTTTAATCTCACCACCGTCTTGCCCTGAAGCGCCAGATCGACGAGCAGCTGATTGATTTCCTCCTGCTTCATCGTATGCCGGTCCGGAAGCTTGCCCACATAGATCTTCTCTCCGCCGGGAGGCATCCATTTCAGCAGCCGGGGACTGGCCAGCCGGTCATAGACCAGCACATCCGCCTTCTTGATACACTCCATGCCCTTAATCGTGATGAGCTTGGCATCCCCTGGACCCGCGCCCACCAAATACACTTTGCCCGTCAATCTCCTCAACCCCTTAGCTGTGACAAAATCTTCTCCGCACCCCTCACGGTCAACGCTTTCGCCACTTCTTCGCCCAGCAGCACCGGGTCGGTCCCGGTACATGTCTCCTTCAATATGACGGCTCCGTCCGGCGTGCCGACCATGCCGGTAAGCGTAAGGCTCCGGCCTTCAGCCGGAGCGCCGGTCTCAACACTCTTCTCAAGTGTAGCAAAAGCGCCAATCGGCACCTGACAGCCGCCATTCAGCACGCCGAGAAAGCGCCGCTCTGCGGCAACCGTGAGTGCAGTCTCTTCATCATTATACAATGAAAGCAGCTTCCGCAGCTCGGTATCATCTTCGCGGCATTCAATCCCAAGCGCCCCCTGCCCTACCGCGGGGAGACACTCCTCCGGCGGCAGATAGGCCGTCACGCGGTCCTGCCAGCCCATCCGGGTCAGGCCCGCCGCCGCCAGCAGGATCGCGTCATATTCGCCGCTCTCCAGCTTCCGCAGTCTGGAGTCGATGTTGCCGCGCACCGGCTCAATGACCAGATCGGGCCGCAGCGCCGCAAGCTGGCTGGAACGCCGCAGACTGCTTGTGCCAACCCGCGCTCCCGCAGGAAGGTCCGCGAGCCCGGCCCCTTCGCGCGAAATCAGGCAGTCTCTTGGATCGACGCGCCGGGGAACCGCGGCGTTCATAAGTCCAGACGGCAGCTCGGAGGGCATATCCTTCATGCTGTGCACGGCCATGTCGATCTCCCGGTCCAGCATCGCCTGTTCAATCTCCTTGACGAACAGCCCCTTGCCGCCCACCTTGGAGAGGGTCACATCAAGAATACGGTCGCCTTTGGTGACGATTTTTTTCACCTCGAAATCAAAAGAGAAGCCGTGCTCCGCGCACAGCCGCTTCAAATCTTCAATCACCTGACCGGTCTGCGTCAATGCCAGCGCGCTTTGTCTGCTGCCCACGATAATCGTTCGCATCTTTGTTATTCCTCCCGATGTTGTGCGATCCAGGCCTCGATTTGCTCCGAATCCCACTCTGTAAAGGTACCCCTTCTGATCTCATCCAGCACATGAAGCCGGCCCAGCGTTCTCAGCAGCAGCTTTCGAGCCTCCGGCGACGCTTCCCGCCGCTTGATCTCCTGCCGCATGCGATATAAAAAATCCAGATAAGCTTCGTACTCCTCGCCAAACGTTTCCTCGAGCAGCTTCGTGAGCTTCGCGGCGGTGCCGGGTCCCGCGCCCGAAGTCGATACCGCCACGGTCAGACGGCCCCTGCGCAGTACGCCCGGCGTAATGAAGCTTCCGGCTTCCGCATCGCTGCCCACATTCACCGGCACACCCAGGCTCTCCGCCTCGCGGGCCACCTCCCCGTTCACCCCGGAATCGTCAGTCGCCGCATAGACAAGAAAAGCTCCGCGGGCATCCCCGGGAGCATAACTGCGGTTCAGCCAGACAATGGCTCCCTGTTCCGCAAGCTCCGTGAGCTGCGGCGTCAGCGCAGGACTGATTATCGTTACCGCCGCTCCGGCCTCCAGCAGCCCCATCGTCTTGCGCTCCGCCACCTTACCGCCTCCAACAACAATGCAGCGCCTTCCCTGAACGTCCAGCATAACCGGCAAATATACAGTCACCTTCGATCACACCCCGCCCCAACGATGAAAATCGGACCAAGAATTCAGCAAGAAATTCAGAATGATGAATCCATAGCCCGAAACTGCCCAATACGCCATGGTAATCCCGCTCTGCCGGCCTAACCTTTTAAGCACAAGATACGTTATGTAAATCCCGAGCCCGATCAGCGTCGACAGCACTTTCAAATCCTGAAACAGCGGCAGCCGCCCTTCGGAGACAATCGAGATTCCGGCCACCACAAGCGACACCCCGAGCAGAGGCGTTCCCACCAGCACGGAGGTGTAAGCATATTTGTCAAGAACCTCCAGACTCGGCAGGCGCCGGACCCGGTCATTCCATTTCTTGTGCTTCAGCCTGGTATGCAGGAACAGGTACATGAGCCCGAACACGGCCCCCAGCGTCAGCGCGGCAAAGCTCAAATTGGCGAGAATAATATGCATGGCCAGCCAGCCGTGCACCGCTTTCCAGCTCTGGAGCGTATGGTCCTCAGCCGTCAGCCACACCCGGTTAAGCAAAAAGGCGCTAAACCCCGCCACGCCAAGCAGCAGCACCGTGAACTCGGACCTTCGCATGAACGATTGAACCAGCGAAATCAGCACAATGGTGAAGGAGAACCAGAACAGAAAATCATACGGCGTAAAAATCGGCAAACCCTTCTCCTCATAAAAGCGTATGCCAAGCCCTGCAGATTGAAGCAGACCGACAAAGACAAGAAGCCCTGTGCCTAACCGCTTCCGATCCGGACTCCGTTTCAGGCAATCCAGGAAATAAAACAGCAGGCTCAGGGCGTACAGCAGCAAGGCTGCGTCATATATTCCATTCAGGTAATGCATGCCGCCATCCTCCCTTAGAGGCCAGCCTGAGCAAAAGCACTCTTGGGCTGAGCGGCATTTCCGCTGCCGGGCACAGGTTCTAATGATTGGCGGTTTCTCTCTTGAGCGGTGTTCCCGCCTTCCAATCCGGTCTCCAGCCGTTCCTCCAGCGCAAAGATCTTGGTGAAGTAATCCAGCGCTTCGCTCCCGTTCTTATCACCGGACATCTCCTTGATAACATTGATCGGGTCATGCATCATCTGGTTCACAATGCTCTTGGTCAGCCGGCGGATAATCTTGCGCTGATGCTCGTCCAGCTCAGGCAGCTTGTTGAACAGGCTGTCCAGCGTTTCTTCATGAATAGCATTCGATTTCTCCTGGAGCGCCCGGATGACCGGCTGCACGCCCAGCGTCTTAAGCCAATGCTGAAAGCTCTCGGTCTCCTCCGCGATCATGCCTTCGATCTTCACGGCCTCACCCCGTCGCATTTCCATATTGCTCTCCACAATGCCCTCCAAATCATCGATATCGTACAAAAACACACCCGGAATCTCGGACGCAGCTGGGTCAATGTCGCGCGGAACCGCAATATCGATCATGAACAGCGGCCGGGACGCACGATTCTTCATGCTGTGCACGATTCGGTCAGCTGTCAGCACATAGCCACCCGCTCCGGTCGAGCTGATCACAATGTCGAACTCATGTAGCCGCAAGGCCGCTTCTTCCAGCGTGCACGGACGGCCCGCGAACTTCTCCGCCAGCTCCTCCGCACGCGCCAGGGTGCGGTTCGCCACAACCACTTCCGCCGCGCCGCTTGCGTACAAGTGCTTGACCGTCAGCTCGCTCATTTTGCCCGCGCCGAGAATCAGCACTTTTTTGCCGGTGAACATGCCGAAGATCCGCTTGCCCAGCTCAACAGCCGCGTAGCTGACCGATACCGCACTCTCCCCGATCGACGTCTCGCTGTGTGCCCGCTTGCCCACGGTTACCGCCTGCTTGAACAGCCGGTTGAACCATGTTCCCGTCGCGCCTTCGCCCTGAGCGGTCAAAAATGCGCTGCGAACCTGCCCCAAAATCTGCGTCTCGCCGATCACCATGGAATCCAGCCCGCAGGTAACCCGGAATAAATGCCGGATCGCTTGTTCATCCTCATATATATACATATGCTGTGTAAATTGCTCGCCTTTTACGCCGAACCACTGCTCCATGAAGCTGCGGAGAAAATACCCGCACATATGAAGACGGTCCACAACCACATAGATTTCCGTACGGTTGCAGGTAGCGACGATGACCCCCTCCAGCACGCTCTTCGTCCGCATCAGCTGATGAAGCGCTGCCGGGAGATCCTTCTCAGCAAAAGCAAACTGTTCCCTCACCTCGACAGGCGCTGTTCTATAATTCAGGCCAACGGCGACGATGTGCATCTGTAAGTTCACCATCCTAGTCTTAATTCGTTGCTGTATATTAGCATTTGCATGTTCAGCCCAAGTCAATCGCAGCTGCCCATTTCACATATTCGCTACACAACTATATAAATTATATCACACAGACATCAGACTTCTTACGTACTTTTTGAATACTTTTTGAAATTAGAATCATTATAATGTGGAAAAAAGAATGGGGCAAGGCGACCAAGAAGATTTCATCAATTTCGCAATCACGCAATAAAGTCCTATTCCATGCCAAATTTCCTGCAACTCAGCAAAAAAAGTCTAAGAAACATATCCATATATTAGATTGAAGCAATAAGTCTATCTTCCAGATGCGAATAATTGGTCAAGAGACCAACAAGAAAATAACAATTACAGGGATAATATTCCACTTTCAGGCTAAATCTCTAACCTTTTATGTGATGAACTATTCGGGAAAGAATATATGTAACGATTTTGTTTCAGGTCATAAAACGACAAACATTAATTTAGAACCAGCTTATAATTGGAGTATTATAGCAAATCGGTTAGGAGAACTCTATCATGCCCAACTACTATTTCAAAGAAATCTGGACTCCCCTAAAGATGTTTCGGATCAGTTTCTTCCGTGATGACGAGGACCGCGTTTGGATTAAGTTTGGAACGAAGCCGCGGAGGCTGCTGCGCAAACAGGCTGAGGACAAGTCGGGTGGGGAGACCGTTTAGAAGGTTAGAAAAAAATGAATTTGTGTCGTCCAGTTCAAATCGCCGCTCTAATCAGAGTTAGCGGAACCAGCCCTTGATCCGATCAAGGGCCTTTTTGGCTTCCGGCCCACGGTATCCGAACAAATTGCCGACCATTTTGGCATACTCGCTGATAGTGATATCTCTGTCAAATGGATTGCTCCACCATCTGTTGGGGTTATAACCTGAGGGAGATCCTATGTAGGTCAATTCAATACCTGACTTCTTGTACACATGGTCAAAAATAAACTTCACCCGCCGCATATGAAAATCGGAAGAAACCACAATGGCCGAGGTGAAGCCGTTCTTCTTCATAATAGGTAAAGTGAGTGCAGCATTGTCATACGTGCTTAAGGCTTTATTTTCGGTAAGGATGGCTTTGGCAGGGACTCCTTGAGCAAGGGCGGTTTGGAGCATGTTGCCAGCGGAGCTTGCTCCCTCCCGGTAGTTTGATAAGACCAGATATGGGGCATACCCCGCTTTATACAGGTCGACCGCCTTCTCCACCCGGCCTGCACCTCCGCTTAATACGATGATTGCGTTCACGTTTTCAGGTGGTTCTGAGACAGTTAGAAATCTGCCAGCACAAAAAATGACGAGGAAAATGAAAACGAGCAAGCATATGGGATACTTTAGCTTGCTCCGTTTATGTTTTTTGTTACTGGTGTTATTTTTACTCATCTCAGTTAGCTCATCTGATAATACTTTACATACCAGTCTGTAAACTTCTGTAGCCCTTCTTCTATTGCAGTTTCAGGCTTAAACCCTACAGCTTCCTGCAAAAGATCAGTAGAGGCATAGGTTGCAGGCACATCACCCGGTTTAATAGGTTCAAATATCTTGGTAAACTCCACTTTTCTTCCAGTGCTCTTGCTTAAGCATTTCTCCAATGTCTCGATAAAATCCATCAGCTTCTCCGGTTTGTTATTTCCAATATTGAAGACTCGATGAGGAACAACCCCATCAGGGGGGCTAGGCAGGAGTCTTGTAATTCCTTCAATAATGTCATCGATATATGTAAAGTCGCGATAAAGATCATTATTGAAATCACCATTGTTAAATATTTTGATCGGCTCTCCCGCGAAGTATTTCTGTGTAAATCCAAAATACGCCATATCCGGACGTCCCATTGGTCCATAGACGGTAAAGAAACGTAGACCAGTTGTTGGAATTTTATAAAGGTGACTATATGTATGAGCCATTAATTCATTTGATTTTTTAGTAGCTGCATATAGCGATACAGGGTGATCTACACAATCCGATTCCTCAAAAGGCACTTTCGTATTAGCCCCATATACCGAACTGGAGGATGCATAGATCAGATGGTCAACTGGATAATGTCTGCATGCCTCAAGAAGATTATAATAACCAATAATATTACTCTGAATATATACATCCGGATTATCTATGGAGTAACGAACACCAGCTTGAGCTGCCAGATTTACTACGACATCTGGACTGTATTCTTTAAAGATCTCAGTAATGAACGTTTTATCCGAAATATCGCCTTTAATGAAAGTAAAATGCTCAAAGCGATTTAGTCCTTCAAGCCTAGTGAGCTTAAGATTTACATCATAATAATCATTGATATTATCGACTCCAACTACCAAGCAACCCTGTTCCAACAGTCTTTTCGATAAATAATATCCTATAAACCCAGCGGCTCCGGTAATGAGGTATACCTTACCTTTATCCAAATCTTGTCCCTGGAAGTTCAACATGTTAATCTCCTCTGTTTGATATTAACACTCTCAATCTATTATCTCCCCACAGAGTAATATTCCACCCCTGCATTCTTCATTTCTTCAACGCTATAAATGTTCCTTCCATCATAAACCAGAGGGGTTCTCATATTCTTTTTAAAGAAATCAGGCTGTACTACTTTAATTTCCTTCCATTCAGTGAAAATAAAGCACACATTAGCTCCATCTAGAGCAGCCTCAGCACTCTCTACGTATCTGATACTACCTTTTCCATTCTGACCTTGGGGATAAAGCTTAGAAAAGTTCTCCTGACCCACAGGATCATAAGCATAAATGTCTGCGCCTTGCTCTAGTAACAATGGAATATTCTCCAGCGAAGCCGCTTCGCGTAAATCATCCGTTCCAGGCTTAAAGGTAAGTCCTAACACAGCAACCTTCAATCCGTTAAATGTAATTAGTCGTTTACATGCTTTTCTAAAAAGCAATGTTTTTTGGCTTTTATTTACGTCGATAGCCGCTTTAACCGTTTTTAATTCATAGCCATGCTGTTTCGCAAGGTATTCAAGCGCCTTGGTATCCTTGGGGAAACACGAGCCCCCATAGCCAATACCTGCATTTAAAAATCTGCTACCAATCCGTTCATCATAACTCATGCCTTGCGCAACATCTTGGATGTCAGCGCCTACCAACTCGCAGAGATTGGCAATATCATTCATGTAGGAGATTTTAAGCGCAAGAAAATCGTTGGAAGCATATTTAATCATCTCGGCCGACCTTCTGCTAACAGACACGACAGGTAGATTAAAGGGTTCATATATCTTCATCAGTATGTCTTCTGCCCATTTACTTTCTGTTCCAATAATAATTCTTGCGGCATAAAGAGTGTCTCGAACCGCTGATCCCTGGGCCAAAAACTCCGGATTGGACGCGACTTCTACTCTTATTTTTTTTCCTGCTCCTGATCCATTCCCTGTATATTCTTCTCCATCATGTGGCAAAAAGTCATGAATAAACTGTTCAACCTTGTCATTGGTTCCTACAGGAACTGTAGATTTAACCACAACAAGGCAATCTCTTTCTATCGTTTCAGCAATTTGTCTTGCAACTGTAGCTATGTATGATAAATTGGCCGATCCATCTGGTTGTTCAGGAGTTCCAACCCCTATGAATATAGCATCAGCATCTCGATACGCTTGCTTATAATCTGTAGTATAATCAAGTCTTCCGGCTGCATAGTTTTTCTGCATTAACTCTTCCAAATCAGCCTCATAGATTGGAGAGACGCCAGATTTCATCAGCTTCACTTTGTTTTCATCAATGTCGACACAAGTTACTTGGTGCCCAACTTCGGCAAAACAGACGCCCGCAACCAGGCCAACGTAGCCTGTTCCGGCTACTGCGATTTTGTACAAAACTACTTCACTTCCTTATAGATTGTTAAGTATTTCTGAAATACTTTCCATTTATTAACTAGTTAAATTTTCTTTAAAAGCATCGATGAAAAAACATTCCACAAGTGCTTAAATTCAACTGTTCTAAAGAAAAAGAGAAAGAAAAAGAGATTGGGAATAATAATACATATAGACATCTTTATAAAAAATCCAGCCACCCCTTCAAACAATATTTGCTCGGAAAACCAGTAACTTATTATCCCTGTGAAAATTAAGACAAATGTATAATGGAAATATTTTTTGAAATACTCCCTAACCGGGGATGCAAATCCGTATTTATACAAAACATAAGGTTCAACCCAAAAACAAGTGGTAAGAGTACTGATTGCTGTTCCAATAAAGATACCAATAACACCATAATGAATCCCTAAAAAAATTGATACCACTAAATTAATTACAGATTCAAACAAGGGCTTAAATCTATCATTCCAATATATCCCAAACGCATCTCTAAAACTCAATACACTCTTTCTCATTCCGGTAAGAAAAAAATTACATACAATCACTAATATTATTGGCATATGAAATAGGAAGTCTTCACCTAACCATATTTCTATAAAAGGATTAAATAGTAATAGTAAGCATATTGAACAAAAACCATATATCCAAAAGCCCATAAAATTTAAAACACCAAATATCCTAATAGTTTTCTCGTTGTTATTTTCAGTAGCTGTGAGATTCCCAATACTAGCAGTTATAGCTTGGAATATTAATCCTATCACCATATTAAGAGCATTTGTTATTAAAAAATAATTCGAATAAATTCCTACTGCTTTAATTCCAACGAGTTTAGAAATTAGTATATTATCAGTACCACTAACAACAACCCCACCGATTCTATGAAACATCATTGCCTTTATATTTCGAGTAATCACATGTTTCTCATTTTTATCTAATCTCGCCTGTCCAGTTTCTTTGAGAAAAGGATATAACTTATTCGCCTTATTAGAAACAAAGATATTTTCGAGTAGTGTGTTTATTACTTGAAGCAATAAATATATGATGAAGTTGTGTGTTAAAAACAAAAAAATAATCTGTATGATATTCAAGCCTAAGAAAAAAGTATATCTATAAAAAGTAGTAATATATCTCTTTTGATCTGCAATAATTAAGGATCTTTTGTAAGATAAAAAATAAGATGTAGCAGAGTTAATTACAAACAAAATAAAAATCAAACTAATATTAGGAATATTGGGTATATCAGAAATTAAAAACTTTAAAAAAGGTGTAATGACTATACCTAAGATTCCAATAAAAGTTCCAATTGCTACATAAATTCTTTTATATAAAGTCATAAGAGCCTTAACCTTATAATTATCTTTTTCTGCGAGTGGCTTATAAAGGCTATACACAATTGCAGCTCCTACTCCTAGATCAGCAAGAGCTAGTAAGGAAAGAATATTACTAAACAAACCATTAATACCTAAATAATCGATACTTAGAGTGTGTAAAAAAACCATTCGATTAATAAAATTTATTACTATTCCAGTAGCTTGACCAATAATAGCATATTTAATATTACGAATTGATTTGGTTGTTCTTCCATGCTTCATAAAAATTATCCACTCACTTCAGATGAAAGTTCAAATCCCAATAGTTTTCTTCCTTAACTTCAGATCTGCTAACTTCATTAATATTAAAATAATTATTATATCCCAAAAAGTTGAGAGTGAAATATTGAAATTATAAAGCACTGGAGACAATGCAAAATTAATTGTTGCAAAAATATAAAGATATCTTTTAAAAATATTAGTAGTTAAATTTGCGATTTTTTCTAATTTCATCGCTACTTTAATACTAATAATAGATATTATTGGAGAAAGTAAAAAGCCAAAGTAAAAATATCCTTGTCCAATCATTGGTATTATTTTTGATACAGTTGCTCCAGTACCCTTTATAGAATAATTAAAATATTTCGGGGTCGTATCCCATTCCATAAAATAGTGTTTTACAAATGGTAAGGAATTCAAAATGTCTGAAATAATCAATTTAATAGATGAGTTTTGTTGCATACTTATAGAAGCAACCACATTTAATGGACCACTGAAATATGCATTCAGTGTCTCTGAAACAAATCCCCACAAGTCTGATTCTTCCCTATAAACCCCAGATTTAAGCAATAACGCAATTAATGAAAATATTGAAACAAACACTAAAGCGAACGGTATTATTTTTCTAATATGTTGGGGGTATATAAAATGCAACACTAAAAACAACGATACTGCTAATTGGATGGATCTAGCTTTTTCAGGGGTCATAAACAACAAAACCATAAAGATAATACAAAAAGACAAAAGTAAAGCACGCTTTGTATTGTGTCTACCAATTTTTTTGAATATGTATTCTATTAAAACAATTGGCAAGAATATTTGGAGTAAGTCAACAAACATAATATAAATCCAATAAATTATTGATGGTACGTTCGCTCGAATATTCAATAATCTAATATAATTTCTAATGTTTTCTTCTTCTGAGCCCGCTATAAAAAAAGAAATATAGTTTTTTAAGCTTGGAAAAATTAATAAACATGTGAAAACAAATAATATCATAGCGAAAATAGTCCCTTTGAAAAACAGTGACTTTTTTGTCGATTCACTTTTTAAATCAAGAAAATTTTTGTTTAACTCTTTTCTATTATCTGTAAAATTGCTTGTTGCAATGGTTGTAAAAATGATTAATGCTTCATAACCCATTAATGAAATGGCTTTTCCCATGTTATTAAATAATAAATCATACGGTATAACTACATTGTAATTACCAAATAATATAGAATAATCGCCAAGATATATAATGAAAGGTAATACAACCATTCTTATAAAATAAGTTAATATTATTATAGTGATACTAACTTTTTTAAATAAATGTTTATAGACATTTAAAGCTATACATGAACATAAAGCAAAGATTAGTGGGAGAATTGATAATGAAGAATAGTAAATTGGTTTTGTATTATCAAACACTATAAAAAGACTACAAGTTAAAGATAAAGTAACAATTATTATCAAATAGGAAAAAACGATAAGATTATTTTTACGAGCTTCTACCCCTGTGCAAGAATTCATAAAATCAGTTTCCTCTCAAACACTTTAATCCAAGTATATTTGTTGTAATAATTTGGCTGAAGCAACACAATCAAAACCTTTACTTTTTATTACTTCCAAGGTATTTATTCGTTCATAATTTTTCATAGAACTAAGAATTTGTTCCGCCCATTCTTTGGAATTATTCTCTAATTGAATGCTCTTTACCATGTTTGTAATATAAGATTCTTTAGAGATTGTAGAAGCAACAAAAGAAAACAAGCCAGCAGCTTGAGCTTCAATAAGAGCAATTGGAGATCCCTCATAACGAGAAGGAAAAACAAACACATCCATGGCTTGTAATAATTGTGGAATATCACTTCGTATTCCAGCAAATATTACATTATTGGATAAAGATAATTCAGATATTTTCTTTTCTATCTTTGATCTTAATTCACCATCACCAATTAATAATAATACAGATTTTTGATTTTTCTGATACACTTCATTAAAGATATCAATAAGAAACTCATGATTTTTTTGATATTTAAATCTTCCTATATGCCCTATTACAAATTTATCTGTTAAATCTAACTCATCTCTATATAAAGCTCTAACTTTACTATCAAAACAGTAATCTTGAGCATTTATTCCATTATTGATAACAATAAACGGTTTATTCCTAAACATTGATATTCCAGCTGCATTCGAACATGATATATTTAAATCTGAAAAAAACGGAAGAATATACTTGTTAATACTATGAAGAATTCTTGATATTATCTTATTACCTTTAAAAACATTATGACTATGGGCAATTGTCCTTCTACCAAATAATTTAGCTATAATAATTGGTTCAATACTACTACAAGAATTCAAATGATGGTGAACAATCTGATATTCTTTATGGTTCCTAAAAAAATTGAATAATTCATAATAGAATAGTAATGGGTTAGATCTTCTGTTAGGAATTTTATAGACTTTACTTCCGTTTTTTATCAGTTCCTCTTCATAATAGATAGAATCGGTAATTTTCAAAAAATCGACTTGAACTTTTGAATTATCTAAATTCCGGTACATATTTATTACAAATGATTCAATACCGCCCAGATTTTTGTCCATACCACAAAATAAAATTTTCATTTGTCCACCACCTCCAAATAAAAATTTTCTATCCAATTTGCTGTATCTTGAACATTATAATTATGCTCTTTGATATTCTCCAAAGCATTTACTCTTTCATATCCATCTGAATAATTTAAAATTTTCCCAGCCCAAATAAATGCATTATCTTTTAATGGAACTGATTCAATCTGACTCGTAACATACGCTTCCTTCGGAATAGAATCTGAAACAATACAATGCAGCCCGGATGCTGCTGCTTCAATAACAACAATACCAAGCCCTTCCCTTAAAGATGGAAACACAAAAATATCCATTGCCTGCATTAGTTCAGATACATCAGAACGTGCACCTGTAAATATTACACTATCTTTTAATCCTAATTTATTTACTTTCTCTTCAATTTGACTTTTTAGTTTTCCATTTCCAACCAAGAGCAATACAGAGTTAAATTTTTGATCATGAACTTCTTTGAAAATCTCAATGAGACCATAATGATTCTTTTGTTCATCAAATCTACCAACATGACCGATTACAAATTTATCTTCAATTTGTAACTCTTTTCTAATTAACATTCTTACTGATTCGTTGAAAATAAATTTTTCTGCTTCTATTGAGTTATTTATTATGTAGAAATCCCCAGTCTTACATGCCTTATTACCAAACAACCAATTCCCCGCAATTGTAGAACATGCAAACAAATAATCAGCAGTATACCGAATAGGAAACTGTAATATTCTTTTAATTAATCCCTGAAATCCACTACCTGATGTAGTACTATGACTGTGAGATATAGTAATAATATTAAAATTATTAGCAACTTTTAAGTATATAGACGCTGTACTTCTAACATGTCCATGAACAATATGATAATGAGGATGTTCATTAAAAAAATTACTCCACCAAGCTAAATAAGTAAAATGATTTTTACCTTTATATTTTGGACATCTATAAACACTCCCACCAAGTGACATAATTTCAGCATCAAAATGACATTGATCTGGTGTATGTACAACAAAGTCAAATTGAACATTTGAACGATTTACATTTCGAAAAATGTTCATTATAAATGACTGTGCCCCTCCATGATTTGTGCTTCCCAATACATGTAAAATTCGTATTGGTTTGTTATCCTTATTACATTTTCTCATAAGATCTCCCTTGAATAGATCATATTTCCATTGTACTCATTAAATGTTCATTAACCATTTTTACATCAAATCGTTCCTTAGCATAAATTAAACTTTCTTTGCCCATCTCTTTTACTGCAGTCTGATTTTCAATCATCCAAATCATTTTTTCTGAAAGTGCTTTCGAATCCTTAGTAGGAACTAAAAATCCATTAATTCCATTTTTCACTGTCTCTCTGCACCCGGGAGAGTCCGTAGTTAATATTGCACGACCAGTCGCCATAGCTTCGAGAATTGAATGAGGAACCCCTTCCCTATAGTAGGAAGGTAACACAAATACCGAAGATCGACCCAATAGTTTATGAACCTCAGTGCTGACTCCTAAATAATTAATGATACCTTCATCAATAAATGCTTGAAGTTCTTCTTCCTTAACTCCATTAGGGTTTGGATCAATTGGTCCGACTAAATACATCTCTATATCATTATATTTCCCCTTAACAATTCGAGCTGCTTCAAGATACTCATAAACTCCTTTTGATTTTAGGAGTCTGGTCACCATAATAAAAGAAAATTTTTCAGGTTGCTCTATCTCACAAAATTTAACCAAATCAATTCCAGACCCTGCAATAACAACGCATTTTTCTGGCCTTATTAAATGTCTATTTACCATTTCTCTAGCGTCATCTGAATTTTGAAAAAAAACTTTTGTAGAACAAGAAAAAGCCACTTTATACAAGATAGAAGTAACAATTCTAACAATTCTGTTTTTAAAATCATTTCCTGTATATGCATACCCTAGCCCATTAATAGTTGGATAGATTTGTTTCACTCCAGCTAGGCGTGCAGCAATAGAACCATAGATGTTAGGCTTTATAGTATAACTATGAACGAGATGGATTTTGCTTTTTTTGATTAATTTGAAATATTTCAACACAAGTTTAAGATCTCTAAGCGGATTCAACCCTGCTCTATTTACCGGCATTTCTACAAAGCTTGCTCCTATCTTCTCAATTTCATTTTCATAACCAGTTTGGAACCCTGTTAAAGTTACATTATGTTCATTTTTAATGATTCTTTTAATTAATTTATTTCTTGTTTCCAAAAAAGGAGTTACCCTTCCTGAATTGACCAGAATATTCATCCACTTAATTCCCTTCCATCTAATTGTTGCGCCTCCAAAAAAAATACATTATATGATCAACATCTAGTTATAAGAAAAGAAAAAAGATTAAAACTATTATGTTTACATACTTGAAGATCATAAAACTATTTTAGCTCATAGGTAATAAAATAAATTTTCGCAACAATTGTTGTTGTCGCAATTCTTTTTATAAAAGTAATCTAAGATTTAAATCGCTCTTTATTTTTGTAGTGGAAATTTCCGGGGTTCTAGGTAAGTATTTAACTTCACACTTCTGTTGAAGAAAATCAAATTTATTTTCCCAATCATCGCCCATTACAAATATATCTATTAGATACTTCGTCACATCTGTATTCTTCTGTTCCCAACAAGTCTCTGGAATAACTAAATCAACATACCGTAAAGCTTCTAAAAGTCCTTTTCTTTCCTCATAAGTAAAGTAGCATTTTTTCCGTTTCTCATTCCAATTAAACTCATCTGTTGATAAAGCAACTATTAAATAGTCTCCCAGTGATTTCGCTTTTTTTAGTAAGTTGATATGCCCGTAATGCAATAAATCGAAAGTTCCATAAGTAATGACTCTTTTCATTTTACGTAAGGCCTCCATTGTATTAACAAAGCAAATAAAGAAGCTTTGTTAAGTTTTATCTAAGTATCCTTTACAAAAAGATGATATTAAATATTAAGAGCCTTCACACATTTCTCAGTTGCATTTCCACCAACTGTAACATATTTTCTCTTAAAGACGGCCACCTTTTTACATTCCAATTCATAATCTAATGATTTAATTTTTTCAATTACCTCCTCCTGTGATTTTAACACTCCACTAGGAAGCCCTTCTTCTAAATCGATATAGAATCCTCTTTCCTTGAAATAATTATTATAATCATACCCAAAACAAATGATTGGTTTTTCAAGAATTGAATAATCAAATATTGTTGCTGAATAATCTGAAATTAAAATATCAGCTATTATAAGTAAATGGTTTATATGATGATAGTCGGAAAAATCACGCACAAAATCATTGAAATTAACCCCTTTTATTTGATTTGTATAAGCATGGGTTCTAAGCAAAATTACATATTCATCTCCCAACTCTTTAAGCCAATATGAAAAATCCAAAGGTGGTTCTATTGAGTATGTCTTACCGTTATCTTTACTATCTCTCCATGTAGGTGCATATAATATAACTTTTCTATTATTAGGAATATTTAATATTTTTTTATATTCTGCTATTTGCATATCAGATACATGGTATAGTTCATCATTTCTAGGTAAACCCGTTAAAATAAGATTATCTTCTAACACTTTAAAGTCTCTCTTATATATTTCTTTTTCATATTCACTTGAATAACAAAAAATATCAATTTTAGAGAAATCGAAATCTTCTCTTCCCCTTACTGCATTTCCAATTAACTTTAATGGTATTCCATGCCATGTATTTAGATAAATTGTTTTGTCTTTTTTAAAATGAAGACCCCTTTCAATATTCACACATGATATCCAATATTTTGCTTTAAGTGCCGTAATAAAATATTTCATAGTATCCATTTTTACTTTACTACATCTTGGGATAGCGTACTCCTCTGGATTATCTAATGCCCAAACAAATTTAAACTCCAGAAATCTCTTTTCTTCTAACATATACTCAAATATTTCTCTTGGACTATCATTGTATTTTCTTCCATGTGCATTAAACAAAATCAATTTCTCATCAATACTAATAAACTTCCCTATTAATCTAAAAAAAAAGCTCATTAAAGATTTATATAAACACTGAATCAGAGTATTATGTTTTAAAATATAATCAATTTTATTTTTAAGAATTCTCACTTAATTCACCTCAGTGGCTCTAATACTATCGGAAAGAGACAAAACATTATATTTTTCATTTAACAATGACAATTCTTTTTCGTATACTAAGTCACCAAACACTTTATTAAGAGTACTGCTTTTTAGTAATCTTAATAGGGGATTAAATAACATGGTTTTTCGGATCTTTTTACCATGTATTTGAGCAATCATTTCTACCAAATCTGAAATTCGAACATACTCACTATTCTGCGGAAAAAACAATCCATTACTACAGTCGTTTATTAGCAATCTTATAAACTCACAAAGATTATCTATGTAAACCATGCTACGCCTATTTTCCAAATCAGGAAATACAGGTACTTTAAGAACAAAATTCGCTAATCTCCTGTAATTTCCTTTACAACTCTTTCCGTATATCATTGGTGGACGAATGATGGCAACTTGATAATCAACATCTCTTAAAGAATCAACCAACTTCTCTGCCTGTAATTTCGACTTACCATAGTTACTTTTGGGGTTAACTTCAGTACTTCTACTAATGACACCCTTATCAATTCCATAGACACTCATAGAACTGCAAAATACAAACTGCTTAACACCATCTTTTTTAGCCCTAGTGGCAACTTCTAACACTAAGTCACGATTCACTTGGTAGTATAATTCTTTATTCTTCTTATTTTCTTTAATATGAGCTATTCCAGCTACATGTAAAACCGTGTCATATCCTGAGAAATCGTGGTTTTTCCACTCTTCACCCCTAACCGATATCTCCTCGACCTCGTACTGATCCGGCCATCGGCTTACCCATTTGATAAAACTTGTTCCTATGTAGCTCCCCTTGCCGGTTATCAGAATCTTCTTTCTGCTCATTCTTAAGAGGCAACTCCTTTAGCTTTGGATGCAGATTTGAGGTTATCTCCTTCAACGACGCCGTCGGATTTGAGGACTCGGACAATAGTCATAACAAAGATTTTGACATCAAACAAGATAGAGACATTCTTGGTATAAATCCCGTCATATTTCGCTTTTTCCTCATTCGGCAGCTCATCTCGTCCGTTGATCTGCGCCCATCCAGTCAGGCCCGGCTTAATCTCATTGGCTCCGTACTTGTCTCTCTCTTCAAGCAGATCATATTGATTCCAAAGGGCCGGGCGTGGGCCGATAATGCTCATTTCGCCTTTTAGTATATTGATAATCTGAGGCATCTCGTCCAGGCTTGTCTTCCGGAGGAACTTACCGACTCTGGTGATGCAGGCTTCCGGGTTCTTCAACAAATGGGTGGGCATATCTTTGGGTGTATCGGTTCTCATCGTTCTGAACTTCAGAATATAGAATTCATTCTTATGCTTGCCGATCCGTTTCTGCTTGAAGAGAATCGGGCCTCTCGACTCAAACTTGATAGCCACAGCGATGATGATAAAGAAAGGCCATAAGCAAAGCAGAGCGACGAAAGCAAGCAAAGTATCGATGACCGGTTTTATCTTTGTATAAGACCTCATTGAATTCACCCTTACTTTAATTTTCGTTATTACATCCCGACTTCAAATGAGTAGCCCAGTTCCTCGAGCGTTGGTACCTTTCGCGGTTCACCAAGTTGAATGATCAAGCCGCTGTCTATCGTCGCAAGCCGTTTAACTTCAGAGTTCATGCGTGTATGCGGTATGCTGGCTTTGGTTGAATACGTCTCTTGCTGACCCGATATTTCAAGCGTTACGGTATTCTCGACAACGGTTAACAGATCTCTTAATCTCATAGCTATACCTCCAATGGTATGTTCAATTAACCCTTCATTCCCTTAACCAACTCTAGCCCGCTGTTGACTTGTGATTCAAAGGCGCTGCGATACTGGTCAATAATGGCTGTATCATAACCATTCGCTTTCAGCTTGGATTCGGCATCGGAAATGATGCTGTTAAACGATGAAGTGAATGAACTCAGCTGCTGCTCGCCTTTGGAGAGGATGGCCGCCTTGGCCTTGTCATCTTTGGCATTCAGATATTCCATGGCCAGTCCCATTAAGACGGATTTCGCCTGGGATTGAAGCGAAGTTAGCTTGGCTTCCGTTTCGCTGGTAATTTGTTCATAGGTAGGCTTGCTAACAGCCCCGCTTCCGGAAGCACCCGCTCCAGCTTGTGCGCTCGGCGCAGGGGATGGCGTGGAAGGTTCCGTTTTACTTCCGCTAGTGGAATCTTCATTACTACTTGTCGTAACATCCGGGTTTTGAGCTTTATAGGCGCTGGTAAAGGCTGTAATACTCTTCGTCTTCTGATCCCATTTCAGGGAAGTTCCTGCCGCTTCCGATAGAAAGCGCAGCGGCACATACAGGGTACCGTTCAGGATGTAGCTGGATAATCCTTGGGGGATACTCTTGACGGAGCCGTTAAAGATATAGCTTGCGTTTACTCTTTGGAGAGCAACGGTCTTAGTTATACCTGTGGAAGTCTTCAAATTACTCGTGTTCATTAAATATTCTTTGATTGCGGTCAGTTCCCGGCTGTTAGGCTCGGCGACTGTTACTTTCACATTCTTGGCGTCCCAGCTTACGCTCTTCTGAAGTGCGTAGGAGATAAAACGCAGCGGAACATAAGTGGAATTGTTGTAGATAAAGATATATTGTCCCGATGGAGGCTGCAGATTGATTCCGTCAAAGGTAATTGACGCATTTACAGTCTGAGCCTTAATGACCACTGGAGCAGCAGATGCAGAGACTGGGGCAATGCTAATTAGCAGTGTAAGCCATAGTAATGCGGCGGAATATCTGAATTTGCCCATATTACTCACTCCCCTTTTCTGCTTCTGCTTTTTCCTCGGCCAGCACCTGACTTCGGGATTTCCCCTCGCTGACACCGTACTTCTTGGCAATCTGCACAAGTTCGTTATACTGCTGCTCCGATACTTTTCCCATGACAAGAGCCCGGGCTTCCTTCTTCTCATCAAGCGATAGTCCGCCCTGTGCCAATGCCTGAAGCCGTTTAATGTCGGATACGCTCAGTTGACCCAGGACAATGGAGACCACGTCTGCTTTATCTTTTACACTAACATTCTCTTGTATCTTCTTGGTTTTCTCTGTGGAGATTTGCGGCGTATATTCGGTGAGTGAATCCGACTTGGGAGCGGGTGAGGAAGAGGGCTGGGTCTGCTCCTTGACGGCTTGGGTATTGGTATTATCGTTTATGTTAGAATTGGTTGCTGTGTTTACCGGTTTGGTATTTGTCGAATCCGTTCCCTGTGGAACAGCCGTTGCGGTTGGTGCAGCCGGTTCCGCGGATACTTGAGGTTCGGCTATACCGCCTGCCTCCGGCTCCAATCCTGCTGCCATCGAATTCATTAATTTGTTCACCGCATAATTGGCTGCAAGTGCTCCGCCTATGCCCAGAATAATGATGACCGACAACGTCCAGCCCAGTATTTTCGTCCATTTCTTCTTAAACATTGTAATCCTCCGTTAGCTTGTTGAATTAACTGATGGCCGCCTTGGCAACAGGCATCATGGGCACGATCTGATTGATGATCTCCCGGACTGTAACGGTATTGCTCTCCGTAAGGGCACGCTCCAGACGTTTAAACTCAAGGTCCAATTGACTAGCCGTCAAGACAGATGGTCTGCCGATAAATATCCGGTCATACTGGGTTGATCCCAAGTTCTCTTCCGCTGTAAGCAGTTCTTCGTACAGCTTCTCTCCCTCGCGGATACCGGAAAAGGTAATCTGGATATCCTTGTAAGGTTCGTAACCGGATAAGGTGATCAAATCTTCGGCCAGCGTCAGAATCTTCACCGGTTTGCCCATATCCAGTACAAAGACTTCGCCGCCTTCGGCAATGGCTCCCGCCTGGATTACAAGCTGGACCGCCTCAGGAATGGTCATGAAGTACCGGACCATCTCGGGGTGGGTAACGGTAACCGGTCCGCCTTCGGCAATCTGCTGTTTGAACACTGGAACGACGCTTCCCCGGCTACCCAGAACATTGCCGAAACGTACGGCTGAGAATTTAGTCCTGCTCATCGTATTCAGGCTCTGAACATACATTTCCGCAATCCGCTTCGTAGCTCCCATTACGCTCGTCGGGTTAACGGCTTTGTCCGAGGAGATCATGACGAAACGATCCGTCCCGAATTCATTCGCGCAGTCCGCTACATTGCGGGTGCCAAAAACATTGTTCTTGATCGCTTCGGAAGGGTTCCCCTCCATAAGCGGCACATGCTTGTGGGCTGCCGCATGAAAGACTACCTGCGGGCGATGGGTTCGAAATACATCCATCATGCGGGCGCGGTCCTGAATATCGGCGATGATCGGAACGAGGTTCAGGTTCGGGAAGCTTTTTCGAAGTTCCATTTGAATGTTGTAAATGCTGTTCTCCCCGTGCCCGAGCAGCAGCAGCTTGTCCGGCATAAATCTGGCAACCTGACGGCAAAGCTCCGAACCGATGGAGCCTCCGGCCCCGGTGACCAGAACCACTTTGTTATGTACGTAACCCAAAATACTATTTAGATCCTCGACAATGGGTTCACGTCCTAATAGATCTTCCACGCTTACATCGCGCAACCGTTTAACCGAGACCTTGCCGGTAATTAAATCATTAATCGCCGGAATAATCTTCAGCTTGATGCCGGTCTGCTTGGCAATGCCGATTATCTCCGATATTTCCGTTCGGGATACCGAAGGCATCGCGATAATAATTTCTTTGATTTCCTGCTCACTCACAATGCGAGGGATGGAATGCCGGTTCCCCAATACCGGAACACCCAAGATGGACATCCGTAATTTGTATGGATTGTCATCAATGAATCCTACCAGTTGGGTATGAGAGAAGGTGGCGCTCTTCATTTCCTTGGCAATCAGCATTCCGCAATCTCCGGCGCCTACGATCAGCGCACGGTTTCGATCAGCTTGGCGACCGTTTCGTTCCTTATGAACGACCACTCTCCATAAAAAGCGGGTCCCACCTACCAGCAACAGGATCGTTTCAATCACCCGTGCCTCTACTCCAAGCGGGAGACGTTCATCGAACAGCAGCAGAGAGAAGACATAGGACAATATTGCTCCAACAAGAATAGCTTTGAGAATGGCGACAATCTCGCCAATACTCGCGTATTTCCAAATTCTTCGGTATAAGCCGAAGTAGTATAAACTGCCTCCAAAGGTAAACGAAGAAACGATGCAATATTGCAGCATTTGGCGGGAATAATTATCGGGAATATCTCCGTAGAACCGCAGAAGATAAGAGGTTTCAATACTAAACCACACGATGATCAAATCGATCATGAATAATAGGATAAACCTTTTGTTCACAGTCATTTTCAGTGCCTCCGAAAAATAACATATGATGAATATTAAAGCCTGTTTCAAATGCGGTTAATTGCCGTAATAATAGTAATAGTAGCCTTCACTGGCTTTACGCTTAACATTGTTCATGACCACGCCAAGCATGCGGGCTCCGACCCGGTCTAGACCTGCTTTGGCTTTTACTGCAATATCGCGTTTCACTTTGCCGTAACTGACAACCATAATCACTCCGTCGCTCTTGGAAGCCATAATCTGGGCATCCGTAACGGCGAGCAAGGGCGGAGTATCGATAAGAACGATATCAAAACGTTGTCTCAGCTCCTGCAGAGTTGCAGTCATCCGATTGGATGCAATCATTTCGGCGGGATTAGGCGGAACCGGTCCCGAGGTAATGATCGACAAATTAGGAACTTCCGATTCTTGAATAACCTCGTCCAAATTCGCCTGCTGCGAGAGTAGAGAGGAAAGTCCGTAACGGTTACTGAGCGAAAAGGTTCGATGACCGGTCGGCTTGCGCATATCCGCGTCAATGAGTACGACCTTCTTGTCTGCTTGTGCGTAGGCGGCAGCAAGGTTGGCGGTAACTGTCGATTTTCCTTCCTCCGGCCCTGATGAAGTAACCATAATAACCTGAATCTTCTCATCTACTGAGGAAAAATCAATATTGGTCCGAAGCGACCTGAACGCTTCCGAGACGGTGGAACGCGGATTGGTTACCGTAATCAAATGACGTTGTTTACTTTGCTGCTGTGACATGTTCAAGCTCCCCCGTCTTTCTGATTTGAGCGGCCGAGACAGGCTCTCCCGCTCTTGCTTCCTCCGCTCCCACTCGCGTAATCATCGCCAAGGTTGGCAGTCCGAGCACTTGTTCGATATCGGCTTCAGTCTTAAGCGTGTCATCCAAATATTCCAGCAGGAACGCAATCCCCAGACCGATCATCAAGGAAACGACAAAAGCGATAGCCAAATTCAGCAGGACATTCGGTTCCACCGGACCGGGTGCTTGCTCGGGGTTCACTTTGGCTTCGTTAAGGATGGATACATTTTGCACGTTGAATAAATCCGGAATTTCCTGCTTGAAAACAAGCGAGATAGCGTTAACTACCTCAGCGGCCTTTGAATAGGAAGTATCCCGGACTACAAGGGTCATTACCTGTGTGTTGTTGACCGAGCTAACATTGACCTTCTTCATAAGCTCATCCGTCGTCAGATTGAACTGCGGGTACTTGCTTGCGACGATGTCCAAAATAGCAGGCGTCTTAATGATTTCCTTATACGTGTTGATCAATTGGATATTGGTGTTGATTTGATTGAGATCCAGTTGGGCAACCGCCGTTTGGTTAGGTGTCTGATTGACAATAATCTTGGTTGAGGCCTCATATACCGGTTGCTTGATATATACGCTGTATATTCCGGCGATTCCGCACACTATAATTACAATTCCGACGATCAGCCACAACCGTTTCCGAATAATCCGGAAATAGTCGCGCAGATCCAATTCTTGTGATAACACGTAATGTTCCCTCCAAGCTCATCTTGAAATTTCAAGCCTTATTTCTACGAGAAACGCCTGTCCCTTCCTTTAGTAGCGGCAACCATTTCTCGTAGAAATAGATAGCTTGTTCTAAGTGTACATTTGTCTTCTTTAAAAGTGCCTCCTCTCACCTTCATGAGAGGAGGCACGATAAGCTTTATTTGAAATTAATTGTACGGTAAATGATAACTGCCGCTTCAGCCCGTGTAGCTGTACTATTCGGATTGAATTTGCCGGCGTTGCCGATAATTAGTCCTTTGCTGGCTGCAAATGCAACTCCATCCTTAAGCGAAGGGCTAATCTTCGCGGAGTCCGAGAAGACGCTGAGCGCCGTAGCGGAGGTTCCGCTGTCCTTCAGATTATTTACAGATTTAAGCGCCCGGGAAATCATCGTTGCCATTTCGGCCCGTGTAATCGCGGCGTTCGGATCGAACTTCGAAGCGCTGCGTCCGTTAATGATACCCTTCTCGGCTGCAACGGCAACATATGGCGCGAACCAGTCTGTCTTCTTCACATCGCTGAAGGTAGTTGCTGCGTTTTGGTTGTCCAAGTTCAGCGCACGGATGAGCATTTTCGCGAACTCGGCACGGGTAACGCCTTTCTTCGGAGCGAATTTGCCGCCGCCTACGCCTTCAATCGCGCCTTTTGCAGCAATAACTTGAATTTGTCTTCCAGCCCAGCTTTGTACCTTAGCGATGTCGCTGAAGGATACTTTATTCTCTACAACAACGTAGGAAGAGAAGGTATCGCGCGGCTCAACGATAAATTCACCGTCAAGCACACCGCCTTGGAACTGCAGATTGCCGTATACAATTTTCGCTACGGACAGCAGTTCTTTATCCAGACCGTTGGTATCTTTGAGCGGAAGCTTGATCGTGATCGGTTGTTTAAATGTCGATGTTGGAACACCGCCAACGGTAAGTCCAAATTCATATACATCGGAAGCCAGCTTCAGATAAGTAACCGAAGTCGCTACAGATGGAGCGGCTTTGGTAACGGTCAATGTCACGGCTGCGTCAAACTGGGATACCGGGATGGTGATAGTCACACCGTTAAAGGTAATCGCAATATTGGCAATACCGTTAGCTTTGGCCGCATCGATAATTGCTTTGGAGATAGGAACTTCGACCGTCGCAGCATTCACTGTACCAAGGTTAATTGTCAGCGTCGTACCTTTCTTGGCAGCGGCAAGCGCCTGAATCGCTTTGATCACATCGGCGTCAACCAGAGCCACTATCGCTTTACCGTTCGTCACCGTAACGAGTTTGGAAGCGTCAAATACAGATACATCCGTGGATGGCGTGGTAGGCGTTACACCAGTAGGAGCTCCTGGACCTGAAGTACCAGTATCAGCAATTCCAAGCTTGAATGCCCGGATATAAGCCTGTGCCAGCGCTTGTACAGCCGGTTTGGCGGAAGGGACTTTAACGTCCAGATTATAGAGCGCATCCTTCACATTCGTCGGAGTAATATCGAGGTTATAAACCGCTTGGCTTACCGTTGTTGCCTTTTGGGAACCGGTCGCATGGTTCAGAACCTTATTATAGGCTTGTTCAAACAGCGTTTCGGAAGCGGAAGGATCATCAATAATGGCTTGCAGTTCGCTTTGCGTTTTGCCTGATAGAAGTTCGCGGAGTTCAGCCTCAACACCAGATGTTCCAAAGAAAAACTCCAAGAAATCGTCAAAGCTCAGGTCATCTACTTCAGCTTTTGCAGCAATATCTTTCAGCAGATTCGTATAATCGGCATTCGTCTGAATTTTGCCGATCGCAGCGTAATCACTTTGATAGACATCATAGACCACGCTAGTAGCGCTTTTGAACAATTCATACGAAGTTGTCGTTTGCGTTGGGTTAAGCTCAAGTTTATCCAGAATCGGAGCAAAGATTCCCTTGTATTCCGACTCGGAAAGAGCTTTAACATCTTTGTAAAAGGCTCCAAGTTTGACCCAGTCGGCCGGTTGCAAGTTAGCATAAAGGGTAAGAAACTTGGTTTTCACTTGATCGTTGGTAACTGTGCTCGCAGCAGAAGCCACGTTTACAAATCCCAATTGTTGAGCCAATCCTTTACCACTAAGCGGAAGTCCCGCCACTGTTGCCGCCGCCATGCTTACCGCAAGGGTCGATACGGCTAATTTCTTCTTCAATGTCACTTTCATCCACCTCTTATGTATTTAAATTTGATAAATCCCAGTGCCTTGTACCTATTTGTGCAATAATTAACAAAGACGTGACTCTTATTCTATCATTATATGAAAAATTTGGTTAGCCTTTTCGGAAAAATAATCCGAAGAATTTATGACGTTTTTTTCCTGTGTTCTCAACAATTCTCTGATCTATCGGTAAATTACCGACAATTTTCTGCGAATTCTTGCGAAAATAATCCGATATCTCCTCTCCTAATAGTCTGTCAGTCACCCGATAAGCCTCGGACAGTCCAAAAGACCTAGAACCTCCATTGTGGGCATCCGAAGCCACGACATGAATGGTATTTTGGCGGCATAAGTCCAGCGACAGCTTCTGCAGCTTCCCTCCAAATACGCCGGTCAGACTCTGCGCCGTCAACTGTCCCAGAGCCCCGATATCGACCAGTCTCTGCAGACGTTCCGGATGGGCGGCAATCTCGGCATTACGTTCCGGGTGGGCAATAACGGGTACGTAGCCTTGAATGACCAGCTCATGGCATAGCTCTTCCATTCGGCTTGGCACCCTTGATGAAGGCATCTCCAGTAAAATATAACGGGAGGAAGCGAGTGGCAATAAAATCCCATTCTCCAGATCATCAAGAAGATTCCCGTAAACCCGAATTTCCTGGCCTGGAAGAACGTTCAGCGGAATGCCCTCCTGACGGAGCTTCTCGTTGATTTTCTCAACCGCATCCATTACGCCATCTGCCGGATTCAAATATTGGCCATTAGCATGATGAGGGGTTGCGACAACGGTACGAATACCGTCCTTGTGGGCATCCCGGGCCATGGCAAGTGCCTCTCCCCAATCGGATGCGCCATCATCTACAGAAGGCAGAATGTGACTATGAATATCGATCATATTCTATCTATCGGCCCTTTCTCTTAAAATTTTTAGTGTATACAGTAAAAAAAACAACCATTTCACTTGGAAATGATTGCTTGAACTTCCTGTGCCTATGGCTGATTAATTAGCGGTGTCCGGATCTGTCTCTATTTCTCCTTCTTCCGTGGCAATCTGACTCTCGATCAACGCCCACAGCTCATCTTTTCCAAGACCAAGTTCCGAAGAAAATGGAATAAAGCTTTCGCCTGGAAGCACCCCGAGCGCTTCTTTCATAATCTTGATATGCCTCGGCAGCCGGGTCTTCGGAATTTTGTCCGCTTTGGTCGCGACGACGCACATGGGGATATCATAGTGCTTCAACCATTCATACATCATCCTGTCGTCGGCGGTTGGCGGGTGGCGAAGGTCGAGTACGAGCAGCACGAGCTTGAGGGTCTCGCGTTCGGCCAAATATTTCTCCACCATCTTGCCCCAGGCCGCGCGTTGGACCTTGGACACTTTGGCATAACCGTAACCGGGAAAATCGACATAATACATAAGATCATTAATACGGTAATAGTTCATGTGCTGCGTCTTGCCCGGCGTGGAGCTGGTGCGGGCCAGATTCTTGCGGCTGATCATTCGGTTGATCAGGGACGACTTCCCGACATTGGAGCGCCCTGCCAGAGCAATCTCCGGCAAGGCGTCTTCAGGGTACTGGCTCGGGCCGACGGCGCTGATGACAAACTCGGCTTTGGTTACTTTCATTGGACTTCCTTTCTAAAAACCTATTGCAAGCTTTGGACGGGCTGATCCGCGGCCTTCGCCGCTTGCTCAACAAGCGCGTGGCGCAGCACCTGATCCATATGGGAGACCGGGACGAATTCCACGTCGTTCTTCACGCTCTCCGGTATTTCTTTCAGATCCCGCTCGTTGTCTTTGGGGAGCAGGATTTTCTTATAGCCGGCGCGGTGGGCGGCCAGCGATTTCTCCTTCAGCCCGCCGATTGGCAGCACCCGGCCGCGAAGCGTAATTTCGCCGGTCATCGCCACATCCTTCGAGACTTGACGTTTGGTGAGGGCGGATACGAGCGCCGTAGCGATGGTAATGCCTGCCGACGGTCCATCCTTCGGAATCGCGCCTTCGGGAATGTGAATATGAATATCGTTCTTCTCGTAAAAATCGGACGGGATGCCAAGCTCTTCCGCCTTGGAGCGCGTATAGCTGAATGCGGCCTGCGCCGACTCCTTCATCACATCGCCCAGCTGGCCGGTCAGGATGAGCTTGCCGCTTCCCGGTACAACCGTTACTTCAATCAGCAGCGTGTCTCCGCCCACCTCGGTCCAGGCCAGGCCGGTAACCGTGCCGATCTGGTCTTCGAGTTCCGCCATACCGTAACGGTATTTGGCTGTTCCCAGATAATCCTTGATGTCGTCGGGGGAAATGCTGACCTTCTCCTTCTCGCCGGATACAATCTGCTTCGCAGCCTTCCGGCACAGCGCGGCAACCTGCTGCTCCAGGTTCCGGACGCCGGATTCCCGCGTATATTCGCGGATGACGCGGAGCAGCGTGCCTTCCTCGATCGTCAGCTGGCCGTCCTCCAGACCGTGATTCTTCGTCTGCTTCGGCAGAAGATAGCGCCCCGCGATTTGCAGCTTCTCGAGCTCCGTATAGCCGGGGATATACAGCATCTCCATCCGGTCAAGCAGCGGACGCGGGATGTTGTGCACAGCATTGGCCGTGGTCACGAACATGACGTTCGACAGGTCGAACGGAATCTCCACAAAATGATCGCTGAACGTATTATTCTGTTCCGGATCGAGAACCTCCAGCAGTGCCGCGGATGGGTCGCCGCGGAAATCGGAGGCCATCTTGTCAATCTCGTCAAGCAGGAAGACAGGATTGAGCGAACCGGCCGTCTTCATGCCCTGGATGATCCGTCCTGGCATTGCCCCGACATACGTGCGGCGGTGGCCGCGGATCTCCGCTTCATCGCGCACGCCGCCAAGGGAGATGCGGACGAACTTGCGGTTCAGGGAACGGGCGATCGACCGCGCAAGCGACGTTTTGCCGACCCCGGGCGGTCCGACGAGACAGAGGATTGGGCCTTTGAGCTTTTTGACAAGCTTCTGAACGGCCAGGTATTCCAGCACCCGCTCTTTCGGCTTATCCAGCCCGTAGTGGTCTTCGTCCAGCACCTGCTCGGCCTTGGCGATATCCAGATCGTCCTCGGTCCATTCGTTCCAGGGGAGGCTGAGCAGCATTTCCACATAGTTGCGGATGACGCCGCCTTCCGCGGAGCTTGCGGGCATTTTCTCGAGCCGGTCGATTTCCTTGTCGATCTTCTCCCGGACCCGTTCAGGCAAACTCTTCTCCTCAACCTGGGCACGGAGCTCCTCGGCTTCGCCTGCCCGGCCTTCCTTGTCGCCAAGCTCCTTCTGGATCGCCTTCATTTGCTCACGCAAATAGTATTCTTTCTGCGTCTTTTCCATCTGCTTCTTGACGCGCTGGTTGATCTTGCGTTCAAGCTCCAGCACTTCGCGCTCATTGCCCAGAATATCCAACAGCTTCTCCAGACGCTTGCGGACGTCGATCGTTTCCAGGATCTCCTGCTTCTCCTTGATCTTCAGCGCCAAATGGCTCGTGATCACATCGGCAAGACGTCCGGGCTCTTCGATATCCGACACGGCAGCGAGCGTCTCCGGCGTTACTTTTTTGGATAAGGTAATATAATGTTCGAACTGGTTCAGCACCGTACGCATCAGAGCGTCGCTTTCCGGATCCGTATCCGGCTGCTCGGGCAGCTCCCGCGCGAACACCTCGTAATACTCTTCATTATCGGTATAGTTGATGATCTCGGCGCGTTCGACGCCCTCCACAAGGACCCTTATGGTGCCGTTGGGAAGCTTCAGCATTTGCCGTACATTCGCAACCGTACCGACCCGAAAAATATCTTCCTGACCCGGCTCTTCAATATTGACCTCGGATTGTGAACAGAGGAGAATCAAATTATCTTCTACCATCGCTTTTTCCAGCGCTTTAACCGACTTCTCGCGACCCACATCCAGATGGAGGACCATGCTGGGATACACTAGAAGACCTCTGAGCGGCAATAAAGGAAAACGACGACCTTTTGTCTGTTTGGATACCATCGCTTTCGGACCTCCAATCGCTCTCGTGTGTGTCATATCGTTGTTTTTATATTTTAACAAAAGCGGCATCAAAAAACCAACGGGCCGAATTGGAGCGGCCGGTTGGCGCAGAAAAAGCGGGTCCGCGGCACTTTGACCGGGTAACCCGCCCGGACGGCATTACAGATTGGCGCTTTCTCCTGACGCATCCGCCTTCAGCAGCGACGGGGATGCGGCAAAGGTCTCGCCGGCAACGGCGGGCAGACGAATCTCTTCCAAATGAGCGCCGAACACCAGGCGGAAGGCTTCTTCCACCGTCTCGATCGGGATGACGCGGAGAGGAGACAGATCGGCGAACAGCGACTGCCAGTTGTCCTTCGGCACGAGCACCGTCGTGGCCCCGGCCTGCAGGGCGGCTTCGACCTTGGCAATAACGCCGCCGACCGGCTTGACTCTGCCGTGAAGGCCGATTTCTCCCGTCATGGCCACCGTGTTGTCCACCGGAAGACCGCGGATCGCCGACACAATCGCGACCGCCATCGCCACGCCGGCGGAAGGTCCGTCAATCGGCGTACCGCCGGGAAAATTCACGTGGATATCGTATTGATCCGGTGAAAGCTCCATATTACGCAGGACGGTCAGCACATTTTCAACCGAGCCCTTCGCCATGCTCTTGCGGCGGATCGTGCGCGAGCCGCCACCGATTTCCTCTTCGTCGACGACGCCGGTAACATTCAGTCTGCCGGTACCGTTAAAGGCGGGGGCCGCCGAGACTTCGATCTCCAGCAGCGTCCCCATCCCCGGTCCATAGACCGCCAGCCCGTTCACCACGCCTACCTGCGGCTTCGAAGGAATCTTGCGTTCCGTGCGAAGCGGCAGCTGGCTGCTGCTTGCCACCCATTCCACATCGGCGGCGCTCAAGCTGTCGCGATTCTCCGTAAGCGCAAGCCCGGCCGCGAGCTGAATCATATTGACCGCTTCACGTCCGTTCGTGGCGTACTGCTGGATGACGGAGACGGCTTCCGGGCTAGGCTTCAGCCCGATTTTCTGAATCGCGTCGCTGGCGATGACCGAGATTTCATCCGGCAGCAGGGGACGGAAATAAATCTCCATGCAGCGCGACCGGATCGCTGGAGGGATCTCCTGCGGCGAGCGTGTTGTGGCCCCAACCAGCCGGAAATCGGCAGGAAGGCCATTTTGAAAAATATCATGGATATACGCCGGCGTATTCCCATCCTCGGAGTTGTAATAGGCGCTCTCCAGCAGTACCTTACGGTCCTCGAGGACTTTAAGCAGCTTATTCATCTGAATGGGATGCAGTTCCCCGATTTCATCCAGGAACAGAATACCGCCATGAGCCTTCGTTACCGCCCCCGGTTTGGGCTGAGGCACACCCGCTACGCCCATCGCTCCGGCTCCCTGGTAGATCGGATCATGCACCGAGCCGATCAGCGGATCGGCGATGCCCCGCTCGTCAAAACGCGCCGTCGTCGCATCGATTTCCGTAAATTTGGAATCCGTTTTAAAGGGAGAGAGCGGATTCTTCTTCGCTTCCTCCAATACCACCCGGGCTGCCGCCGTCTTGCCCACCCCTGGCGGGCCGTAAATGATGACGTGCTGGGGGTTGGCGCTGCACAGCGCCGCCTTCAGCGCCCGAAGGCCGTCCTTCTGTCCGACGATGTCCTTGATCGAAGCCGGGCGCGTCTTCTCGGACAACGGCTTGGTCAACGAGGTGGCCCGCATCTTCCGCAGCTTCTCCAGCTCCTTACGCGATTCCCGCTCGACCGCCGTCTTGTTCGTCTTTTGTCCCCGCAGCAAATTCCAAAAGTAAACGCCGATGACCAGCGCGAAAAATAGCTGCACGACCATCAGCAATAGACTCAGTTCCATAAGTCATCCTCCCTTTCATTCACTCTGCTACTAGGTAGTATAGCCTTTTCCGTAAGGGCTAAACGCCATTAGAAGGATTTAAGGTAAGACAACGTGAAGGAACCGGGTCCATGCAGCGGATAAAAAAGCAGCCCCTCCCGTACCGGAAGAAGCCGCAGCCGTATGATGTAAAATTATTTCCCCGTCCCCGTGACGGACTCGTGGTGAGCCTTGCGGCCGGGAATTTCCCCGGTAGCTTCATAATGGACGACAATCGCGTCGATTTCTTTCTTCAGCTCGGAGAGCAAATCCTCCTCCGGAACTTTACGGATCATCTCTCCGTACCGGAACAGCAGACCTTCGCCCCGCGCTCCGGCAATACCGATGTCGGCCTCCCTCGCTTCACCGGGACCGTTCACCGCACAGCCCAGCACCGATACCTTGATCGGCACTTTGAGCTTGGAAATATACTCCTCGACTTCATTGGCAATGGAGAACAGATCAATATCCAGCCGACCGCAGGTTGGACAGGAAATGAGCGTCGCCGCATTCGCAATCAGACCGAAAGTCTTAAGCAGCTCACGCGCCACTTTGACCTCCTCCACCGGGTCGGCGCTGAGCGAAATCCGCACGGTGCTGCCGATGCCCATGGAGAGCAGGGCGCCAATCCCCGCCGAGCTCTTCACCGTACCGGCGAACAGCGTGCCCGATTCTGTGATGCCCAAATGCAGCGGGTAAGGAATGACTTCAGCCGCCTTGCGGTAGGCTTCAATGGCCATCGGTACGTCCGACGCTTTCAAGGACACGATAATGTCGTGAAAGTCCAGCTCTTCCAAAATGCCGATATGGTACAAAGCGCTTTCCACCATCGCGTCCGGAGTCGGATAGCCGTATTTCTCCAGAAGGTGATTCTCCAGCGAACCGGCATTGACGCCGATGCGAATCGGAATCCCCTTATCCTTACAGGCTTGGACAACCGCCTCTACTTTCTCGCGCCGACCGATATTGCCAGGGTTGATCCGCACCTTGTCGATTCCGTTTTCAATCGCTTGCAGAGCCAGCTTGTAATTGAAATGAATATCCGCCACAAGCGGAATATGAATCCGCTGCTTGATTTCCTTGATGGCCGCAGCCGCTTCCTCGTTATTGACCGTGACGCGCACCACCTGACAGCCCGCTTCCTCCAGCCGAAGAATCTCGGCTACCGTGGCTTCCACATCAGCCGTCTTGGTCGTGCACATGCTCTGGATGACAACCTCATTGTTTCCGCCAATTGTGATCCCGCCTACATTAACGGGACGCGTCTGATGTCTGAGAAACATGGTTTCTTCCCCCATAACGCCAAAGCTCCACCCCCTCGGCTCCCGCTAAAACAGACGGGGGCGGAAGAAGGTGGAGACGTCAGGCTAATATTGTGAGTCCGCAATACCAGAAACGTTAGGCTCTCCTTAAGTGGAGGGTCCTATCGCCTCTTCATATTTACGCACTTTCTTCTTGTTTCTTGTCTTTCTTGAGATTCAGCTCAGGCAGCGCCTTCTCCTGAACAACCTTCTCGGTAATGACACAATCCTTGATGTCGTCGCGGGAAGGCACTTCGTACATGACATCCAGCATAATGCTCTCGATAATGGCGCGAAGTCCGCGAGCCCCGGTGTTCCGCTTGATCGCTTCCTTGGCGATGGCCTCAAGCGCCTGCGGCTCGAATTTCAGCGACACATTGTCCATTTCCAGCAGTTTGGCGTACTGCTTCGTGAGTGCGTTCTTCGGTTCGGAAAGGATGCGCACCAGCGTCTTCTCGTCAAGCGGCTCCAGAGTCGAGATGACCGGCAAACGGCCGACGAACTCGGGAATCAGACCGAATTTCAGCAGATCCTCCGGCAGAACCATTGACAGGTATTCGCCCGCCTTGAGATCCTTCTGGCCGCCTTCGGATGCGTTGAAGCCGATAACCTTCTTGCCCACACGGCGCTTGATTAGCTGTTCAAGTCCGTCAAAAGCACCACCGACAATGAACAGAATGTTGGTTGTATCAATTTGAATAAATTCCTGATGGGGATGCTTCCGTCCGCCCTGCGGCGGCACCGATGCGACCGTTCCTTCGAGAATCTTCAGCAACGCCTGCTGAACGCCTTCGCCGGAAACGTCGCGGGTAATCGACGGGTTCTCGGATTTGCGGGCCACTTTATCGATCTCGTCGATGTAAATGATGCCGCGTTCCGCTTTTTCCACGTCATAATCCGCAGCCTGGATCAGCTTCAGCAAAATATTCTCGACGTCTTCACCGACATAACCGGCTTCGGTCAAAGAAGTGGCATCGGCAATCGCAAACGGCACATTGATGATCTTGGCCAAGGTCTGGGCCAGCAGCGTCTTACCCGAACCGGTCGGACCGAGCAGCAAAATATTGCTCTTCGTCAGTTCAACGTCTTCAATCTTGCTTTGGCTGTTGATCCGTTTGTAGTGATTGTACACCGCCACGGACAGCGATTTCTTGGCTTGTTCCTGGCCAATAACATACTGGTCGAGAATGTCCCGGATTTCCTTCGGCTTCGGAATATCCTTCAGATCCAGCTCCTCCTCATGACCGAGCTCTTCTTCCACGATTTCCGTGCACAATTCGATGCATTCGTCACATATATAAACGCCTGGTCCGGCGACAAGCTTGCGCACCTGTTCCTGCGATTTGCCGCAGAAGGAGCACTTCAGCTGTCCTTTTTCATCATTAAACTTAAACATTTAACCACCCCTTAGGATTTGATCGGTGAAGCCAGAATCTCGTCAATCAGGCCGTAAGCCTTTGCTTCCTCCGCACTCATGAAATTGTCGCGATCCGTATCGCGCTCGATTTTTTCAAGGGGCTGTCCGGTGCGATCTACATAAATTTGATTCAGCTTCTGTCTCGTCTTGAGAATCCAGTCTGCGTGAATCCAAATATCCGACGCCTGACCTTGAACGCCGCCAAGCGGTTGATGAATCATAACCTCGCTGTTTTCAAGCGCATATCTTTTGCCCGGTGCCCCGGCCGTTAACAGCAGCGATCCCATACTGGCTGCCATCCCTACGCAAATTGTTGAAACATCTGGCTTGATATATTGCATCGTATCATATATACCCATGCCGGCTGTCACAGAACCACCGGGTGAATTGATGTACAAGTGGATGTCCTTTTCAGGGTCCTCGGCTGCCAGAAAGAGCAATTGGGCAATAACCAGATTGGCAACATCATCATCAATCGCGTTGCTCAGGAAAATGATGCGGTCCTTGAGCAATCGGGAGTAGATGTCGTATGAGCGCTCTCCTCGATTCGTCGATTCCACAACCATTGGTACCAGACTCATGCCACCAACCTCATTTCTCTATATATAATTAGTCTTGCCTTTTCAGAAGTATTTTAACACGTTCAAGACGCAATGTCATTTTTTCACTACCCGTCAGGCTTTTCAATCATAAAAATAAGGCACGTACCATAAATATACGTGCCTTATCAGTCGAGTATGAAGCCCGAAATAGGGCTGCTTTGGTTATATCGCCTTACCGGCGGTTTTATTCGGCGCTTGCTTCTTCAGCCGGAGCTTCAACTTCCGTGCTGTTCTCAACAAGGAAATCGATCGTCTTGCGGAGGGAGATCTCGTCTCTCAGGCTGTCCAGCGATCCGTTTGCCGCAAGAATGCCGCGAATTTCTTCAGCGGAGCGTTTGTAAGTCTCAGCCATTTTGGAGAGCTCTTCTTCAAACTCCTCATCGGAAACCTTGATGTTCTCTTCCTTGGCAATCACTTCGAGAACCAGGTTGTTGAGAACGCGTTTCTCGGCATCATTCTTCATTTGCGCACGCAGATCATCCTGCGTTTGGCCGGAGAAGCTGAGGAACATGTCCATGTTCATGCCTTGTTGACGAAGACGCAGGTCGAAATCGCGAACCATGGTCTGAATTTCGCTCTCGATCATGGCTTCCGGAATTTCCACTTCCGCATTGGCAGCGGCTTTCTCGACAACGGCGTTTTCTTTCGCGCCTTTCAGCTCTTCCGCCTTGCGAGATTCCAGTTGCTTCTTCAGATCTTCCTTGTACTCGGCCAGCGTTTCGAACTCGCTAACGTCCTTCGCGAACTCGTCGTCCAGCTCCGGAAGCTGTTTGCGCTTGATCTCATGCAGTTTCACTTTGAATACGGCCGGTTTGCCGGCAAGATGCTCGGCTTGATATTCTTCTGGGAAAGTTACTTCCACGTCTTTGGAATCGCCGGTAGACAAACCGATGACTTGATCTTCAAAGCCCGGGATGAAGGAATTGCTTCCCAGCTCCAGGGAGTGGCGCTCCGCTTTGCCGCCTTCGAATGCTTCGCCGTCGACATATCCGTCGAAATCGATCACAGCGATATCGCCTTTAGCTGCCGGTGCGTCTTCGATAACTACCAGCTCGGCATGACGCTCTTGCAGGCGAGTCAGTTCAGCGTTCAGCTCTTCTTCCGTTACTTCGGCTTTTTGCGCAGGAACTTCAATTCCTTTGTATTGGCCGAGCGTTACTTCAGGCTTAACTGTAACTTTCGCCTTAAACTTGAAGGATTGTCCTTTGCCGAATTGCTCGATATCTACTTCAGGACGGTCAACTGGGAAAATGTCGGTTTGCTCAACCGCTTCGCCATAAGCTTCCGGCAGCAGAATGTCGATGGCGTCTTGATAAAGGCTCTCCACGCCAAAACGGGATTCAAAAATCGGCCGCGGTACTTTTCCTTTGCGGAAACCCGGTACGTTGGCTTTCTTAACGACTTTATTAAAGGCTTTGTCGAGAGCTTGCGCTACACGCTCCGCGTCTACTTCAACTTCAAGAACGCCAAGGTTCTTCTCTATTTTTTCCCAAGTTGCTTTCATTATTTGCTTTCCCCTCCAAAATTGGTTCGCATATCACGCACAGAATAACCATTATATTATATAAAGGATTATTATTTTTTTCAAGTGTCGTTATGCGTTTTCCCCTCGAAATACGGGGTTATTAAGCCTTTCCAGCAAAACTGTTAAGCATCCGGTACGCCTGTTCAAATGGAAACCTCATGCTCTCCGTAATGCCGTACATCGCCCGGGTCTCCTCTTCATTTCTTGTTCCGGTCAGCGTTTCGGATACCGTCTGGTGCAGCGCTCCCGCCCATAAATCCAGCACTCCGTCTTCACCGGTCAGTATGGAATTATAGGCGTCCGAACCATAGATCGACATGATAAACTGCCCCCACAGCTCCTGGGCAAAATAATATAAAGTAGGCTCATGCGTCTCCGTCTGCTCCGCGACACGTTCCAGCACCTGGGCAATTTGAGGAGGAAAATCATCATCTTGCAAAGGAACCTGCTCAATATCTACCTCAACGCTCTCCATTCCTCTTCTCAGATGAGCTGCCCCCTGCACGCCCCGCCGCCGAAGCGTCTGAAGTGTACGGAATTGCAGAATGGGATGGATACCCGGTTTCTGGACCCATTCAGTCAGGGCGTCATCCACCTCTTCTCCTTCAAAAAAAGAAAGCTGCTCCAGCGCAAGCAGCGTCGCTTCCGACAAAGGCTCGTTCATGACCCGGCGTAGAAGCTTGTTCGCGTAATCCGCGTCCTCCTGAAGCTTGGCTTTGGCCATTTGCCGCGCCATCTCCTGTGCGCCCATTTCTTCTTCGTTAGCCGGCGGCTCCCCGGTATACTCATCCTGCACTGCATAGGGAAACGCCGCCTCCAGCCACTCCAACAGCGATCGCCATTCCTCGTAGTGCCGCTCGTCCTGCCCCTGGCACTGCAGCAAAAATCTCAGCAGCCCGATGGCTTCCCCGTAACGCTCGCTTTCCAGCATGACCGTCAGTTGGATCTGATAGTAGTCCAGCGTCTTCGGAAAAAGCACGATATTTTCTTTGGCGGGGGAATTTGAATTTCGAATGAGGGCACCTCCTTCCTGATTCACCAAAACGTCTCAGTTGATGATTATAGCATACCCTGTCCTTGCTTTGTAAAAACAGGTTGAACTAACGCTGTTATTATGGTATTATAATTTTTGCTTGCTTTTCAGTATTATATGTCCCAATAGCTCAGCCGGATAGAGCATGCGCCTTCTAAGCGCACGGTCGGGGGTTCGAATCCCTCTTGGGACGTAATTAAAACCTTCCTTCGGGAAGGTTTTTTGTTTAGAGGGATGAGAACCCCTTGGGGGGCGTCGGAGCATAAGCTTCGTTAGCATCCGCTTCGCAGTCAGCCCGTAGGGCTGTATCCCTCTTGGGACGTAATTAAACCTTCCTTCGGGAAGGTTTTTTATTTAGAGGGATGAGAACCCCTTGGGGGGCGTCGAAGCATTAAGCTTCGTTAGCATCCGCTTCGCAGTCAGCCCGCAGGGCTGTATCCCTCTTGGGACGTCAAAAGGCCTTCCCATTAGGGAGGGCATTTTTTGCGTAGAGGGATGAGAACCCCTTGGGGGGCGCCGGAGCATAGGCTTCGTTAGCATCCGCTTCGCAGTCAGCCCGCAGGGCTGTATCCCTCTTGGGACGTCCAAATGCCTTTCCTTTTGGGGAGGCATTTTTTGCGTCCGGGATGAGAACCCCTTGGGGGCGTCGGAGCTAGGCTTCGTTAGCATCCGCTTCGCAGTCAGCCTGCAGGGCTGTACCCCTCTTCGGACGTCCAAATGCCTTCCCTTTGGGGAGGTCTCAAACAACTGTCATATGAATAAACGGGAAAAACTCCCTTTCATTTTCGAAAAATAGGGCCGACCTGCCTCCTGAACGGGAAAAGCTCCAGCTTATTTGCCGCCTCTGCCTGATTTTTGGCCAAAATGCCTAATTAAAGTGGAGAAATTCCCTTCCAAGCTCCTAAATAGGTCTCTTTTTATAAATAAGACGGAGAAATTCCGGTTCACTCGCCTTCTTCCCCCTTGCCCAACTACATAAACAGGCAGCGATGTGGGATCAACTCCAAGCGATCATAATCCCTCCATCGGATAGTAATCCCAATCACAGCAGTACCAATCATAGCATCCCATTCATAGCAATCCCAAGTCTCAATCATTAGTTTCGGCATAGCCACACCCACATAACCCACTTGCCACATACTCGAATTTAAATGGACGCAGGCTCCCCCACTGCACATCGACTCACTAAAGCATTTAACACCTGAATCATGAACCCCCAAACAACGGAACATGTCTTAATCTCTACTCATAACTCGAAAAAACATCGTGATCACGCTAAACGATGCCACTTCAGAAGAAACCATCTTCCCCATCAGCACCATTAAAAGGCGGTTCCACCGTTATAAACGGAAAAACTCCCCTAAGGTAAACAGGTTATTATGATTTCGCCTGTCTATCTAAAGGAGAGCATATCAGTAAGTGTACCGGGGAATTACTGCCCTTTCCCGCGCTTGACCCACCACAGCGGGGCACGGAACGCCAGATTGATTAGCAGCACGACGATAACGAGCACCGCCGCCGATTTATCGGCAATCTGCTTGGCATCCTCGACAATCGCTTCGGATTGCACATACCATAAATGCACGGCCAGCGTCTCTCCCGGAGAGAGTAGATTGAAGTCCCACATTTCCCCCGAGGTGCTGAGGCCCGCCGTCAGGATAATTACCGCCGATTCACCGAATGCGCGGCCGGCGACCAGGCAGATGCCCGTAATGATGGACGGGAGCGCGACGGGCAGCACGATTTTACGGATGCAGTAAAATTTCGTCAGACCCAGCGCATAGCCCGCCTCGCGCAGCTCGCCTGGAACAGCCCGCACCGCTTCCTCCGTTACCCGCGCCAGCATCGGCAGATTCAGCAGCGCCAGACTGACGCCGCCGCCGAGAATGGTCAGGCCAATTCCGAAGTACTCTGCAAATATTGCCAGACCGAGAAGACCGAAGACAATGGAAGGCACGGACGACAGAGATTCGACGCAAATCCGCAGCGCTCCGGTAAAAGCGTTGTCCGGCGCATACTCCGCCATGTAAATCCCCGCGCCCAGACCGATCGGAATCGAAATGACCAAGGAGATCAGCAGGATATAAAAAGAGTTGAACAGCACGGGGCCAATGCCGCCCCCGGTATCAATCTCCTCAGGCTGGCGGATCAGAAATGAGAAATCGAGGCCGGGCAGCCCTTTGCTCAAGATGGTGAACAGCAGCCAAAAAATCAGGAGCATCACCAAAGCCCCGAGGCCGTAAAAGCCCCATGTCGCCAGCTTGTCAAACCGGATGGACCGTGCGGTGTTCCGCGAACGGGAGAAGCTGCTCATTTATCCTTCCCTCCTTTTGCGTCCCAAGAAACGGACAATCAGTATTAGTAAGAACGAAATCAACAATAGCAGGAAAGCCATCATGTGCAGGGCATAGTTCCAGGTGGAATCGAATTCCACGTTGGAAATCTGCATCACGATGTTGCTCGTTAACACCGACGCCGGTGTAAAGAGAGTCTTCGCGAGCTGAGGCGTGTTGCCGATTACCATCACGACAGCCATCGTCTCGCCGATCGCCCGCGTCATCCCGAGAATCACCGCCGTCAGAATTCCTCTGCCGGCAGCCGGCAGCACCACGCGCATAATGACCTGCAGCCGGGTGGAGCCGAGCGCATAGGCAGCATCGCGGTATTTGCGCGGCACAGCGGTGATCGCATCGTCGCTGATCCGGGCAATGGTTGGCAGCACCATCAGCGCCAGCACAAGCGCCGCCGCCAGCAGGCCGTCCCCGAGGCCTTCCCCGCTGGCGCGCCGAAGCAGCGGCAGGAGGACGGTCAAGCCAAGATAACCGTATACAATAGAAGGAATGCCGACGAGAAGATCAAGAATCGGACGGATCAGGCGCTTGAGCCAGGCCGGCGCGATTTCGGCGGTCAGCACCGCCATGCCCACCGAGACGGGAACCGAAATCAGCAGCGTGAGCGCGGTAAGCGACAAGGTGTTCAAAATAAAGGCCGCTGCCCCGAACCGGTCTTCCTCCGGCGTCCAGTCGAACGAGAGGAAGAATTTGACCGGCGAGACCTGACCGAAGAGCAGCAGCGCCGTTTTGCCGATAAAGAGAATAACCAGCGCCAGTACGAAACAGAGCGCCAAAATACTGAACAAGAAATAATAGCGGGCAGCAGTATTTGCAAGCAAATGCCGAAGATGACGTCTGCCCGAAACCGCCTTGGTACGGATGCTTTGTACCGCAGGGTTCGGTTCATAGGACTGTTGTGCCATGCTGTTTCCTCCCAAGAAGAAGCGCCTGACGGCGTCTTTCTAAGACGCAGGTGCGTTTCTCGCAGAATTGTAAGGCAAAATGGTAAGCGTTTAGCTTAATAATTTTATATTTCAAAAAAAACCAGCCCCCCATGTGCCGGAGGCTGGCCGTATAATGACGCTCTTCCGAAAAATTGTGCTAAATTACTTCATTGCCGAGATCGGAATGAACTTGAGCTTTTTCAGCGAACCCTGTTGGAACTTCTTGCTTTGTACATAGTCGATGAACGCTTTAACGGCGCCAGTCGGCTGTCCTTTGGTCATGTAGTAGCCATATGCCCAAATTTTGTAGGAACCGTTAATGACGTTGTCCGTAGTCGCCGCTACGCCGTTGAATTTCACAGCCTTCACGTCGCCGCTAACGTAGACCAAATCAATATAACCGATAGCGTTTGGAGTCGTTCCCACTGCTGTTTTCATATCGCCGCTGGAGCCAACTTCTTTATAGTTCTTCTCTTTCTTCACAATATCGCCGCCTGCCAGAGCCTTGGCCTGGTAGTTAACGCGTGTGCCGGAGCCGAAAGCGCGGGTAATGACGACGATATCCGCGTCAGCGCCGCCGACTTGCTTCCAGTTCGTAATTTTACCGGAGAAAATGCCCTTCAGCTGATCGGTAGTCAGGTTGTCTACACCGACATTCTTGTTCACGATCGTAGCAAAAGGAATAACCGCAACCTTGTTCGCTACTTGTCCGCTGAATGCTTTGAAGCCGGGAACGTCGGTGCTGGCATCCCAGTCGCACGCGCCGATATCGGCGATGCCTTTCTTGACGGCTTGCGGTCCGGTAACAGAGCCTTTGCCGGAAGCGGCGATTCTTACTTTAGGATTCGTTCTTTGGAATTCCTTGGCGGCCTGCAGCGTCAGCGGCAGCAGAGCTGTCGAACCGTTAACCGTAATTTTGCCCGAAAGCTTACCTGCTGCGGATGCTCCTCCCGCGAAAGATGCCGAAACAGCGAATACGGCAGCCAAAGCTGTAAATGTGATTTTTTTGAAAAATTTCATGGTTGATTCTCCTCTCGGCGTACAGCCGTCTAAAGTTAGTGTCGTTATTGAAAAAGCGGTCTTATCGTGTCAGTTGCACAGACTTGCCGTTCTCGATTGTTACCAGCTTGCCGCCTACGATTACAGCCAGCTTGCTTCCGTCAGCGGAAACCGCGACTTCGGAAATGTCGGCCTTGGTGCGGAACAGCTCTTGCGAAGAACCGGATACCGTAACGGAATAAATGCGGGAAGTGCCGTCAGCAGCCGTTCCGGATGCGATAATTCCGCCGGCAGCGGCCTCAGCCCAGTTCACTTCGATATCCAGCGCAATATTGGCGGTAGTACCGTCCGGCTTCACTGTCTTCAGCGTGTTGACCGTTTTGCCTTCAGGGTCTGCGCTCAAGTAAACCACCGTTCCGTCAGCTTGAATTTCCGGATACAGCTTATTGTCGTCCGAGGTGGTCAGAGCGGCCGGCTTCGCGTCCTTTGTGGACAGGTCAAGCTGATACAGCTGCTCTCCCGCCTTGCTGAAGTCGACCGTCAGGGAATCTTCCGTGCTGTCGGCGTCATTTTTGGCGGTTCCGGTAATGTTGACGATGTAGACCGCTCTCTTTCCGTCCGCGGAAATATGCAGTTCGGATTTGTTCTCCACCTTATCGGCCAGCAGCTCCGTTACAGCGCCGGTATCAACCGAAATCTGGGAAATCTTCTCCTGCTTGTCCCCTTGGATAAAATAGATGATCTTGCCGTCCGTCGACCAGGTAAGGTCTGTCTTGGTGGAGGTATCGGTTCCGACCGGTTTCACCGCACCCGAAGTCAAATCAATGACGTACAGCAGGCCGGTCTCATCGGTGAAAGCACCGTAACGACGGTCGCCCGAAACTGCGAAATCCGAGGCTTTGTCATCGCTCGAGAACAATCCGAAGCTGCCCGGATTTGCCCCAAACTTGTAAATTTGCGTCGTTTCGCTTTCCAGGTTCGCCAGAACCGTTCCGTCAGCGGCCCAATGGATTGTATCAAATTCGCCTTGCAGACGCGCTGTGCCAAGAATTTGCAGCGGGCTGCCGAACAGCTCTCCGCCCAGACCGTTAACGATTGCGCTAAGTTCAACGTACAGCTTGCCGCCGAAAACGGTCGGTGCTGTCGTAAAATTGTGTTTTACGCTGTCGAGCGTGTAGCTCTTGGATCCGGCTTTCAATTTAATCGTATGTACTCCCGCCTTGTCCTTCAGCACCAGGCTTCCCGACTCATTAGCGATGCTTGCGCCGAGGGAAGCGGCCAGTTGGCTGATGGAATACAGCTTATATCCGCCGGCATCTACCGTTTTGAAAGTGGTTTGGGCTCCGTTTACCGTCCAAGCCTTAACTCCTTCTTTCACTTTTACCGTCGCCTTAACGGATGCTTTAACGGAGGATGGTTTGCTGACCGGTCCTGCCGCCGCGTACACGCTTGCTTCGCCTGCCGAGACCAGAAGTGCCGAAGCCATCAGTACGCCTAACAACTGATTTCTTTTCAAATGAATTCACCCTTTTTCATATAGGTAACTGCTAAAGTAATTTTCCGCCTTGGTTGTAAAATCTGTTGCCGAGAAATATTTTCCAAAGATGAAGTTGTCCATATTTTTCATGTGGTTTCGGCCGGATTTCAGCCGTTTTGTTAACTCAGAATTAACGTGGGAAAAAAGATTTACAATTGGCGCTGCCTGATTTAATATATTGAGTGAGTACTCACTCATTTTGATGAAGAACGGAGAGATTCGCATGAACCGTGAAGCCCCGGTGATTAAAGTGGAGCATATTCGCAAAGCCTTCGGAAGCAAAGTTGTCCTGGAGGACATCAGCCTTGAGGTGCATAAAGCCGAGACCTTCGGCCTACTGGGCCCTTCGGGCTCTGGCAAGACGACGCTGGTCCGGCTGCTGACCGGAATCGATGAAGCCGACTCGGGGGAAGTCCATGTGCTAGGAGTGAAGGTTCCCAAGCTTTCGTTGCTTTCACAAATCGGCTATATGGCCCAATCCGACGCCTTGTACAGCGAGCTGAGCGCCAAGGAGAATCTGGAATTTTTCGCTTCGCTGTATGGATTGAAGAAAGAACAGAGAAACCGCCGAATTAAGGAAGTTATGGAGATTGTAGGTCTGGAAGAGCATCTTCGCAAAAGAGTCGATCAATACTCCGGGGGGATGAAACGCCGACTGTCGCTGGCCATCGCGCTGCTGCATGAACCGCCGCTGCTTATTCTGGATGAGCCGACGGTCGGGATCGATCCGGTGCTGCGAATGTCCATCTGGAAGGAGCTTAGAGCTCTGAATGAACGGGGAACGACCATAGTGCTGACGACCCACGTGATGGATGAAGCCGAAAAATGCGACCGGCTCGGCATGATCCGGGAAGGCCACCTGCTTGCTGAGGATACTCCCGCCAATCTGCTTCGGGCAACGGGTTCATCTTCTATAGAAGAAGCATTTTTATATTACGGAGGTGTGCGTCCATGAGAATCCGCGCTCTTACGCTGCGTATCTTGCGGCAGTTCATTCACGACAAAAGAACGATGGCTCTGATGTTCGCCGCCCCCCTGCTCGTTCTCAGCCTGATGAGTCTCGTATTTGGCGGCAATGCCTATAAACCAAATATCGGCGTGTCGGGTCAAGCGGCCGTCCTGTCGGAAGCGCTGGCCAAACATGACGCCAAGGTTGTGAAGTATGACTCGGAGGAAGACGGAGTTCAGGCGCTGAAAAACGGAACGATCGACGCAATGATCACCGCGGGTATCGGCGCTCCGAAGGTCGTACTGGAAGGAAGCAATCCGACTGCCAATCGGGCCGTTATGCAGGCGCTGGAACAGGCGACAAGGGACCTGGGAGCAACCGGGTCAGCTCAGGCGCAGGGACAAAAGACACAAGGACAGCAGGGACAGCAAACGCAGGGACAGCAGGCTCAGGGACAGCAACCGCAGGGACAGCAACCGCAGGGACAGCAGGCTCAGGGACAGCAGGCTCAGGGACAACAGGCGCAGGGACAGCAGGTACAGGGACAGCAAACCCAGAGACAACAGGTGCAGCCTGCCGCCCAACCGCAAATCAGCTACCTGTACGGCTCCGCCGACATGAAGACCATCGACCGGTTCGGACCGATTATGATCGGCGTATTCGTCTTCTTTTTCGTCTTCCTGATTGCCGGGGTCTCCTTTCTTCGGGAACGGACGACAGGGACGCTGGAGCGCCTGCTCGCCACTCCGCTTAAACGGTGGGAAATCGTCATCGGCTATGTTATCGGCTTCGGTATTTTTACCGTGTTCCAGGCCCTGCTCATTTCCTGGTTCTCCATTCAGGTGCTGGGCATTATGATGGCCGGGAGCTTCGGCTATGTCCTGCTGATCACGCTGCTGCTGTCGATGACGGCTCTGACGCTAGGTACGCTGCTGTCGGCTTTCGCCGGGAACGAGCTACAGATGATTCAGTTCATCCCGCTTGTCATTGTGCCGCAGATTTTCCTGAGCGGACTGTTTCCGCTCGACACGCTTCCCCTGTGGCTTCAGCGGATCGGGTATGCCACTCCGTTATACTACGGGGCGCAAGGGATGATGGACGTGATGATCCGGGGCAAAGGCTGGACTGCGATTGAAACCGATGTGGTTGTGCTGATCGCTTTTTCGCTTCTGTTCATGATTCTGAACGTGCTGGCCCTCCGTAAACACCGCAAAATGTAACTTCATTCCGTAAATATGGTAATATAAGCTGATAAAGTTTGGAGGGTTGCCATGATGGCCGAACATTTTTCTGCCGACAACAATACGGAAGACTGGGCTCAGGAGCTGCTTGCCCTTGGCGCTGACGAGAAAATGACGCCGAAACAGGTTGCGATTTTGCAGGCGGCCGTGGATGTGTTTGCGGAAAAAGGGTACGCGGGCACGGCGACCAGTGAAATCGCACAGAAGGCCGGGGTGGCGGAGGGAACGATTTTTCGCTATTACAAGACCAAGAAGGATCTGCTGCTGTCCATTGTGGGGCCGACGATGAGCCGTATGCTCGCCCCTTTTGTCATAAGGAATTTTGGTAATTTGCTGGATAAATCTTTTGACAGTTACGAGGATTTTCTCCGCTCCCTGATCCGGAACCGGCTGGAATTTGCCCGGAAGAACTTTAAGATCCTGCAGATCCTCATTCAGGAAATTCCCTTTCATCCAAGCCTGCGCAATCAGTTCATGGAAGATATTATGAGCAAGGTTTTTGAAAGGATTTCCGCCCAAGTCGAGCACTTTAAGCAAAAAGGGGAAATTATCGACGTCCCGGCGCCGACCGTGATTCGTTTTACCGCATCCGCGATCATCGGCTACATCATGACCCGCCTGCTGCTGCAGCCCGACAAGGAATGGAACGACGAAGAAGAAATCGAGCTGCTGATCCGGCTCATTAAACACGGCATTTCGGCTGATCCCGGAAATTCGGACGTCTAAGGAGCATACCTGCGAAGGCGGCTTCGACCAAAAAAATCCCGTCAGGCCTTCAGGCCCGGCGGGATTTCTCGTTACGCGGACAATTATACACACCAAGCTTTAGTAATGATCACGAGCAGAATGAACAGTACCAGAATCGCGCTTGTCGAAGTCATGCAGCCCAGGTCTCTAGCTTCACCCACGGTAATTCCTCCTCTGCATTGGGATATGTCACTAGATTATGCAGCAGCTGTCATGCCCGTCCGGGAATTTCGGCAAACAAATGAAACGAAGAATCCATTGCTTTTTCCCAAAAAATCGATTATAACAAGAAGAAACCATTGCACGTCCGATTGAACAACATATTCACAGACAGTCGATGATCGGGAGATTAGTGAAGGGCCCCTGATGCCCAGCGAGCCGGGATGGTGGAAGCCGGCGGCAGACCTTCATGAAGCGCACCCGGGAGACGGACTTCCGAAACGATCCTCTTAGTAGGAAGCCCCGGTACAGGTCCGTTATCCTATAAGCGGTCAGGGCCATCCGGTCTTGGCAAGTAGAGTGGTACCGCGAGAACACAAGTCCTCGTCTCTTTTTGGAGACGCGGGCTTTTTTTATTATCAGAAGGAGGTTGTGAGGATGTTATTAAGCCGGATCATTCAGCAAGCGGTGGAGCAAAGCGTTATACGGGTCATGGAGTGTCTTGGGGCGGAGATTCCCGAAGGGTTGACCGTGGCCGTGGAGCAGCCGGCGAACCCGGAGCACGGTGATTATTCAAGCAATATTGCCATGCAGCTTGCCAGAACTCTGCGGAAACCGCCGCTTGTCATTGCTCAGCTGATCCGGGAAGAACTGGAGGCATCGGGTCTGGCGGAAGGCTTGCTGGAAAAAGCGAACACGGCCGCTCCAGGCTTTCTCAACGTTCATATCCGCTGGAGCGCGTGGGCCGGACACCAATTCGAGCTTCCTCCGGCGCCAGGGGAAAAAGTGATCATCGAGCATACCTCCGTCAATCCTAACAAATCGATGCACATTGGCCACCTTCGGAATTCCTGCATCGGCGACACGCTCGTGCGCATGTTAAGAAGAATCGGATATACGGTCGAGGTCCACAACTATATCGATGACCTGGGCAACCAGCTGGCGGATACCGTCGTCGGTCTGCTGAATGTGCCTTTAAGCGGTGAGCATGTCCGGTTCGGTGATTACTGCTGGGACATCTACTCGGCGGTGAACCGGGAATATACCGTGAATCCGGAGCTGGCGGCCAAACGCGCCGAAACGCTGCATGAGCTGGAGGAAGGGACGGGAAATGTCGCATGGCTCGGCAGCCTGACCGCCGAACGGATCGTTCGGGAGCATGTGGAGGAGATGAGGCCGTTCGGCATCGAATACGATCTGCTCGTCTGGGAAAGCAGCATTGTCCGGGAAGGATTCTGGTCAGCGGCGTTTGAGCGGCTGCGGGAGACGCCTTATTTTTACCGGGAAATGGAAGGCAAGCTCGCGGGCTGTTGGGTGCTGAAGCAGGGAACGGAACCGGGAGTGCAGGATGCCGAGCACACCTCGGATAAGGTGCTGGTGCGTTCGAACGGGATTTTGACCTACACGGCCAAGGATATTGCCTACCATCTCTGGAAATTCGGGCTGCTGGACAAGGATTTCACCTATAAAAAATTTACAGAAGGGCTGTATACGACGGTACAAGGGGGAGATCATCTCCCGCTCGGCAGAGCAGATATCGTCATTAATGTCATTGATTCCAGACAGGAATATCCCCAGACAATGGTTAAAGAGGCGCTCCGAGCGCTCGGATATTCAGCTCAGTCGGATAAGCTCCACCATGCGGGATACGGCGTCGTTTCTCTTAGTCCCGCTTCAGCCGCCGATCTCGGCATCGATATTTCGGACGGGAAAGCCTCATACGCCATGTCGGGGCGTCAGGGCATAGGCATCAAGGTGAGTGATCTGATTTATCTTATGGAGGACAGCATTGAGCGGACCCGCGCCGATCAAAGCGGACTTCCCAGCCGGGACATCGCTATTGCCGCGATCCGTTACTACCTGCTGCGCTTCAACCTCGGCACCGAGGTCGTGTTCGATCTGCGTCAAGCGACGGAAATATCCGGCAACACCGGCGTGTATTTGATGTACTCCTATGCTCGCGCGGTCAGCGTTCTGGCGAAAGCCGCGGATATCACGCCGGAAATGGCGGCAGAAGCTTGTGCTTGCATACCGGACCCAATGGAAAAAGCCGAGGCCGCGCTGCTGCGGCATATCGCTTTTTGGCCCGACACGCTCGATGCGGCCGTACGGGAGCTGGCGCCGAATGCGGTCTGCGGTTATGCGCACACGCTCGCCACGCTGTTCAATAATTTCTACTCCGCCTGCCCGATCCTGAAGGCCGAGCCCAAGCGGCTGCGCTTCAGACTCTGGCTGGCCCGGAAATTCGCCGACACGCTGAAGGACGCGCTGGATGTGCTGGGCCTGCCCGCGCCTGATCGGCTGTAGGATGCGCTGGGACTGTTCGCGCCCGATCAGCTGTAGGATATGCTGGGACTGCTCGAGCCCGATCGGCTGTAGGGAGACTGATTGGGAGGGGGGCTTGTTACGGTGAGGTAAAAGATCCGACTTTGGGAAAGGATTCGGTTCCAGTGGTGGCGGCTGATTGGGGTTGACTCCGTCATCCAACGCCAAGTACCGCGCGCTGGGACCTTCGCGTGTCAGGCGGGAACCAATTTTGCGTAAGGATTCGGTTCAGTGATTGAGCTACTTGGGTTACTTTTTCCGATCCACTCCGGTTCTATTGTGCACTTCACCAGGCTTTATTGCTGCTCTCATTTGTTTAATGCTAGAAATTGGTTTTCGGGGTAGTCGTAGAGGTTAATGACATGACTGGGAGCGGACGAAGCGGAATTTCTCCCGTTTATTTACATGAAAACAGCCCTCCGCCAGAGATAAACTGGAATTTCTCCCGCTTAATCTGCCGGTTTTGCCTGAAATGGAGCAAAATCGCCCAATAAGCAGGAGTTTTTCCCTTTCATAGGTGAAAAATCCATTTTTGAGAGGATTAAACGGGAGGTTTTCCCGTTCATCCAAAGGGTAAAAGTACAAAACCCTCCAGAGGGATCGCTTTGTTGCGTCCCAAGAGGGATACAGCCCTTCGGACTGACTGCGACGCCTACGCCCCCGATGCCTATGCTCCGACGAACGCCTGGGGGTTCTCTTCCTCAGACGCAAAAATGCCTTCCCGAATGGGAAGGCATTTAACGTCCCAAGAGGGATTCGAACCCCCGACCGTGCGCTTAGAAGGCGCATGCTCTATCCAGCTGAGCTATTGGGACACAAAGTATGTATTTCAGCAACGTTATTTATTATATAACGGGTGTGCTAAAGAGATCAAGGTTTGGCTGGTTACAATTCTCCGAAAAATTGGGATGCAGATAGATGAAAATGAACGACACAACAACAGATATATATTGAATGTGTGTCTTTTTATGTTATAATTAAATCAACAGCTTATCCGTACTTTTCAAAAAATCAAAGGCGTGAGAACAATAAACCATACACAAGAGAATTCCGGGTTCTATGAAATTGTCGGCGGGAATATCCGCAAATACCGAAATATTGGACAGTTCAGCCTGCAGGCACTTGGCGATGCACTCGGTTTGACGAAAAAGACGGTTCAACGGTATGAAACGGGAGAAATCAAAGTGGATATGGACAGGCTGACCGAGATCGCTTCGGCGCTGAACATTGAACTGGCCGCACTGCTGGAAGGAACGGAATCCATGCTGGGCGCAGAGCCGCGGGAATCCGAACTGGTTAGCCTGCCTGTTGCGGGAAAAATTTCTTTTAACAACGACGATATCCAGTACCGCGAAATAAAAGGCTATGAAGCCACACCCAAGGCTTGGGTGAAGGAAGGCGAATATTTTTATGTTCAGGCTAAAGACGACAGCATGGCCGCAGCCGGCATTTCCCCAGGCGATTTGCTGCTGATTCACAGACAGGACAAGGTGGCAGACGGCGAAATTGCCCTTGTGCTGGTGAACGGCGAACCGGCGCTTCGGCGGGTGTACAATCAGGGCGATCACTTTATTCTTTTATCCGATAACATCAAGCTTTCCCCCATTATACGCGAAGCCGGCGCGAGTTACGGAACCGAAATCAAAATTATCGGAAAAATCCTGAAGTCCATAACGGATTATTAACATTTCGAGGAGGCGACCAGCCGTGAGCGATGCCATGTTCGAACTGATTTTAAATAAACTGAAGGAGATTAAAACTGAACAGCAAGAAATAAAAGCACAGCAGCAGGAAATGCGAGAGGAACAGCAACAATTGAGAGTAGAACAGCAACAAATGAGAGCCGAGCAGCAGGAAATGCGCGCAGAGCACCAGACCAATTATGGCGAGCTCAAACAGGCCCTCTTCGAGACACTCGAAACGGTAAACGCATTGAGACGGCGCAGCAATCCTTCGCACAGACGACGAACAAGCACATCGATAATCTAGAATCCGGTTTGGAGCTGCTTAACCGCCGCCAGTTCAAGCTGGAGATCGAAATGGAAATGCTAAAGAGCCGCTGATCCAAGCCTATACTTCGGCAGCAAATAAAAAGGGAGCGCTCATTAGCCCTGCCGGACATGTAACACTCCCTTATTCATGTTTAATGAGGTTAGTCTATGAATACTCGCGAAATCGCTCTTCCAGTTGTTTTTTCAATTTCCCGAAAATCAGCAGCTCCCGTTGAAACTTGTCCCGTTCATCCTCGGGGCTCATGACCGGACTACCTGTAAATGCACTGGAGGTCACATCGACAAAGGCGTCATGCATATTATTGTCATACCAATCGGTAGACGTGTCGGCGTCATTGGTCAAAATGCGGACAATTTCGTACCCCTCCTCCCGCTTGTCTTCCACAATGTACACCAAGAGCGCTGAGTCACCCACGGCTCCCGGCAGGACCCCCACTTCGGCGCAGGGCGCCCCGTCATATTCAAGCATTCTGCGTATTTTGGCATCCTTAATGTAATACATCCGTCATCCTTCCTCTCAAGCCAATTTTCTCCCTCCCTAGTGTTCGGATAAGGACATACATTTTATGCCTTCCTTCGGCATATATCTGTGTTAATTGGCAAAAAGATAGGGACACCACACTTAGGCGGCCCACAAGAGAGGATGAACCGTGATGTGCGGAATAACCGGATTTATCCAGTGGCGCGGAGATCTGACCCAACATTCCCAGCTGCTGGTCAAAATGACTGAAACAATGGCGAACCGCGGTCCCGACGCATCGGGTACTTGGATTTCGGGCCCTATCGCATTCGGTCACCGCAGACTCAGCGTTATCGATCCCGAGAACGGCGCACAGCCCATGATCGCCCGCCATGAAGATCAAGTTTATGCCCTTGTCTACAACGGAGAGTTATATAACGCCGCCGAATTAAAAAATGAGCTGAAGCTCCGCGGGCATGAGTTCCGCACCCAATGCGACACCGAGGTGCTGCTGCATGCCTACATCGAGTGGGGGCCGGAATGCGCCGGGAAGCTGAACGGCATTTTCGCCTTTGCCGTCTGGGACGGTCTGCGTGAGCAGGTATTTTTCGCACGCGACCGGCTGGGCGTGAAACCGCTGTTCTTCAGCAAGGCCGACGATACCCTTATCTTCGGGTCGGAGCCGAAGGCGCTGCTTCAGCATCCCAAAGTCCGCCCGGTTGTTGGACCGGAAGGGCTTGCGGAGATTTTCATTGTTGGCCCGGCCCGGACGCCGGGGCATGGCGTGTACAAGGATATATCGGAGCTGCGTCCCGGTCATGCCATGATTTACAGCCGCGAGGGCCTGCGAAGCTATGCCTATTGGACGCTGGAAAGCTCCCCCCATACGGATAGCCCGGAAGAGACAGCCGCTAAGGTGCGAGAACTGCTGAAAGATACGCTGGAGCGGCAGCTGGTATCCGACGTGCCCGTCTGCTCCCTGTTATCCGGCGGTCTGGATTCGAGCGCGTTGTCTGCGCTTGCCGTCGACTATTATAAGCGGACCGGCCAAGGACAGATGGACACCTATTCCGTCGACTATGTCGACAACGACAAATATTTCAAGAGCCATTCCTTCCAGCCGGGAGCCGACGGTCCCTGGATTAAACGGATGGTCGATGAACTGGGAACAAGGCATCATTATATCCAGTTCGACACGGATGAGCTGGTAGAGGCGCTCGACAATGCGCTGTTCACCCGCGACCTGCCGGGCATGACGGATGTCGATTCGTCGCTGTATTTGTTCTGCCGGGAAATTAAAAAAGGCGCCACGGTGGCGATCTCCGGCGAAGCGGCCGATGAAATATTCGGCGGGTATCCCTGGTTTCACCGCGAAGAAATGCTGTCCTCGGGAACTTTCCCTTGGGCGGTCGCTCCCAAGATGCGGGCAGGTCTCCTCTCACCCGAGATCCGGGAATGGATTCGTCCGCTCGAATATTTGGGTGACCGATACAGCGACGCGGTAGCCGAGACGCCAAAGCTTGAGGGTGAAACCGGCAAGCAGGCGCAGATGCGGGTCATGTCCTACCTCAATATCACCCGGTTTATGCCGACTTTGCTGGATCGCAAGGACCGGATGAGCATGGGTGTAGGTCTTGAAGTGCGCGTCCCTTATTGCGACCACCGGCTCGTACAGTACGTCTGGAATATTCCCTGGGAAATTAAAACTGTAGGAGGGAGAGAAAAAGGAATCCTGCGCAAAGCGCTTGAAGGCATTCTGCCGGATGATGTGCTGTACCGCAAAAAAAGTCCGTACCCCAAAACGCATAATCCCGGCTATCTGAATGCCGTACGACAGAAAGCGCTGAGTATTCTGGATGACCCCTCTTCACCGATTCTGCCATTGATCAATTCCGCCAAAATCCGCGAAATTGCGGCATCGCCGGAGTCCTCCAGCAACCTGCCCTGGTTCGGCCAGTTAATGTCCGGTCCGCAGCTGTTCGCCTATCTGGCCCAGGTCGATCTCTGGCTGCGTATTTACAATATTTCCATCGAGTAATAAAAAGGTGATATTTGCCGTATACCTCCTTACGGCTTTGCTCCCATATTGGAGATATAAAATATCTTCGTTATGAAGGAGTCGGTATTCATGAATTCCCGCTTGTCCACCGGCAGGAAGACGAACAGAAACAGAATCAGCCTGTTTCTGTTCGTCACCTTCGGCTTTACCTGGGCCTGCTGGCTCCCGCTGCTTGCGAACCGGCAATTCGCGGCCCATCTCCCCGTCCTGCCCGGTCAGTTCTACCTGGGATCGTTCGGTCCGCTAGCCGGAGCAGCAGCCGCACAGCTGCTGCCCGGCGGCAATGGATTCTCCACCTGGATCAAGACGCTGTTTTCCTTCTCCTTCCCCCGAAAATGGCTGCTGATCGCAGCCGGGCTTCCGCTGGCTTACGGGGGGATCGCCGTTTTGGCCCACCGCCTCATTACCGGAAGCTTTCCGGATATGTCCCGGTTCGGACTTACATCCGATCTCCCCGCTGGTCTCAACGTCTGGGAAACGGCGCTCGTCTGGATACTGACCTTCGGCATCGGCGAGGAGAGCGGCTGGCGCGGCTTTCTTTTGCCTGAGCTGCACCGCCGCCGCTCCTTATTCGCTTCCGCTCTGATCGTGGCGGTCGTCTGGATGCTCTGGCATCTGCCGGCATTCTGGTTTAATGAAAGCTACCTCGGCATGGGCTTTGGCATCATCGGCTGGGCAATCAGCCTGACCTACGGTTCCGCCGTCCTCGCCTGGATTTGCGCGGGTAGCCGGTGGAGCATTATTCCGGTCATTCTCTGGCACGCCATCTTCGATACGATTACAGCGAGTGATCAGGCCGGTCAGGTTATGGCCATGGTCTGCAGCATGCTGGTCATCGTCCAAGGGATACTCCTGATGAGAAGGCTGGGGCGAACTCCCAGACTCCGTGCATAATTCCATTAATAAAACAAAGGATGCCTCCGGCTGCCGTGGATGAGCGGCTGGAGACATCCTTTTTTCAACCTAATTGCATGTTAGAAATTGAAGTTATCCGGGTCGGGGCCGTAGCGGTGGTTCTTGTTCAATCCCTCGATGGCCAGGACATCTTCATCGCTGAGCGTAAAGTCAAAAATACCAGCATTCTCACGGATGCGATCGGCATTAATGGATTTAGGAATCGTAATGACACCCTGCTGGATATCCCAACGGAGAACGATTTGGGCAGGCGTCTTTCCGTATTTTTGCGCGAGATCCTGCAGCAGCGGAATATCCAGGTTGCCCTGCAGCAGCGGGCTCCACGCTTCGAGCTGAATATTCTGATCCTGGCAGTATTTGAGCAGCTCACGCTGGCTCAGCAGCGGATGGAATTCCACTTGATTCACCACGGGGACGACACCGGTGTCTTCGATAATGCTGTTCAAATGATGAGTCTGGAAGTTGCTGACGCCAATCGATTTGACATAGCCCTCTTTTTGCAAATGAATGAGTGCTTTCCAGGTCTCGCGGAACTTATCCTTAACCGGCCAGTGGATCAGATACAAGTCAATGACATCCAGACCGAGCTTCTTACGGCTGGACTCGTAGGCCTGCAAGGTCTGCTCATAACCCTGTTCACTATTGAACACCTTCGTGGTGATGAACAGTTCCTCGCGGGGCACTCCAGATTCTTGGATAGCTTGCCCTACGCCCTCTTCATTCTTGTAAGCCGAGGCCGTATCGATGCTGCGGTAACCAATTTCGATCGCCGATTTGACCGCGTGGATAACCTCATCGCCGTCTTTGGTCTTCCATACTCCAAGTCCCAGCCACGGCATCGTTACGCCGTCTCTCAGCGTAGGTCCTCCCGTAAACGGTCCATTCAACTGACTCATCGCTTCTCCCTCCAAATTCGTGTTTAGTTTGCGTTCTACAAAAATGTTTAACCGTGTATGCTGTCATTCTAAGCAGGATTTCCAAAATCAAGTATATCAGATCGCGTGCCGAAAGTTCAAAATTCCGCTTGGCTTACCCCGAATTCCATTGAACCGAGCCATGTATCGACTTAGCAAGAAGAAACGCTTCGCCGTCCTTTCAGGGGCGGTACCGTTTCTCGTAGAAATATCAGGTTAGGGATAAACGCGAAGCTAATACTTTCTAATATTAAAAAAAGCGGAGCCTGCGCTCCGCCTCTTACTAAAAGTATTCTACTCTTCCGGCTGCTTCGTAGGGAAGAATGCGTTATTCCTCCGACTTGCCGATCAGCCGGAAATCATCATAATGGAAGCCCGGAGCCACTACACAGGAGACAAGCACCGGCTCGTTGCCCAGCGGTCTTGCGGCCTGCCACGCGCCTGCCGGTACGACCGCCTGCGGCTGCTGGCCTGCGGCAATATCGAGGCCCAGTATAATTTCCTCCACCTCGCCAGGCTGCTCTCCGCTGCCGCCGAGGCTTAACACAAGCGGACTGCCCGCATGCCACAGCCAGTGCTCATCCGACAGGACAGCGTGCCACTGGGATTCCTCGCCCGGGTGCAGCAGGAAATAAATAGTGGAAGCCGCAGGGCGTGGGCCGGAGTAGTCTTTTCCTAGAAGATCCTGGGGAATTTGTACGGAAGATTTCCAAATTTCCTTAAACCAGCCGCCTTCGACATGGCGCTCCAGGCCAAGCAGCTCCACAAATGGCGAAAGTTCTTTTTGCGTCACGATGTCTTCTCTCCTTATCATTTCTTCTTGGGGTGTGTCCCTACTTTAGCCGAAATGACCACGATTGTAAAATCAATCCTGAAGATCATGCCAGGAGAGTGCCGGAAAAGTCCGATACCGCGCTTATTTGTCCTTGCCCGCCTTAAACACTTCGGCAATGGCGCCCACACTTCCAAGCGTCCCGACGACGTCGCTAGGCAGGAATACCTTGTTGGCCGGCCCCTTGGCGATTTCGCCCAGGGCTTCGAAAGAGCGATAAGCCAGCACCTGCTCATCCAGCCCGGCGGTTCGGATCAGCTCAATCCGCAGCTTCTCTGCCTCTGCGATCGCCTGAATGGCCTTGGCCTGGCCGAGCGCCTCCAGCTCCTGCGCCTGCCGCAGACCCTCCGCTTGATGAATCCGCGCTTCCCGGTCTCCTTCCGCCTTCAGGATTTTGCTCTGCTTGTCGCCTTCCGCGCGCAGGATCATATCCTGCTTGGCCGCTTCCGCCTCCAGCACGATGGCCCGCTTGTTCCGTTCCGCCTTCATTTGTTTATCCATGGCTTCCTGGATGTCGGCCGGCGGCTTGATATCGATTACCTCGACCCGCTCAATCCGCACGCCCCATTTCTCCGTTGCTTCATCAAGAGCGAGGCGGATTTCGGTCGAGATTTTTTCCCGTCCGGACAGCGTCTCGTCAAGCTCCAGCTTGCCAATAATTTGCCGCATCGTCGCCGTGCTGATGTTCCGTACACCATAGACATAATCCGAAATGCCGTAAGTCGCTTCTTCCGGGCCCACGACCTGGTAGAAAATAATCGTGTCGATCTGCACCTGTACATTGTCCTTGGTAATCACCGTCTGCGGAGGCACATTCGCCTGCTGAATCCGCAGGTCGTGATAGACGCGCACCTGATCGATGATCGGAATCAGAATATTGAGACCGGGCGTCAGCAGCCGGTGGAATTTCCCCAGCCGTTCCACAACGCCGACCCGCTGCTGCGGGACGATTTTGACCGTCAGCGCGATAAATGCAATTACAACAATCAATACAACTCCGGTAACCGCCAATTCCATGCTCTCATTCCTCCCAGCGTTCTACTTCAATAATAGCGCTACCTCTGCCAATAACTCTGACCTTCTCATCCGCAGCCAAATTCTGCGCCGACTTCGCGCTCCAGGTGTCGCCCCCGACTTTGACCTGTCCGTAGCGGCCCTGCTCAATAGGCTGAACGACGATCCCCTGCCTGCCGACAATATCGGTACCGATGTCCTTAAATCCCCGTGAGGCTCGGAACCGCGACACCACGGGTTTCGAGAACAGGGTTAGTCCCAGCGCGACCAAAGAGCCGGCCAGCACCTGCACCAGCACAGCGTCCGGCGCGGCAAGCGACACCAAGCCCGCGGCGGCGGCCCCGATGCAGAGCCACAGCAGGTAAAAAGTGAGCGTCAGCATTTCAGCGACCAGCAGTATGCCGGCGGCAATGAACCAGATCATCCAAATAACCAAAGCTGTCACCTTCTTTATTCGCTTTATACTAACAATAACGAAAAAAATTGTACTGCGTTGCATCATTTGGCATATCCATGAACTGCCGCTACTTCATTGTACTTCTCCGGGAGCGGCGTTATGATGACGACAGAATTTCTTCACCAATATGGCTTGAATGACCGACCATTTTCGAAGCAAAAAAAGCCTCTAGCCTGAATTTCGCATACGCGATCATTCAGACTAGAGGCTTTGCAATGCTGTATGCTTATTGTCCTTCGCTGCCAAGCGGTCGCCCGGCCAATCTCTCTGTGAGAAGCCGAAGCGCCTTTCCCCTATGACTGATCGACTGTTTCTCGTCCAGCGTAAGCTCGGCCATAGTCTTCTCAAAATCCGGAAGATAGAACAAGGGATCATAACCGAAGCCTCCCCCTCCGGCCGGCTCGGAAGTAATCCAGCCCTCCACCGCTCCTTCGGCTGTAAGCTCCGCAGCTGTGGAGGGATCGTACAAGGACAGGGCGCAGACGAACCTCGCCGTGCTCAGCAGCGGCTGTCCGGTATCCTCACCCTGCTTCAGTCTCTCCAGCTCGTCAAGCAGCTTGAGATTATTGTCCTTGTCCGTGGCTCCTTCGCCCGCATAGCGGGCGGAGTATACGCCGGGACGACCGTCAAGCGCATCCACGCAGAGGCCGGAATCGTCGGCCAGCACAGGAAGACCTAGTGCTTCGGCGATTTGCCTGGATTTCTTCAGCGCATTCTCCGCAAAGGTCGTTCCATCCTCCACCACGTCCGGAAGCTCAGGATAATCGAACATGCTCTTGACCGTTAAGCCGAACGGCGCAAAAGCATGCTGAAATTCACGCACCTTTCCGGCATTTTTCGTTGCGACAACGAGAATACCGTCTCCGGAGATCATGCTAAACCTCCTTGCCGGGCTGGCCGGCGGGAATTTTGAGCGCAATCGGTCCGAGCGCTTCCTTCTGGGCGGTAATCAGTTCGAGAATCCCTTTTTCACCCAGACCCAGCAGATGATCCAGCTCTCTCCGCGAGAAGGGGCGTTCTTCCCCGGTTCCCTGCAGTTCAACAAATTCGCCGCTTCCGGTCATGACAACGTTCATATCGACCTTCGCCTTGGAATCCTCTTCATAATTCAGATCGAGCAGCGGGCGGTCCCCCACAATGCCGACGCTAATCGCCGCCAGATAATCGGTGATGGGAAACACGCTGAGACGGTGCTGCAGCGCAATTTTGTTCACGGCAAACGCCAGCGCGACAAAAGAGCCCGTAATCGACGCGGTACGCGTTCCCCCGTCCGCCTGGATAACGTCACAGTCGAGCGTGATGCTCCTTTCGCCCAGAGCCTGCAAATTCACCACCGAGCGAAGTGCCCGTCCGATCAGACGCTGGATCTCCATCGTGCGTCCGCTCAGCTTTCCTCGGGCGGCTTCGCGCTGGTTGCGCGACTGGGTCGCCCGGGGAAGCATGGAATATTCCGCCGTCACCCAGCCTTTCCCCTGGCCTTTCAGAAAGGGAGGGACTTTTTCCTCCACGGTCGCCGTGCAAATCACCTTGGTGTCTCCCATTTCAATGAGTACGGAGCCTTCGGCATATTTATTGGTTTGGGTCGTTATCTTGAGCGGCCGGAGCCCATCGTCGTTTCGCCCGTTTGATCTCATTTGGTCTGCCTCCTACATTTGTATAGCATAAGCTTCGTTTAAGCATCCTTTATTCTACCAAAGTGCAGGCGCAAAAGCATCTTTTCGCCTTGGCGGCTTATATTTGAACAAACCCGGGTCCGGCCTTCCTTGTTACAGCGGAAGCTCATTCACATACTGCGGAGCCGATACCGGCTTGCCGTAATCGACATTGTCTGTGCCGGTTACCGTCTGTTTGCCGTTCATGCGGACCTGTACCATGGAGTCCTCCGAATTCTGGGCAACCGTAAGCACCACAGACTCCAGCAGCTCGGCGGGCACCTGACTGCCGTCATCGAACATATCATCGTTCAGCGACACAGTCACTACGCCGTTCTGCCCTTTCTCCACGGAATCCAGCAACGTATCGGGGGTCATTACGGTCTCAAGACCATCAGCGGAATCCGGACCTTTGATCAGTTCGTTCACTGCCGCATGAAGCGGGTCCTGTCCCGGCGTCACGAACCGGGTAACGGGTACGTAATACTGCACTCCGCTAGGCGAAGAAGCCGAGAAGTAGACCGTGACGGCGCTGGAATTCATCTGAGCAGGTCCATGCGACGACAGATTGATGCCCAGACTGCGGGTCAGCGGACGATCGAGCGGCGTTCCCTTGAGCGGCATCTCGTTCAGCTTCTTGCCGTCAACCCACAGCTGCACTCCCTTGATTCCATCCTGCCCGGTCAGCGTCCAGGTAAGGGCCTCCAGAACCTTCCGCTCGTCTTCGGGAGCGTATGTGCCGAAATTGCCACCGAACTCGGCTACGGCCAAATGCTTGGAGTCCACGGTTACGCTTTTAACCTCTGTGCCTTGAGGAAGGACGCCATGAAAGCCTTCAGGTAGGTTCGCGGCGTAGGCTCCCTGGTCAACCAGCGCTTCGAGCGATTGCTTCAACGCTCCGCCTTTGTCTGCTGCCGGAAGGTTCAAAGCGACTGGAGCAAGCAGCCCGTTATCATTCTGTAAAAATACGGTCGTGCGCGGCGCATGAGAATCGCCGTCTCCTTTGGAAGATGCCGCTGCGCCGCCGTTTACGGCGTTATTCGCCGCAGCCCCTGCTGAATCGGCGGTTCCCGCGCCCGAATCGCTGCCGGCAGCGCCGCTATCCGCGCCGTCATCCGCCACAGGCGCGAAGACCCCGCTATCCAGCGTGTTTTCACTCGTCTGCAGCATTTGCGCCTCCACATCGCTTGGCGGCGGGTCAATGGCAGCCGATTTTTCCGAGCCGAACAACCCGCAGCCGGACAGCGCCAGCGGGAACGCCAGCAGGCAGGCGGCGGAAAGGCCGGCAATTTTTTTCTTGTTTATCATTTTGTTTTCCCCTTTCATCGGTAATCAATACGGTTTGTACTGCTATGTATACGAGCCCCCCGGACAAAAAATAACAACGGCTTATCCAAAAATAGCGCACGCCGTATTTTCCGGTACCTGTTCTGCTCTTTTCCCCCTGGGGCAACCTCTTTGTCGCATAAGCACCCTTTTCTGGACAAATACTTCCTGTACAAGTACAATTTTGACTACGGCACAGCATGGCAAGCCATGCCGCCAAGACAACGTCCAATGACGACGACATAACGGGGTGACTGAACATGGCCGACGAAAAAATTCCATACAGTCTGAACAGCAAAGCCGTCTCGCAGGCAACGAGAGCCTGGCTTCACACACGCGGGGTAAAGATCGAGGAAATTGCCGAGCTTGTCTTGCTGCTTCAGCAAAAATATTATCCCTCTCTGACCTTGGAAGAGTGCATTCACAACGTCGAGATGGTGCTCACCAAGCGGGAAGTGCAGAACGCTGTTCTGACCGGCATCCAGATGGATCTGCTGGCAGAAGAGGGCAAGCTGTTACCGCCGCTGCAGGATATGATTGAGCATGACGAAAGTCTTTACGGCGTAGATGAAATATTGGCCTTTTCCATTGTGAATGTATACGGGAGCATTGGCTTTACCAATTACGGCTATATCGACAAGCTGAAGCCGGGTGTCCTGGAGCGGCTAAACGATAAGGGAACAGGGAAAGTGAATACCTTTCTTGACGATATTGTGGGAGCCATTGCAGCCGCGGCAAGCAGCCGGATCGCCCACCGGAAGCAGGCCGAACGGGAGAGGGACCTGGGGCTTCCGCATGAGCCGGAGGACAGCGAGGAGACGTCAAGACGCTTGCACGCGGAGAAGCTGAAGACGAAATAAGGCACGAATCCGAATGAAAAAGCGGGACTGGCAAGAGTCATTCTTGCCAGGTCCCGCTTGTTTGTCTCACGCATGCGATCAACAGCCATCTATTCTAAAAAAACGAATCTCCCCGTTCTTTTCCTCCAAGAAGGCGCGCCCTCTGCGTTCAAGTTCAACGAGGTGAGCCAGCGCCTCGCTCATGGCAAAACGCAGCTGATGAATCCCTGTTATCCGTCCGCGAAACAGCTCTCCGCATACCTCGTACCCGCTCCGCGGACCATCCGCAAGCAGCGACTCGGCCGCATCCAGCCGCTCCTCGTGATGAAGCAGCAGCCGGTCAATCCGGTCCGCAAAATACCCGAACGGCTCCCGGTGCCCCGGAAACGCCGTCCTTGCGGGCAGCTCCCTCAGCCTGGACAGCCCGTCCATGAACGTCCGCAGCGGCTCGGGGTCGCTGCCCGGAAGCAGGCTGACGTTCGGGGAAATCTGCGGCAGCACGGCATCCCCGCAGAGGAGCTGCCCGCTGCCCGGGTGGAAAAAGGACAAATGCCCGGCCGCATGACCTCCGGTCTCCACCGGCAGCCACTCCCGGCCGCCCATGGCAAAAGACCGCGCCGACTCCACATGGGACACCTCCGGCTGCGGCGAAATCGCAGGCCATATTCCGGCCTGGTGCTCCTTCAGCTCCGCCGTCTGCTGCGGCGGCATGCCGTGCCGGGCAAAAAACGCTGGCAGCGCCGACTCCATCACGGACGCCGGCCCCCACATCAGCTCCGCCTCGGCGTGCGCCCGCTTCGACATCCAGACCCGGCAGCCGCTGTGCTCCTGCAGCCACCCCGCGAGCCCGTAATGGTCCGGATGGTGATGGGTGACAACGATTTGCTTCACAGCCTTCCATGACGCTCCAAGCTCCCGAAGAACCTCTTCCCAGACCTTCTCCGATTCCCGGCTTCGGGGTCCTGGATCGACAACGGTCAGGCCGCCGTCTTCATCCCTGAGCACATAGCCGTTCATCTGAAGCAGCGGCGGCGCCATTGGCACAAGCACCTGGATCACGCCGTTCTCCCAAAGCCTGTGCCGTACGCCATCCTCCCTCCTGCTATTCCCGCTGCTCATTTATGGACGCGTCCCTACGAAGATCATGCGCGGCGACGTATCCGCCTCATATTGATCCTCCTCGTAGCTGCCGTGCACCGCTTCAATCGTTAGATCGGCAGCCGCGAGCAATTCGCGGAACTTCTCCAGCTTATACAGCTTCACCCGCTCATGGTATTGACGCGGCGTTCCATCGATCTTGGACGTCAGGATGATGTCCTTCTTCACATAGCCGTCCTCGATCCGCCGCTTCTCGTCAATCAGATTGTCGCCGTCTTCCCGAGTGGAGTGCGGCACGAGATGCGTGGTAACATAAGCCGGATTCAGGAAATCGATAATGAACTTGCCGCCTGGCTTCAGCATACGACGGATTTCGCGCAGCACCTTCAGATGCTCTTCATCCTCCTCAAAATATCCAAAAGAGGTGAACAGGTTGACCACCGCGTCGAAGCCTCCTTCAAGCGGCAGCTCCCGCATATCGGAACGGACCCAGGTTACCTGCTCCGCGCCTTCCTGGGCGCGCGCTTCGCGCAGCAGCGCTTCCGACAGGTCGATGCCGGTGACCTTATAGCCCGCTTCAGCAAGCGCCAGCGAATGTCGGCCCATGCCGCAGCACAAGTCGAGCACTTTGGCGCCCGCCGGCAGCCCGAGCCAGCCGATCATCCGCTCGACCTCCCGCCGCGCGCCTCCGAAATCCCGGTGTTTATATACGATCAGATAGTCCTCGCCAAAGCTTTGTTCATACCATTCACTCATGCCCGGTCTCCTCCCGAAAGTTCCCTTTTCATCTCGCCAATCTATGTATCTAACAAATGTACCGCTTATTTTACCCCCTTTTGCTTGCAAACTCAAAGCAGCAGGTCACTCACACTCCATGAAAAATGCTGATCCGCCCCTGTACAGATCTATTTTCAGCCAACCGGCCACCAAAAAAAAGCAGGTCCGCCGCGCTGCCGCCGCTTGAACCTGCCCCGCTAATCGATTGTTTAATTCTGCGCTCCCTCAGCCCCTAACGGAATGGTCTTGATGTAGACCCGCGCCTCGTAAGGACGAAGTGGAAGCTTGCGGAGATCCTCGCCCTTGGCAGAAGGATAATTGGAGATCAGCAGCTCCATCCCATCCGGCGACAGATCCTGAGGCATTTCAAAGACCGGACTCCGGTCAAAAAAATTAAGAACAATCAGCAGCTGCCGTTCCTCTAACGTCCGCGTAAATGCATAAATTTCGGGATGCAGCGGCAGCAGCAGCCGGTATTCGCCATAGACGATCACCTTGTGCTGTTTTCTGAGCGCAATCAGCTTTTTGTAATAATGGTATATCGAATCCGGGTCCTTAACCGCTTTGGCGGCATTGATCTCCACATAATTCGAGTTCAGCTTGATCCAGGGCACCCCGGTTGTAAATCCGGCTCCTTCGCTGCCGTCCCACTGCATTGGCGTTCGGGCGTTATCCCGGCTCTTTTTGTGGATGGCCTTCATGATTTCCTCGTCGGATACCCCGCTGTTGCGGCGCTCCTCATAGTAGTTGAGCGTTTCGACGTCCCGGTAATCGTCAATCGACTGAAACGCAGCATTGGTCATGCCGATCTCTTCGCCCTGGTACATGTATGGCGTCCCTTCCAGCATATGCAGAAACGTAGCCAGCATTTTGGCCGAGCAGTCCCGATAACGGACATCGTCTCCAAACCGCGATACCGCCCGAGGCTGATCGTGATTGCATAAATAGTTGGCATTCCAGCCCCGGTTGTGGAGAGTCGTCTGCCAGCCGCTCATGATTTTTTTCAGGGCCAGCAGATTCCACGGAACGACATCCCATTTTCCGCTGCCCGCAGAAGCCGCATCCAGGAACATATGCTCAAACTGGAACGTCATGTTCAGCTCCCGGCGTCCGTCGCCCACATACACCAGCGCTTGCTCCGGCCCGAGACCGGAAGTCTCGCCGACCGTCATAATATCGTAATAATAGAGGACCTTGTCATACAGGTTCTGCAGCAGGGTGTGGACATGCTCAAGGTTGGAGAACAGTTCATAGGCTCTCACCGTCGTGCTGCCTTGCGGATTCAGGGCGTCGGGCAACCCTTCGGCCTTGACAATATGCGCGATAGCATCGAAACGGAAACCGTCCACCCCTTTTTTCAGCCACCAGGCTACCATTTCGTGAAGCTTATCAATGACGGCCGGATTTTCCCAATTGAGATCAGGCTGGAATCTGGAATACAAATGCAGATAATACTCGTCCGTCCGCTCGTCGTATTCCCACACCGAACCGCTGAAATATGACTCCCAGTTGTTCGGTGGTCCGCCGTTTTTGCCTTTTCTCCATATATAAAAATCGCGTTTTGGATTATCCTTCGACTGCCGGGATTCAACGAACCAGGGATGCTGATGAGAAGTGTGATTGAGCACGAGGTCCATCATCAGCTTCATGCCCCGCGAATGAATTTCCCGAAGCATCAGGTCGAAATCCGCCATCGTTCCGAACTCTGGGCTGATGTCGCAGTAATCGCTGATGTCATAGCCGTTGTCATGGCCGGGAGACTTGTAGATGGGGCACACCCAGATCACGTCCACTCCGAGATCCTTCAGGTAGTCCAGCTTTGAAATGATTCCCCGCAGGTCTCCCCTTCCATCGCCGTTCGAATCCATGAAGCTTACAGGATAAATCTGGTACACGACGCTTTCCTTCCACCATTTCGGGTTCATGCCCCCTGCCTCCTTGTGCGAACTGTACCCCATTGCGAAGTACATTTAATATATCTTAACCCTTCGCACGAAAGACTAATAACCATTCTTCAAACGAGGATATGCTTCAGCGGAAGCTCGGCCAAAAATAAAGGAAAATAGTGGACAGCATCTAAATATAATAACAGTATCGTTATTGGATTGTTGGGAGGGTTGTTTATGGACAATGAAGTCAGAGATTTCTACGACAGCTATGGTGCAAGAGAATGGAATAGATTAGAAGAAAACGCATACAGCAGAATTAACTATTTTCTTCATATGCACTTTGTGGAAAAGTATCTGCAACAAGGGATGAAGGTGCTCGATGCCGGCTGTGGCGCGGGCCGCTACAGCATTGAATTTGCAAAAAGAGGCTGCCATGTTACTTTATTTGATGTTTCCAACGTGCAGCTTGCACTGGCAGAGGAAAAAACAAATGAAGCGAATGTAAAGGATAACATAGACGGTTTTATTCAAGGCGATATTCGAGATCTGTCCTCATTTAAAGATGGGCAATTTGATATGGTAGTGTGCTATGGCGCTCCTCTATCCTACGTGCTTGACAATAGAGCCAAGGCGATACTTGAGTTTAACAGGGTACTGAACAAGAAGGGTCTGCTGTTTGTCAGCGTCAATAACAAATGGGGAATTCTAAAAATGCTTCTAGGCCATAAATATCCCGATTTCTTTAACAATCCCGAATACTGGTTCATCGATCAAGTAATGAAGACAGGTGACTTGCCCAGACATGAGAAGGTCAGCCAGCCTCCAAGGCATTTCTTTGAAGCGGCAGAACTTAATCATTTGCTTGAGGAGAATGGATTTGGTGACATTGTTTTAGGAGGAAGTCCCTGCTTTAGCTCGGGGAATGCCGGGTCCGTTCAGGAATTAAGCTTGGATGAGAAAGCACTGGATACGATTCTTCAAATCGAGATCGAAATGTACACAAAGCCTACTATGGTTGACTGCGGAGAATTTTTGCTTGCCAGAGCTATAAAAAAACAGGCGGAAGAATGAACGAATAGGGATAACCATCCGCCAGACACTTTCGCCCAACAAAAAGGAGCTGATTCACGGGAACAAACCAATGTCCCGTGAATCAGCTCCTATTATCATCCGCTACTATGCTTCGCATGTTCGCTTCCGTCCACTCCTATTTGGCAGATAACAATCTTGTTATCACCAGGGTTCTTACACCGCGTTTGGAGCCTGCTTCCGCTCTTCCATCAGCCATTTCACTAACAGGGCTTCTGGCACATTGCCCTTGCTCGCCTCGGCATAATCCCGGACACGCACCAGCAATCTGGCCGCCGTCTCGGGGTCGGCTTCAAGTCCCTGTTTCCCTAGCACATGCGCTACGCCGCCCGTCCCGGAATGCTTGCCGAGCACAAAGTTATGCTCACGGCCGACTTCCGACGGATTGAAGGTCTGATAAGTTTCCCTGTCCTTCATCAGTCCGTCCACATGAATGCCCGATTCATGCGTGAAAGCCATCTTGCCGACGATCGGCTTGGAATCTCCGACGACGCGTCCCGAAGCCGCGATAACCATATCTGCCGCAAGCTTAAGCAGCTCGGCCCGAATGGCGGTGTGGCCTCCGTACAGGTACCGCCAGGCCAGCGCCACTTCCTCCATCGGCGCATTTCCGGTGCGCTCCCCGATTCCTGCGATCGTCGTACTCGCCCACGTCGCGCCGGCGGAAATGCCGCTCAACGTGTTCGCGACAGCCAGTCCGAAATCGTTATGGCAGTGCACCTCCAACTCCACATCCGGCGGTACGGCTCCAAGCAATGTGCTTACCCGCTCAGCCATCTGTCCGGGATGATGTGCGGAGACGGTATCCGCATAACGGAACCACCTGACGCCGCACTCCTTGTATACACAGTTGACCAATTCCACCAGAAAATCCATACTCGCACGGGAAGAGTCTTCCATACCAACCGATACGGTCATCCCCCGCCCTATCGCATATTCCGCCGCGCGCAGCAGCTTGGTTAAGCCTTCGGCGGGCGTTAGTCCTAGCTTGCCGTGAAGCTGTATTTCAGAAGCGGGAATGGAAATATGGCACCAGTTCACTCCCGTCTCCCAAGCCTTGTCAACGTCGTTTTTGAGCGCACGATTCCAGGTCATCAGCTTCATGGGAAGTCCAAGCGCGGCAATAGCCGCGATGTCCTCCTGCTCCCGAACGCCCATAGCCGGAATACCGATCTCCGCCTGCTCTACACCGCACTCCGACAGCAATCTTGCGATTTCCAGCTTTTCCGCCCTCGTGAATGAAACCCCAGCCGCCTGTTCACCGTCCCTTAGCGTCGTGTCACATAGCTTGAGACTTTTCACGGTTTACCTCCTTCTCCGCAGCAAGCGCAATTCGGATTACGGGTAAGTCGGACACTGTATGTGGTAAAATCAAGTGAGTTGAAGCGATGCATAATTCCGGTATAGGCCGTTCCTACCCTTGTAATCCATTTTACGGCTTCCAGCGCAGCCAGGCAACCCGCAATACCTGAGGTTGCGCCCAAAACTGGAAATCCCAAAGGTTCCCACTGAGGCTGTCTGTCGGGGTACAAGCACTCCATACATGGTGTTTCTCCGGGAATCATCGTTGTGAGCGATATTTCAAAGCCGTACATCGCCGCCTCGATCATCGGCTTGCCGGCGTCCACACAGAGCCGGTTCAATTCATATCGCTCGGGAAAATCATAGCGGGCGTCAATGACAATATCTGCGCTCTCGATCCATGGTTTGGCTTTGTCGTATTCAATTCTGGAATTATATCCTTCAATTTCCACCTCGGGATTAAGCCGCCGCAGATGCTCCACGGCGGTGCTCATCCGCTCCATTCCCAGGTGATCATTGTCCATCAGAATCTGCCGGTTCAAGTCCGGCAGGACAATCTTGCCTTCATGAGCGAGTATCAGTTTGCCGACTCCGGCGGCTGCCAAATAAATCGCAGCCGTTCCGCCAAGGCCGCCGATACCCGCGATCATTACCGTAGCTTCTTTTAGTGCCTTCTGTCCGCTCTCTCCAAGCAGTTTCAACTGCCGTGCATATCGCTGCTGCTCCGTCAATCCGGCCAATGCTTGCTCCATTGTCTTCTCCCCCTGTTATCGCTCATGGCTTAATTATTTCAATATAGTATAGAATCGGAGGAGTTTTCTGACAGTGAAGTTTATCCCTCCAGACTGAGCAGTCCGTGCACAGAGGTCAATTCTTTATATTTCTCCAAAAAGGCGAGCCCCTCTTCTACGCAAGCTACCCCGTAGGCCACCGTCTTGTCCAGAGAAGTGAACGGAAACGGAAAGCCTGCGCGGAGACTCTTCATTACAAGAATAACGCGGCCGCTATAGAGCAGCCCGCGGCCGAAGCCCTCGACGTTGATTTCCGCAGAGCTTTGAATCATCAAGCCGCAGTTCTCTTCCATCACGCCGGCAATGGCCTGGAACAATAGCGGCACTTGGCGGCGAACATCATCGGATGCCGTGCAGTTGAAATCCGATTTCGCTTTATCCTCCGCCGATACCAGGAACAGCTTCGCAATCTTCTCCTCGGGAGTCAGGGCTGCATGCCGGCCGAAATGATCGCTCGCGCTGAGCAGGTCGTTCAAGCGGCGGACAAGATGCGCAGCCTTTTCAGGATCGGGGGCCGGCTAGGGGCGGCGTTTCGGCAATGCCGGCTGTCTGTTAGCCGGCTGTTCATTCGCGGGTGCGATTTCGTTAGCCGTTGGATCCATGAACCCCAGCTCCTTCCTCTTCTTCCGCGCGAAGCACCTTGGCCAGCCACATCGGCGGCTTGCCTTGCAGCATGTCCACAAGCCGTTTGACCTGATCATCAATCGGGCTGCCGAATTGCACTTTGACCGGCATGATTTTGCGGCGGGTCACCTTAGCTGCCGCCGACGCGCCTATCTGCATCAGAAAGATCAGCGTGCAATCGGCAATTGCGTCGATCCGGCTGTCGATCTTGCCGAACTCATCCTGGGTTGAAATATCGGGTATTCTGCGGAGCTCCACTAGCTCACTGCTGCTCTTCGTAATGTTATAAATGGCAAACATCGAACATTGCCCGAAGTGGGCATTTACACGAACTCCGTCATCTGTGGCGAACGCGACTTTCACGATGCTCCGCCTCCCTTCTCATAAGTAGATTGCCTGCTTTATTGGTCCATTCCATTGCCCCGCGATAGCCAACGGAGACATTCATATACGATCCAAGCTCATCCCAAATCGGGAAGCCTGCAGGTAGGAACGCTGCTCCGATACGTTCTGCTCCAGCAATTCCGTGTGAACTGCTGATCCACAGATCGGCTCCGCTTCCCAGGACTTCGGCGTCATCCAGATCTCCGACCCACACTTCACGTTCCATTTCGGCGACTGCCGGAGTTTCGCAGGAAGCAACGAGCGCTTTTTGTTCAACTCCCAGTTCTTCAAGCCACTCCGATACGGAGCGCAGATGATCCGGCTCAAGCGCAGCCAGCGCGGACACGCCCGCGAACTGAAAGTGCGCGTCAAGCATACAGTCGAGCAGATTCTCCCGCTGCCAGCAGTACCGGATGGGAACAGGAACTCCACTGATCTGATGGAGAAAATTGAGCAGCTCGTCGGATGCCTTCAGTCCCATCGTTCCCTGGAACACTTTGTAAGGCGTTCCCAGAGCATTATGCAATCTTCTGGCCGGACGCTCCATGCTGGCGCCAAAGGCGATAGTAAGCCCGGACTGCAGGCTCTGAAGCATGGAGTCCAGCGGGACTCCGCCTCTGGTCAGCGGCGAGAATCCGGTCAGCAGATGCCCGGACAGCGAAGTCGAAATATCCGGAAGCGCGATAACCTCGAAGCCGAAGGAAGATACGATTTCCTTAAGCTCCATTACATCACCGGGCGTAAGATACGAACCGGGAAGCAGCGTAATCTGGCGGGAATTCACATTCCGTTGTCCCCGAAGACCCGCCTGCTGAATCAGTTCATCAACCATAGCCTCAACAGTTACACTGAATCCGGATTCCAGCGATCCGCGAAAGTCAGGCAGCGTTACGGAGAAGGCAAGGCCGCCGCGCATATTACGCTCTCTCTTATAAGACTTCAGCATGCTCTGGTAATCCACCCCGGCCACATCGGTCAGTTCCGTTCCGATAATTCCGATGATGTCCGGGCGATGCTTGGACAGTACCGCATTCAGAGCCTCTTCCAAATTCCGGTTTGCGTCAAAAATAACGTCCATTTCCTGAAGCGCTGAGGTTTGCACCGCAATCGGTTCGCGAAAATGACGGGTCAAAAGCGCTTTGGGAAAGGCGCTGCAGCCCTGTGAGCCGTGGACAATGGGCATCGCCCGGTAGCAGCCCTGCATAGCCAGAACGCCGCCCAAAGACTGGCCGATTTTGAGGGGATTGACCGATACCGGTTTGCTTCTTCTCTTAACGGTCATAGCTGCCCTCCTTATCCCAAGGAGCCGGCGAAGAAGCAAGCTTCCAGATCGGATTAACCATGGAATCTACCAGTTCCTTGGCAAGACGAAGCAGACCCTCGTAACCCGCATAAGCTTTATGCCGCTCTTGATTGATGTCCACAAACGGAATTTGCTCTTTCATTGCAACATACATATTCCGGCCGCCGGCAATCATAATATCCGCCTTGCGCTCTCTAACCGTCTTAATAATCCGGCTTGCTCCGCCTTCCGGAATGTACTCTGTATCATCACCGACCCGGTCGGCAATCCTTTGTACATCCTCATCCGAGCTCTTGTTTGTTCCGACGCCTACGACCTGAATGCCCAGTTCCTTCAGCGCTGAAATGACCGACCAGCTTTTTACTCCCCCTGTATACAGCACCGCTTTTTTGCCTTTGAGAATTTTGCGGTATGGACGCAGATCATGAGCCAGCCGGTTCTCTTCACGTTCAGTCAACCGGTCAACCCGGCGTTCCATTTCCCTGTCGTTCAACAGGAAAGCCATTTGACGCAAGGAATAGGTGGTTTCTTTCGCGCCATAGAACGATCCTTCAAAATAAGGTATGCCGTACTTGGATTCCATCTGTTTCGCCAGTCCGAGCAATGCGCGGCTGCAGACGACCATATTGGCTTTCGCCCGGTGCGCCCAAGTAATCTCTTTATATCTGGCATCGCCCGTAATGCGAGATAAAAGCGTAATTCCCGCCTGGTTCATCAGCTTCTCAATGTCCCACATCTCGCCGGCGATGTTATACTCACCAATCAGGTTCACACCAAGCGGAGTCTCCTGCTCCGGTTCTCCGGTACCGATAACGTATTGGAGCAGCGCATCGCCCGCGAGCCGGTTGCCGAGATTCTTGCTTCCGACAAAGCCGGGGCTGTTGACAGGCACTATCGGGATGCCCAGACGATCCGACGCCTCTTTACAGACGGCGTCCATATCTTCGCCGATTAGTGCCGTAACACAAGTTGAATATACAAAGATAGCCGGAGGCGTAAAACGCCCGGCAATATAGTCGATGCTGTCTCTTAGCTTTTTTTCGCCGCCAAAGATGATGTCATTATTACCTAAATCCGTCGCAAAACCGTACTGGGAGAGGGAAGGGCCACTCGAAAGGCTTCCCCGGCTTTCCCAACTATTGCCGGCACAAGCGACCGGTCCATGCACCAGATGCGCTGCATCCATAATAGGAAGCAATGTAATTTGCGCTCCGTCGAAGGAGCATCCTCCGGCTGCCTCGCCCGGTTTTGGCCGTGGACAAGGTTTGGATTTGGGAGCCATGCTCCCGCAGGCCTGATCGTCTAACTCTTCCTTTCGAATAGGCTCCATTGGATCATCATCTCCTTCGCTAAGACTTAGTGCTTCAATTCTCACAACCTTACGGCAAAAATAACTGAAATTAACACTCGGAAGAACGAAACGTTGGACCCCAATCCTTATACATTTCGCCGTTGTTAAAAAATCATTCATGATACAAATTATAACATATAATCTCTGAAAATAGGCCGAGGGAGCAGATTTATCCAAGATAAATCTGCTCCCTGTTTTACCTATAATTAGCGAACCAAATCAACGAGCCCGGATGGGTTATTGTCCAGTTGCTCAAGGACAATATTGACGATCAAGGTCAGCAGATTCAGTGCTCCTTGGTAGCCGATAATCGGATTACGATGCATATGATGACGGTCAAAGATCGGGAAGCCTACGCGGACCAGCGGTACTCCCGCATCCTTGGCAGCAAATTTAACGTGCGAGCTGCCGATAGCCAGATCAACCGGATCGTTAATCAGCAGGGAACGCAGGTGCCACAAGTCTTTGCCAACATAAACCGTTGCTTCGGAACCGTATGGGCTGGTTGCAAGCAGCGCTTCAACCTCTTCTTTCCACTTCTTGCCGTCGAATTCCACATCGCCGTTCGAGCACAGGATGTGTACCGGCTCGATGCCAACTTCGAGGCAGAATCCGATGAGGCCAAGCAGCAGGTCAGGGTCGCCGGCCAGGGCAACGCGTTTGCCATGCAGGTAAGGATGGCTATCGGTGTAAGCGTCAACTACGCGTCCGCGTTCTTCCTTCAGCGATTCCGGAACCGGAAGGCCAGTCAATTGGCTGATCGCTTCGAGCAGCTTATCCGTAGCTTTTACGCCGAGCGGAGTGGACAAGGAGGAAATTGGTTGTTTCCAAGTTCCGCTGATATATTCTTGAGTCTTCTTAAGCGTGTATTTTTGCAGTACAAGCGAACCCAGTGCGTTAGCGGCTTTCGGAACATCGGCAAGCTTCGTTCCGCCGTAGTAGTATTCATATTCTCCGTTAGCCGGGGAATCATAGTTGCCGCTGTGATCGCCGAGGATCGTGTACTTCGTATCGAAAGCGTTCAGGATTTTGCGGATTTCAGCAAAGTTGCCTGTGTAAGGCTCGAAACCAAGCAGTACGTTCAGCTTCTCGCCTTCTTCGCCAGTACCCGGAGCGGCAGTTTGGCCGGAACGGTCGAACAATTGGCTCAGAATGTTCTTGATCATGGCATCATAACCAGTGATATGCGAGCCGATGAAGCTTGGCGTATTCGCAAAGGTCACAGGGAAATCTTCGGCGATAGCGCCTTTTTGACGGGCATTGCCGATAAAGGCCGACAGGTCGTCACCGATAACTTCCGCCATACAAGTGGTACATACAGCGACCATTTCTGGTTTGTACAGAGCAACAGCGTTCTGCAAACCGTCGATCATGTTGCTCATGCCGCCGAATACGGCAGCATCTTCAGTCATCGAGGAAGAAACGGCTGGCGTAGGCTCTTTAAAGTGACGGCTCAAATGGCTACGGAAGTAAGAGTTACAACCTTGGGAACCATGTACGAACGGCAGCGTTTTTTCGAATCCGAGTGCAGCCATAACCGATCCGAGCGGTTGGCAAGCTTTGTGAGGATTGATAACAACCGCTTTACGTTCGAAGTTCTTCTCCAAATACTCCGCAGATTTGGAGTAAGCAAGAGCTTCAGCTTTTGCTTCATCGCTGCAAGGTGCTTCAAATTGTTTCTTGTTTTCCCGTTGTTGTACATAGCGTTCTTCCGTAAACAAGGTGCTGTAATCCGGAATATCTATTCTTTCCTTGCTCATACGCTCGCCCCCTCTGGCTGTACTTTTTCTTTCTTATCAAACAGGTTCCAAACCGGGTTGTTCACAGTCATATCCATGTCCTTGGCGAAAATCTTGAAGCCGTCGAAGCCATGGTACGGACCGCTGTAATCCCAGGAGTGCATTTGACGGAACGGAATACCCATTTTGTGGTATACGTATTTTTCCTTAACACCCGATCCCATGAGGTCGATGTTCAGTTTTTGAGCCAGTTCTTCCAGTTCGTATGCAGTCGGATCGTCCATGATGATCGATCCTGTCTGCATATCAGGGAAGGTTCTTTCATAGTCGTCTTTATGAGCAAATTCGTAGCCTGTAGCAACGATTTCCATGCCCAGATCTTCGTAAGCGCCGATAGTGTGGCGGGAACGCAGACCGCCGATCAGCAGCATAACTTTCTTGCCTTCCAGACGAGGTCTGTATTTGCCGATGATGGCATCCATTTGCGGTTTGTACTTGGCGATAACCTTCTCGCAGTTTTCTTGGATCGTTGCGTCGAACTTCGCAGCGATTGCGCGCAGGCTTTCGTAAGTTTTGGACGGTCCGAAGAAGTTGTACTCCAGGTACGGAATTCCATAAGCTTGCTCCATGTGAGTAACCATGTAGTTCATGGAACGATGGCAGTGGATCAGGTTCAATTTCGCTTTGTGAGCCACTTGCAGCTCGTTCAGCGTACCGTCGCCGGACCATTGAGCAACTACGCGCAGACCCATTTCTTCCAGCAGGATACGGGAAGCCCAAGCATCGCCGCCGATGTTATAGTCACCGATGATGTTTACATCGTAAGGACCGGTTTCGGCCAGTTCTGCTTTACCCATTACATAATCGCGGATAGCATCGTTCGCGATATGGTGACCGAGCGATTGGCTGACGCCGCGGAAACCTTCGCAACGTACCGGAACAACCGGCATTTCCAGCTCTTTGGCCATTTTCTTGGATACCGCTTCAATATCGTCACCGATCAGACCGATCGGACATTCGGATTGTACAGAGATACCTTTGGCCAGCGGGAACATTTCCTTGATCTCGCGGCAGATTACTTCCAGCTTCTTGTCGCCGCCAAAGACGATATCCGTCTCTTGGAAATCACTTGTGATTTGCATAGCGGTGAAGTTGTCGATACCAAGCGTACCGTTCGCATAGTTACGGCGAGTACCCCAGCTGTATTGTCCGCAGCCTACAGGGCCGTGGGAAATGTGTACCATATCCTTGATTGGTCCCCATACCACGCCTTTGGAACCAGCGTAGGAGCAACCGCGAGGGGTCATTACGCCCGGACGGGATTTAACGTTCGATTTCAGGGAGCAACTGCAGGATTCTTTAGTTTCTTCCGTGTTAATCTGAAAGTGCTTTTTACGGTCTTTTTTCGTTTTATCGGGATAGGCTTCCAGTATTTCCTCAACTAACTTTTTGTTCGCCTCAATATCCAGTCCCATTCGTTGAGCCTCCTTTTTTCATATGCAGGACATGTACCTCCTGCGTGGCATACTTCGTTTAAATTTCTTCCGGTGAATGACCGTCTCTCCACTCCATTCACCGGATAACTTCTATTGTTACGCGAATTTCGTTCGCTTTTTTTTAATTAGTGACCAGCAGCTTCGAGCTTTTTGATTGCTGTTTCTTCGTCTTCTACCACACCGAACTCGATCAGCAGTTGTTCCAGTTCGTCCATTTCGATCGGAGTCGGGATGGTCAGCATTTCGTTGTGCAGGATTTTGTCAGCCAGTTGTTTGTATTCGTTGGCTTGGTTGTGCTCAGGGTTGTATTGAGTAACTGTCATTCTTCTCAGCTCGGCATGTTGTACGACGTTGTCGCGAGGTACGAAGTGGATCATTTGCGTGTTCAGACGACGCGCAAGTTCCATGATCAGCTCGTCTTCACGGTCGGTGTTACGGGAGTTACAGATCAGGCCACCCAGACGAACGCCGCCGCTTTGAGCATATTTCAGGATACCGCGTGCGATGTTGTTGGCAGCGTACATAGCCATCATTTCGCCGGAACACACGATGTAAATCTCTTGTGCTTTGTTCTCGCGGATAGGCATTGCGAAACCGCCGCATACAACGTCACCGAGTACGTCATAGGAGATGAAGTCCATACCGTCGTAAGCGCCTTGCTCTTCCAGGAAGTTGATGGAAGTGATGATACCACGGCCTGCGCAGCCTACGCCTGGTTCCGGACCGCCGGACTCAACGCAGAGGATGTCGCCAAAGCCGGTCGATACTACGTCTTCGAGTTCGAGGTCTTCAACCGAACCCATTTCAGCAGCCAGGTGAAGTACAGTTTGTTGAGCTTTCGTGTTCAGGATCAGACGAGTGGAGTCAGCTTTAGGGTCACAGCCTACGATCATGATTTTTTGACCGAAAGTCGTTGCCAGCTGAGCCAGCGTGTTCTGGGAAGTTGTGGATTTACCGATACCGCCTTTACCGTAGAATGCGATTTGTCTTGGTTTCTTACTCATGATTAATCATCCCTTCGATATATTAATATTTTCAAAATAAGAACCGTATTTCACACTTTCGAGAATGGCTTCCTGTATTCCGCCCTTGCGGACCAGGGGCAGCACGCCAGCTTTGTTGAGCGCCGCGCGGGGCGCGTCGCCGATACCGGAGCTGAGAAGAATCCGGCAATCGCTGAGGATTGAGGTGATCTCTTGAAGCGTTTCGCCTTTATCACCGTTGCAATCGGCTGTGCCGTGGCAGTATGCCTGAATCTTCCGGATACCGACAAATTCCACTTCGGCGCCGTCCGTATCGAAAATCATGAATTCCGTCGCGTGTCCAAAATGCTGGTTGACTTTGTCTCCGCCTCGGGAGGCAACCGCGACTCTGGTCTTCTTGTTCTCGTCAAGAATGTTCTGCCGATTCTGCTTGGCGATAACACGCTGACGGATTTTGGCGTCGAGTTCCTCCTGGAATTGCGACCTTGCATCGAGGTCCACTACAGGATCAGCTTCCATTGTTTCCAATTGGAAATCCTGATTCCGGTCCTGACCGAGCAGCCCTACCGCGTCTGCACGGCATTGGCGGCAGTGGCGCATAAGCTTGGTTCCGCCCTCGCTAAGCTGCTGCTGCAGCGCGTTCAATTCCCTTGGACGGGGAGCCTTGCGGCCGTCTTTTTCATACTGGCTACCCGGGGCGATAATCAGCGGCGTCACATTGTGAAGCGTCGCACCGAGTTCTTTGACTTTCTTGGATACTTCAACCAGATGCTGATCATTAACCCCCGGGATCATTATCGAGTTGACTTTGACGAGAATACCTTGCTTGGCCAATGCCTCCACGCCTTGCAGCTGGCGGCTGATCAGCAGAGCGGCGGCTTCTCTTCCTTCGTAACGTACTCCTTCATCGAACACCCAAGGATAAATCTCTTTGCCTACATCGGGGTCGATCGCATTAATCGTAATGGTCACATGATTGATGCCAAGTTCCACGATTCGATCGATGTGCCGGTAAAGCGTAAGGCCATTGGTGCTGAGGCAAAGCATCACGTCCGGCACATGCTTTCTGACTCTGGCAAACGTATCGAACGTCTTATCCGCGTTTGCCAGCGGATCTCCGGGTCCGGCTATGCCGACTACCGAAAGCTGCATCAATTGTGCCGCCACACCTTTTACTTTCCGCTCCGCTTGCTCCGGAGTCAGCACCTCACTGACAACCCCTGGTCTGCTTTCATTCACGCAGTCGAATTTGCGGTTGCAGTAGTTGCATTGGATGTTGCAGGCGGGAGCGACCGGGATATGCATCCGGGCGAAAAACCGATGGGCTTCCTCGCTGTAGCAAGGGTGGCGACTGATGTCGTCCTCTGCTGCATTTGATAAACACGACGTCGGCTGCGGCTTCATTTTTTCCCACCTCCTTAATGTAATGAGGAGTAGTACTCCCTCGCGCACGCTTCACTTCCTTCTCGTGTCGGAAGCATGCGTCTAAGTTTTGCGGAGCGTCAATTCCAAAGGTGTTTCGGAACCGACTTCCTTGGGTAAGATACAAGCAGGTTATTTGTTAGATAACCTACATCCGACGTGTCAGTTAACCTGACTCCAACCTTTCTTGAAAAGCTTTGCTGTACACTCATCATATTTTCAATCCCCTATATCGTCAATTAGCGCAAATACGAAAAATCCCACTATAATCTGGTGTTTGCAGTTTCGTCAAAACAAATGTCAGATTACATTACACATATGTATCATGTTTCCGTTTTCATAACCTGTTTTCATTGAAAATCAATTTCAATTTGATCTTCTTTTACAGCAGTTTTACACAAGGATTCTCCTTCTTTTTCCGTTTGCTGCGGCATAAGAACCTCCCCGACTCTTTCAACCTCCGAAAATATATAGAAGGCAATCACCCTGAGCTTCCGTCGTTGACAACGCTTTTCAACTACTATATGATCTTTTTAGGTAATAACGAGAACATGAATATCCCGTAAAGGGGAGTAGCTGTTCAATAAAGTCGTCAATACGAGAGCTTCGTTATGGTTCTCCGGCTTTATTGGCAATATATAATTGTTAGCGAGACCTTTACCATTCTGATCGAGCCTCTTTTTGAGTCCGATCTGTTTGGTAAAGGTCTTTTTTATATATTTTTGGTCATTATAAACATGAGGGAGGTAACAACAATGGATTTCGGATTAATATTGGAATACGGCTGGGTGCTCCTTGTGCTCGTCGCGCTGGAAGGGCTGCTCGCTGCAGATAACGCTCTGGTGCTGGCAATCATGGTAAAACACCTTTCTGAGGAAACAAGGAAAAAGGCGCTCTTTTACGGGCTGTTCGGGGCGTTCCTCTTCAGGTTCGGCTCACTGTTCGTCATTTCGTACCTGGTCGACATCTGGCAGGTGCAGGCAATCGGCGCCGCTTATCTGCTATTCATTGCAACAAATCACATCATCCGCAAAATCGCCGCTTCCAAAAAGCCGGTAACGGAAGAAGCCGCGGAGAGCGGCACGAAGGAAGCTGCAGATAACAAGAAGGCGGGTTTCTGGATGACCGTCTTTAAGGTAGAGCTTGCGGATATCGCCTTTGCCGTCGACTCGATCCTTGCTGCGGTCGCTTTGGCTGTCGCGCTTCCGCCAAGCGGTCTTCCCCAAATCGGCGGACTGGACGGAGGTGTGTTCCTCGTCATTTTTGCCGGCGGGTTCATCGGGCTCGTGATTATGCGCTTCGCCGCTTCGTTCTTCGTCAAGCTTCTTCACTCCCGGCCGGGACTTGAGGTCGCTGCCTTCATCATTGTTGGCTGGGTTGGCGTCAAGCTTGCCGTCATCACGCTTGCGCACCCTTCGCTCGGCGTATTATCCGAGCACTTCGCCCATAGCACCTGGTGGAAAGCAACATTCTATATCGTGCTCTTGCTGATCGCCGCCATCGGCTGGTTCATGAGCAAGCAAACGATTGAGGAAAATAGAGCAGAAAATCCGGTCCGTGAACTCGATAAGCAGCTCGGAAAATAGTAATTGAACCAATGAAGAAAAGAAACAGCCCTTCTCGCGCGATCCGGCGCAAGCGGGCTGTTTTCTTTTTAATAGAACTTATTTTGCGGGTCGTTATTGTTACGGAAGTTTTATGTTAGATACATGTGATGTATATGTCGGAATATTCAGATAGAAGAGAGACCGGTAACCCACGTTAACCGAGCGCCGAAGCCTTGATCTGCTTGCTTCGCAGCTGGCCGCAGGCCGCATCGATATCCACTCCCTGCTCCAAGCGGGTGCTGACGCTGATTCCCTGCTTTTTCAACGTATCGAAAAAAGCCCTTACCGTCTCCCGATCGCTCCGCTGATACTGGCTGTGCTCGTCCACCGGATTATAGGGAATCAGGTTTACATTGACGAGCGGGCCATAACCGGCGATCAGACTGGCCAGTTCCAAAGCGTGCTCTTGCTGGTCGTTCACATCCCGGAGCAAAATATACTCCAGCGTCGTTCTCCGCTTTGTTTTCTCCAAATAATACTCAAGCGCCTGCATCAGCTTCTCGATCGGAATCGCACGGTTGATCTTCATGATGCGGGAGCGAAGCTCATTATTCGGCGCATGGAGGGAAATCGCCAGATTGATCCGAAGATCCATATCCGCAAACTCGATGATTTTGTCCGCAAGGCCGCTGGTCGAGACCGTGATATGCCGCCCGGCGATGTCCAAGCCCTTCTGATTCTTAATAATATGAAGAAAATCCACCATATTTCCAAAGTTGTCGAACGGCTCTCCGATCCCCATTACGACGATATGGCTTACCGCTTCACCTTTTCCGGCCCGGTCCAGGTCCAGCTGGACTTGCATAATCTGCTCGACGATCTCTCCGGATGACAAATCCCGGCTTTTGGACAGAAGCCCGCTCGCGCAGAAGCTGCACCCGATGTTGCACCCGACCTGGGTCGTTACACATACGGCCAGCCCGTATTTTTGCCGCATCAATACTGTCTCGATCAAATTCCCGTCGGGCAGGCGGAACAAAAATTTCACCGTGCCGTCCACCGATTCCTGCTTGATGTGTTCAGACAACGTACGGATGGCAAAATGCTCGTCCAGCAGGCTCAAAGCCTCGGGGTGAACGTCGCTCATCTCAAAAAAATCAGTGACACGCTTCACGTACAGCCAATCCCAAACCTGCAGCGCCCGGAATTTGCGATGTCCTCGTTCCAGAAGCCAGGCTTCCAGCTGTTCAAAGGTTAACCCGTAAATGGAAGTCTTGTTCATTTATTTATCCTCTTTTCAAGGCTGTTTCAAGCCTGTCATTCAAACTTTAGGCTGCCTAAATAGCAATCGAATATTATTGTCCCAAATTTTTAAAATTAAAACAAGAGGGATAAACAAGAAGAAACGCCTGACGGCGTCTTTTTAAGACGCAAGTTCGTTTCTCGCCGAAATATAAGATCAAACGATAGGCGCGAAGTGTATAAGTCATATATTTAGAAAAAGCCGTTCAGCGAAGGAATATTCTCTCCGCCGAACGGCTTGCCGCTTTTTGCCTGTTTTATTAATGATACATTTTAATAGTACAAGGATTGGCCGATGGGCTGATCCGTTTTGCCCTGAAGCTCCACCAGCTTCAACAACACCGCAGCCGCTTCAGCCTTGGTTACGGTGTCGGCCGGATTGAACTTGCCGTTCTCAGCCTGTAACAGACCCAGCTTCACAGCAACCGCCACTTCGCCCTTGCGGCTGATTGAGGCGGCATCTCCAAATTGGTTGATGACCGGATCGGCCTGGAAATATGCGGAAATCTTGTTGTATTTGACGATAGAGGTCAGCAGCACGGCAAGCCCCTCACGGGTCAGCTTGGCGTCTGGCTGAAACGCGCTGTCTGCATCGATCCAGCGGTTCTGTACGGCATAGGAGACCGCATCATAATAAGGGCTTTCCGGGTTTACGCCGGCGACCGGTTTGCGTTCGGCTCCGTTATTCATATTCGCATAATAAGGCGTAACCGCTTTGGCTATCCAGGTCAGCCAATCTCCGGACGTGAGTTCGGAGTCCGGATACACCTTCCCGTTCTCATCCGGGGTCAAGATGTTGTATTTTACCAATGTCGACAGAGCCTGCTCGGCCGGGTTCCCCTGGATATCCGAAGCGTCGGACGCTTTCTTCAATTGGCCGGGAGCATCATATTGCGCGGTCCATTTGCCGTTCAGGGCATTCAAGACTTCCGGCACATTCTGGGAATCCTGCAGCACTGGCGAATACACAAGCTTGATCTTCTGCTCTGTAAAGCCGGCTGGGGTATAGCCTCCAAAGTTTCCATACTGCAGCTTCACTTTGTATTTGCCGAAGCTTTGTGCCCGCGCCTCCTCCTTCGTAACTTTTACCGCCGAAGGGTCAATCGCGGCTTTCTCCAGGTCCGATGTCCGCGGGAAGTAATAGGATTGCAATGCTCCGTTATTATCCAGGCCAATCGTCAGGCCGCCGTCACCCACAGGAATGCCTTTATAGAAACGGAGGAATTGAAAGCTAAACCCCGCGCCCCCGTTCAGCGCGTTGTCTCCCCGTTCGACCAGCTTCAGATTGGCGGATGCATCCGGATAGAGGAGATTAATCAGCGCGATAGCCTTTTTCCGGGCCTGCTCCTTCGTTAGTTTGGTTCCTTTCGTAGCTGCCGCCTCCGACGCGCCGGCCGGAACGCCATACTTATTTTCATTGAAGCTCAGAATTTGCCCTGTAACGGCGTCCACCTCGGCGAAGGATTGGGAAGGGAACCCGGTTCTGAGGGATTCGTTATCCAGCCAGTTCAGCCTCCAGATTTTACGGTCCTTATCGGAATAATCGTCGCCCAGCGAACTGGATACCAGCTTTCTCGATGCTGGAATGGAGACCACCTGTTTTACCCGTTTGGCCGCTTCGTCACTGGACAATTCTACAGTGCTGCTTCTGGGGACAAAACGATTGGCCGCCTGCGGAACATCGCTGTATACGGCGGATGCAACCGTAGTTTCCGCGCCGGAAGTATCCAGGCGTTTGCCTGTCAGGGCATCGGTGGCATAGAGCGCCCGCTCCGTTGGCCGCCAGGCCAGAATCCAGCTGTTGGCGCCCCCATTCTTGAAGACGGGCACGTAAACAAGCTCTACATCAAACTGGTCGCTGAATACCTGCTCCGCCTTGGCCTGTGAAACCGAGGCTGCAGCTGCCGGATAACTCCAATGCTCCGGAGATTTGTTGAACTGCCGCACACTGCCGTCCGCAGCAACGGCGACGGAGACATTTTCAAGAGGAGAGGGAATACCATTTCTCAAAACCGTAAAATTAAATCCATATTGTACTGGACCGAAAAGTGCCGGATTACTAAAATAATTAACGTTGTCCTGAAGTTCCAGATCGTTCACCGACAGCGAAGGTGCAGCCTTAGCGATAAACGCTTTTGCCTTCTCCAGCGCCTGTTCCCTTGTGATCTCGGGCGGATAATAGCTTTCGTTCTGCTGCCGGTCCGGAAAATAAAGATATGTACTGATGAGGTCTCCGTTAACGGCATCTACCTGACTGCTAAATCCGTATCCGTGGCTGCCTTGCTGGTAATTCCACTGGATATTCCATATCATCTGATTGGACGGAGCGGGATAAGAGTTGTTGATCCCCAGTTCCACACTCGACACTTGAGCTTCCTCCAAAAGGGGAAACAGCGACTTCAGTTTGGCAAGCGCCTGCTCTTTGGTAAACTTGACCTTGGAAGGATCCGCTTCGTTCGACTGGGCAGTGGCCGCGGCGCTCAGGGATGTCCCGGCAACCACCTTGACAGCAGAAGGCACGGCAACGGCGGTACCGGAAGAAGAAGCCGCTCCGGCAAGTCCCGCCGGCATTACAAGAGTCAACGTTACCATTCCGGTTAATGCGGTTTTGGCTGTAAGTCCCGGGGTATGCTTTTTCTTCAAAATCTCATCCTCCTTTTTTCAATTCTTTCTAATTATAAAGAGATTTTCATTTATTTTCCATATAAAATGTCCTAGCCAACAAACACAATAAAAAAACCTTCCTCGGCCACCGGCCAAAAGAAGGCTTAACGCATAGTCGCAGGCCCCGTCTATATCTTCAGCTCCCCAAGCTTGATCAGCCAAGGCAATCGCTTGCGAATGGCCTTTTACATTCAATTTTTGCATAATGTTGGAGATGTAATTGCAAAACCCTTGGATGACTGTGGGATCGCACATATTTATGTAGAATGAGTGACTACACCTTTTGCTACATTCATTTGCGGATATTTCCCCATCACTTCCGGAATGTCATCTAGTGCGAAATAATGGCTGATTAATGGCTCAATCCGTACTATGTTTTGCCGAATGAAAGAAATCGCTTCCTCATGTGTGAAAGGATTAATAAAGGATCCCTTTATGCTTAGTTCCTTTGAAAAAATGGTAAACGGCGAAACATTAATCAGAGTGTCTGGCGAGGGTACACCGAACAGAAGGATTTGACCTCCTTTTCGAGCTGCTTTGATTGCAAGCTCCATCGATTCTTTACGTCCCACGCATTCGATTACGACATCTGCAATATTCATCAAATCTTGTACTGTTTCTGGACTCGTTGGCTGCACGACCTCGTTCGCCCCCAGTTCAAGAAGCCGCTCGTGTTTCTCCACCGCAGGTTCACTGACAATAATCTGGGCCGCTCCTTGTTTTTTTACAAGCTGGAGGAACAATTGGCCGATGAAACCGCCACCGATAATGAGTACCGTATGAACCGGGCGAACATCGATTTTCTTCAATCCGTGCAAGACGCAACCGACAGGCTCTACCATCGCACCTTCTACATAGCTCATCTCGTTCGGGATACGATAAGCGTTTACCGCAGGAACAATGCAATATTCCGCCATGCCGCCGTCTCGCGTCACGCCGATTGCTTGAAGGTGATCGCACAAGTGAGGCCGGCCGCTCCGACAATATTCACATTCGCCGCAATAAATATTCGGATCTATCGATACTCTGTCTCCTAGCTTCAAGTTCGGAACCCTAGACCCCAACTCTATCACTTCGCCTGCCAGTTCATGGCCGAGCACGATTGGCGGGTTGACCGCCGCAGATCCGGGGTGACCATGATAAATATGCTGATCCGTACCACAAATGCCGCAACTTTCGACCCGAATTCGCACCTCATACGGTTCGAGATCCTTCGTTTTCCAATCTAACACTTCCATTTGATGCTTTCCTTTGAATACCGCTGCCCTCATGATTACCAACTCCCAGTTATTAAACTGATTTTTGCTTAGGCCTTACCAATTCAACAGATACAAACTATTCAATCTGATTGGTCTATTTATTGTTAGCGGTTGCACTCCACAGTGCAATATGTTCGATCTTCATTGCATGTCCTCATATTGTATAGTAACAGCGTCTTTTTCCTTTGCTGCTGCTTTACCGGTCTTGAAACTGAAGCTCTTTCCGTTCAGTTCGATAAAAATAACCGAAACAGCAACAGACGGCACTTTGTCCTTGATTTGTTCGAGGTTAACCTTTAAGATCAAGTCACCCGCTTTAACTACGCTTCCTTCCTTTACATAAACATCAAAGCCTTCTCCTTTTAGCTTAACCGTATCCACGCCAAAATGGATTAAAAATTCAATCCCGGAATTGCTTTTAATGGAAAAAGCATGCTTGCTGGGAACCACTGTCGTAACGACTCCATCCACTGGTGAGAAGACTTCTCCATTCTCAGGCTGAATAGCAAATCCGTCCCCCATCATCCGCTGAGAAAATGCTTCGTCCGGCACGTGGCTCAAATCGATAATTTCCCCGGAAAGAGGAACAATAAAGCCATCTTCCTGCTGCTGTTCCGGTTTATCTTGAAATATAAGCGCTTTAATTTTATTAAACATGAGAATTACCTCCAAATGATTTATAGTGAAGCTTCTTTATTCTATACACCGATATTATATTAAAGCGTTTACTTGTGTAAACATTTTCACAGTGCAAAAAAACGTGTACTTTAGAAAAGTAACACGTTTCCAAAATAAGAGTATGTTGTTCTCATTATGTCAATTTTTAATAGCGTCTTCCTTTATTTTCTCCAAATATTCACCAATCAAAAACTCAAATAACATCAGCACATTCGCATAGAAAGAAGAGGCTAACTTATTACGGTCATCCATCGCATTCATATCAACTATTTTTAAATTTATATCCGCTAGTTTGGATAAAGAATTTTCTGAGTCTCCGGTAAATGAAATAATTTTAATTCCATTTTTCTTTGCCGAATGCGACATTCTCAGCAAAGAATCCGTTTCTCCGGATTTGGAAACATTGATAAACAATTTTGCCTGAATAGGGTTTACATCATAGCTTTCAATGGGTTCGGAATAGATACATATAAATCCAAGAACGATTAATTTTCTGGTTATATATTCCGTAATAGGTGCGGAGAAGCCTCCTCCCCAAGTGTAAATAATTTCATTTCTGTTTTCCAGCAACAAGTTTACAAACTCTTCTATTTTATGATGATCTATTAATGATAATAATTGTTCCAGATCAACACCGTAGAATTGATTATTTTTTCCGCCGGAAAATTGAGACTTTTTATCCTTCAATGTAAAATTAAGATGATAATACATATCCAGAAAGCCGGAATGACCCATTTTTTTTGCTAAATTCATTATTGTCGTTGTAGATGTATAAAATTCCTTTGCGATGCCTCTTACCCCTATTTCTTTCACATTCTCTATATTGTCGATGATATATACTAATATTTTTTCTTCCGTTTGATTCAACTGATACTTGTCTACCAGCTTGCTGATATCTAAACCCATATCGTTGTCACCTACATAAATTGTTTATTTTTCAATTTTAATAACTGCTTTCACAATTTCCGTTTTATTTCTGATGCTTGAGTCCATGGCGTTCTGAACATCATCCAGATCGAAGACGTGTGTGATAATTCCCTTTAGGTTAACCTTGCCGCTAGCGACTGCCTGAATCGCCATGGGATAGATATGTCTGTATCGGAACACAGTCTTAAAAGTAAGTTCCTTATCCATCGCAAGACTGAGTGGTAAATTGACTGATCCGCTATTACTATAACCTATGAATACGATGCTTGCACCTTTCTTAGAGATGAATACGGCTTGTTGGGCTATAATTTCCGCACCTGTTGTTTCAAATACAAGATCGCAGCCCGTGCCGCCGGTCAACTCCATAACTTCTTTCACAACATCTTTTTCTTTACCGTTAATGACTGCCGCAGCTCCCAGTTCCTTAGCCTTCTCCAATCGGTTTGGCATAATGTCCACTACATAGATTTCAGTAAGACCCATTGCCTTTAAAGCAAGTAAGGTGACCAAACCTATACAGCCTGCACCCATGATCACAGCGGACTGACCGGCATGCGCGCCGCCCTGATTTGCCGCATGAAAACCCACAGCAAGCGGCTCAATCAGTGCACCCTCCAAAGTGCTGACATTGTCAGGCAGTTTGAAGCAAAGATCAGCCTCATGCGCGACATACTCCTGAAAAACGCCATCAACCGGCGGGGTGGCAAAAAACACCACATCAGGGCAAAGGTTATATTGACCTGTCTTGCAGAATTCGCAGTGTCCGCAGGTTTTTCCCGGCTCCAGCGCAACTTTGTCGCCTACATTGAGATTGGTGACATTCTTACCAATTTCCACCACTGTCCCGCCCGGTTCATGGCCGAGGACAAACGGGGGCTTCACAATGTAATCTCCGATTCGGCCGGTTTCGTAGTAGTGCAAATCGGAGCCGCAGATGCCCACATATTCAAGCTTCACCAGCACCTCATTGTCCGCAACTTTGGGTATCTCCCTCTCGATAAACCCCATCTTGCCAATACCATTCATAACCGCCACTTTCATTTTACCTTCCATTTTTCCTAGTCTCCTTTCAGTTTCTCGCTTTATTTGGTGTGATCATATCCTCAACAGCGGGCTGCGATACCAGATAGCTGCGCGATCCTGGATGCAAAAGTACCGTGGCAATCATAACCGCCGTTAAAAGGCAATAACTAGTTGTGTGCGCTTTCATGTCAAAGTGAAGATGAAGCTGTTCTTTCCTTGCGACTTTATGTAATAACTTTTATAAAAGTATCTTAATAAGATAGTATTCCAGGTTTAGCGAAATGTCAATGAATAAAAAAGAAACCAACCGGAGGTCGATTTCCTTTGTAAAATCGTTGTTGAATTAACCTTAAACCTGACTTAAAAATCGCTCAATATGCAGTAGAGCCACTCCCACGGCCGCCGCTTCCCTTTTATTCCGGCACACCTTTAAATAGCTGCCATCCGGCTCAAAGGTATTGCCTTCTGCCGCAAGGAGTCTTAACTCATCCACATATTCTTCAATATAAGCACCGATATATCCACCCAAAATCACGTCGCAGTCAAACAGCATCCTTAAATTGTTAACCGCAACGGCAAGATAGCTTAGATATTCCTTCCACATTTTCTCCTGCTTTTTACCGCCTTTTTTCAGCAGATCAAAAAAATCATACAGGCCTTCGTCCGTACCGTTTGATAAAACGGAGGCGGAACAGTAGGCATCCAGACATCCCCGCTTTCCGCAATAACAAGTCCTTCCGTTCAGCTCAAGCGTCATATGTCCAAACTCGCTGCTGCGCTGGTTATCCCCGGGATAAAGCCTGTTATCTAGAAGAATAGAGCCGCCAACGGTGTTACTAAGCGACAGATAGACTGCATTTTTTACTGCTTCCGTATTCCACAGTTCTGCAAATCCGGCTGCATTCGCATCGTTGCTTAGAACACTTGGATAAGAAATGTTTTTGGTAAAATCGGGCCCGTTGCGATCCGCTAAGCCGAGCGCATGGGAATATACCACCGTTTGTTTATCATCGGATAAAATCCCGGGGACTGCTATACCGACTCCTAAAACTTTAGATTTATCAATATTGGAAGTTTCGATAAATCCACTGACCAATTCCCCGATCTCTTTTATATAGTCTTGCGAATTTTCAAAGATCTTAGCCACACGAGTGCTCTTTACAATTTCTCCGCTTAAATTAACCAGCACCAGACTAAGGTGATTATTTGTAATGTCCAATCCCACGGCAAGTTTAGCGTCTTTGATACAGGAAATGGCCTTTGCTTTTCTTCCGCCCGTGGATTCAAAGACGCCATTCTCCGTAATAAGGCCCTCGCTCTGCAAGTTCTTCAAATTCTGTCCAACGGTTGGCAGACTCATGCCAAGACAAGAAGCAATTTCATGCATGGAAAGCTTCTCATTCTTATAAATTAGCCGAAAGATACGGTTTCGGTTTATCCTTTTTACTTCCATATTATTTGTTTTTTCGTATATCATTTCCGCTCCATTTTTTTTATTTTTACACATTTTAAAAGTGTTTTATTAATGTATGTATGATAATTGATTTGTAAAGTTATTTCAATGTGTAGTTTGGCTAGGCGCGTAAAAAAAGAGCCGATCAAAAGCAGATTTGAAACTGCTTTTGACCAGACTCCATCGTTTTGTAGAAAATTATACCTGCCTTTATTTCAATTCAGGCCAGAAGTCTTTGTTGGCCTCGATCAGATCATCCAAAATCTGTTTCGCGACGAATGCGCTAGGAACTGTTTTAGAAAGAGTGATCGCTTGCCACAGCTTTTGATAGGATTTTTCGATCCAGGCTTCGACCACTAATTTTTCTGCAGAAACTTGCTGCTCCATAAGCCCTTTTTGGAATTGCGGAATCTTACCCATAGCCAGCGGTTCCGGTCCATTGCTGCCAAGAAGACAAGGAATCTCAACCATTGCCGTAGGGTCAAAATTGGCAATTGCCCCGTTATTCTCGACAATCATCAGCATTCTTTCTTTCGTATTAAAGGCAATGGCTCTTGCAAGGTCGACAATATAAGATGCATGTTCATCAATATGCAATCCGGAGCCTTCTGTAGATTGCTGTTCGATAATTTTTCTGGCTTCGCCAAATACAAACTTTTCTCTTCCATCCATGACTTCATTTGCTCGTGTATATTCTATGTTAGAATGCTGAACAACATCATCCGGGAATAAATAGTACTTCAGATAGGTGTTAGGAAATGTGTCAGGGTCCACAGCATACACATCTTTGGCTTTAGCGAAGGTATCGTTCCAGCTTGCTTCCGTATGCTGGCTGTCACCAACCGAAACAACATATCCATGTTTTGCGACATGCTCTTTGATTTTCGGCATTAAATCATTTCCGTCTTTATCGCGAACATCCGTCCACCAGCCAAAATGATTCAGTCCATAATAACGGACGGTCATATCTTTTCTGGACTCTAATCCTGAAATCTCAGCCATCCGCGCTTCAATACCGATCGGCATATCGCAAATGTTCAAAATCCTGGAATCCGGTCTCAAACTGCGGGTCGCTTCGGCAACGATTGACGCCGGGTTCGAGTAATTGAGCATCCATGCATTGGGCGAGTATTTTTCCATGTAGTCAAGGATTTCAATGACTCCGCCAATGGATCTCATTCCATAAGCAATTCCACCGGGGCCGCAGGTTTCTTGACCCAGCACACCGTATTTCAAAGGAATTTTCTCATCCAATTCGCGCATGGCGTACTTGCCGACCCGGATATGAGCCATAACAAAATCGATACCTGTGAAGGCTTCTTCCGGTTCCACGGTCGCGACAAATTCAATGTCCGGCGCTTGTTCTTTTAAAATAACCTCACATGCTCCGGCTATGATATCTTGTCTTTCCTTATCGTTATCATAGAACTTTAGTTTTCCAATAGGGAATTTATCCAGATTATCCAACAGCATTAAGACGATACCCGGCGTAAATGTGCTTCCTCCGCCCGCGATTGTTACCGTAAACTTTTTACTCATGATTCGTCCCTCTCTCCACTTTTTTGTATATTAAATTTAATGAATAAATTTAATACCTCTTTGATTGGCAAACGCTTAACCTGCAAGATATTTATCAACGGCATTTCTGACCCCATTGACTTTAGGCCCATAGACGACTTGAATATTTTCGCCGTTTTTAACAACGCCTGCTGCTCCTGTACCTTTTAAACCCAGTTCATCAACGATACCGGCATCCGTTACCTTGATCCTCAATCGAGAGAAGCAGTTGTCAACGGTTTCAATATTTCCCTTGCCTCCGAGGGCTTCCACTATAGCCGCAGCTAAATCGGTATCTTTGTCTGCGCCTGTGGCTGCCACGGCGGATTTTTGGTTAATTTTCTCTTTGTAATCTTTTTTGGTGAACAATTTCACCTCATCATCTTCCCGGCCAGGAGTCTTGAGGTTAAACTTTTTAATTAAAAAGGTGAATACAGCGTAATATGTCGCGAGCTCAACAAGTCCTATGCCAACAAAGATAGGCCATCTTGTTCTGCCGATTCCTGCAGGCAAATTAAAAGTCAGGAATTCTATGAGTCCGCCTGCTCCAAAAGCTCTAACCCCCAAGAGTACTGAAATAACCTCAAATATGCCGTCCAAAGCCGAGTGAACTACCCATAGAAACGGCGCCACAAACAAGAATGTAAATTCGATAGGTTCAGTGATGCCGACCAAAAATGAAGTTGCTACCGCTGGTATTAAGAGGGCTTTTAACGTTTTCTTTTTTTCTGGTTTCGCTGTTTTATAAAAGGCCAGAGCCGCTCCTACCAAGCCGAAAACTTTAACCATACCGTATTGCAAGAACTTCGCGGATGGGTCAAACAGCTTGACAGACGGATCTGTTATCTGCGCCAGGAATATATTGTAAGCGCCCAAATACGTTTGCCCGTTTATGGTCAATTCGCCACCCATGTTAGAATAGAGGAATGGTGAATATACGAGATGGTGTAATCCTGTAGGTATGAGAAATCTGTTTAAAAATCCGTATATAAACACGCCTATCGAACCTGAGAAATTAATGAAATTCGCTGTTGCCCGAATACCGCTGGCAGCAAATGGCCAAACATAACTGAATACAACAGCCAGTACGGTTAAAATCGGAACTAAAACGATATATACCAGCTTGGTGTTGCCATACAATGAAATCGCTCCCGGCAACTCTTTATTGCAAAACTTGTTATGGACAAGCGCTACGACGACCCCGAGGATCATTCCAAGGAAAACACCCATATCAATGATTTGAAAGCCTAATACGATCGTTTGCCCGGTTCCCTGCAATTCAGAGGGATTTGTATATTTGATTAATTTTCCCGTTAACTTAAGCCACTCGTTGTTAGCACCCAGAAATGTCAAGTATGACAATAGAGCTATAAGCGCCGCTTCCGCTTTCTTTTCTTTTGCTATTCCCATCGCGATGCCTACGCAGAAGACAATTCCCAAGTTGGTTAAAATAGGCCAAACCCCGCTGGCCAGAAACTTGCCGACATTGATTAAAGAACTGCCTTCGCCAACAATTGTCGGATTGCCCAGGATGGAAGTGATTGCCAATATTATCCCGACGATCGGCAAAAACAAAACCGGAACAACAATCGCTCTTGCAAAAATCTGCATACCGTTTACAACTTTATCCTTCACCAAAAGCCCCCCCTCATCATTTTCAATTCCGCTTTTTTGTAAGCGGTTTATTGTTTACGTTTTACACTCTAACAAATTTCTTCCCCCGTTTAAATACAAAAACGGCATTAAAAAACAGGTTCCATCAACTGACAACCTGTTATTAATAGTCTTCATATTTTGGTTTTATAGGAACTTCCAGTGGGTGTCTGCATGCCGGTGATTTGTTCGTCACGCAATTGAACATTCCCCCACTTAGCTAATACTTGAAGTGGGAGATTCTTGGGTAATCCCTTCTACTGAGGGGAATTCATATCGATATTTTCTCTCGAAAAATCGTATACCAAGCGATCCCTGCGGTTCCCGCAGTTTTGCAAAGGAAAATCTGTACCGATCTTCCAGAGTTTTAAGTTTTTTACCCTAGTAAAATATCTAATGGAATGGTGGGGTTGACGTTTAAACAGCAAGGCTTTTAATGTTCTGTGCGGCATTTTCATCTCGATCATGATGGGTATGGCACGATGGACATGTCCATTCCCGCACAGACAATTTCTTTACTTCGGAATGGATATAGCCGCATACATGACACCTTTGGCTCGTTGGGGCGAACGTGTCCGTAACCTTCACCGTACGTCCATACCATTCCGCTTTATACGAAAGCTGACGTTCAAATTCACTCCAGGACGCATCGGCGATGGATTTGGCCAGCCGGTGATTTTTGAGCATGTTCGCCACTCTCAGATTTTCGATGCTGATCGTTTGGTGTTCACGAATCAGCTTCGTGGTGAGTTGATGCAAAAAATCACGACGGCTGCTCGCGATCTTTTCATGGATTTGGGCAACCTTCTGTTTGGCTTTCTCCCAATTGGAGCCCCCTTGGTTACGGCGAGCCATGCGACGTTGCCAAAATGCAAGTTTTTGTTCATATTTGCGAAACAATTTGGGATTGGCAACCCGCACCCCATCCGATAAGACCGCAAACTCCTTGAGTCCAAGGTCAATGCCAATCTCCTTATCGGTCTGCGGCAGAGGACTCATTTCCACTTCGCAGAGGATAGATACAAAATACTTACCTGCCGCATTTCGCCGCAGGGTAGCCGAAAGAATGCGACCTTCACACGCTCTGGAGTTGGCGAAGCGCAGCCACCCAAGCTTCGGAAGTTTAAGCCGGTTTCCGTCAATAGCAATGTTGTCATTGGTGTATTTGGTGGTGTAGCTTTGCACAGGATGCTTACGGCTTTTGAAGCGTGGAGCCTGATTTTGTTTCTTGAAGAAACGTTCAAAGCTGTCTGCCACGTTTCGCACCGCCGATTGCAAAGCAATGCTATCAACCGACTTCAACCATTCAAATTGCTGTTTGAGTGCAGGAAGCTGTGTGGAACAGGTATTATAAGACAACCCTTTCCCTGTTGCTGCATAGGTTTCGTTCCATTTGACTAAGAAATGATTGAAGACAAAGCGGCAACAGCCAAACATTTGATGGATGAGTTGCTGTTGCTTTGGATTGGGATAGATGCGATATTTGTAAGCTTTATGTAGCAACATGCCAGACAACTCCTTTCGTGTATGATATTTCCATTATAGCACATATGTTCCCTTTGGAGCGAAAAAACCGCCGATTCATCTCCTCCCTATAGAGGAAGGAGTCTTCTCGGCTTTTAAGATAAAAAACCTTCCCCGGCCACCGGCCAAAAGAAGGCTTAACGCATAGTCGCAGGCCCCGTCTATATCTTCAGCTCCCCAAGCTTGATCAGCTCGACAACCGCTTGCGAACGGCCTTTTACATTCAATTTTTGCATAACGTTGGAGATGTGGTTGCGAACCGTCTTCTCGCTGATAAACAATAAGCCGGCGATATCGCGAGTCGTCTTGTCCTGAACAAGAAGCTCAAATACTTCGCGTTCACGATGCGTTAACAAAAATTTGCTGTGATGTTCGTTCCCTTTCATGATGGTGTCACCCCTCCTTGCCCGGGATTGTTTGGTCTAACAAGGTAAAGGGATACAGTCAAATTTATAGTATGTATTTGTAATCTTAATGGTGCTGCCTACGGGATGAATTGGGCGACGGGGATTTGCCGTTAAAAAAGGGACTGAAAGTGATATAGCCGCGCATAGCTCAGAAAAGTCAAAAAGAACCTTCATCCCCCGTGTTAACAAAGGAGTTGAAGGTTCGTTCTTACAGCTCACGCGCCACATTTATTCCGCGTCAATCAACTGCTCCATTAGATAGGCGACCTTAAAGCGCAGATTGTCGCTCGTATTTCTGATTTTGCGTCCGGTGAGCTGCTCGCATTTTTCCAGCCGGTAGACGACGGTATTCCGATGCACGAACAGCTGCTTCGCCGTCTCGGCAATCTGGCAGTTGTTATCGTGATAGGCGACCAGCGTGCGCATCAGATCCTGCCTTTCTTTTGCCTCCAGCCGGTTCAATTCTTTAAAGGTGTCATCATAGTATTTCTTAAGCTCTTCAATCGGCAGCATCCGCAGCAGATCCGTCAATTTCTTCACATGATAAAACTGGACAAAACGCCGCTTCTTGCTGCTGTGGGCGGTCTCCCACGCTTCAACCGCTTCCTTGTAGGTAACGGGAAGCTCCGTCAGGCGGTCAACCGGATTTCCGACTCCGACCGACAGGGAAATCCCCTCCCTGTGATACAGATCGTCACTGATTTCGGTCAGCTGTTCCCGGAGCATCCGTTCCGTGTCCATGGGATTGGTCTTATCTTTGGAGACGGAGAGAATCAGCACGAACTGGTCTTTGTTGCTGAAGAGCACGAACGAATGCCCCCGCGACCGGAATGCATCCTTGAGCACTTCATACAGCTCTTCCCGCCTCGACAATTGCTGCTCCTCGGAAGGCGGTAGAGCATTCCCCCTTCTGCCCAGCTCCTCATCCTGCTTGATGACAATGCACAGCGACGGTAAAACCTCGGCCAGTCCGTACCGCATCCCCCGGTGAATCAATTCCTGCTCGGAGGTCATGAACCCGTTAACGATGTCCGTAAACAGATCATTCTTGTAGCGTCTGGAGCGTTCCTTTACCGCCTGCTTCTTGAGCAGCTCAAAGCTGATCACGTTGGCGGCCTGTTCCATGATCATGACCGGGAGCGGCTGAAGTTCAGCCGACTGCTGAAGGATCAATAGGAAGCCCTGGGGCTGATACGTCAAAATAGGATGCGCGGCGATATAATTCAGCCCTTCGGGAGCGGCATCCGCAAGAAAGCTGATGAAGGTCCGTTCTTCATTCGGAAGCTGGCCTGCCGACTCGCGGATATGTGGAAGCAAGTCCTGATAGGCCTGCTTGCGGAAATGCGAGGATGCCGAGATCAGACTCAATCTTTGATCCAGAAGAACGGCGGGGCTGTCCAGCAGCTCGGCCAAATCGCGCACAATTTCGGGAATCCCCTGTCCTTTCAGAATCAGGCTGGAAAATTGGCGGTGGCTCTTCAGCGCATTGCGCAGCGTATCGGCATGCTTGTCCAGAATCGAATCGATAGCCTGGTTAATGAGATCGCCGAGCGAAACATTGAGCGGCAGCTCGATCAACGGAAACCCGACCTCGTTGGCAACGGCGACGGCCTCTTGGGGGATCGCGGACCAGAAACGCTTTTTGATTCCAAGTCCCACACAGCCCGCCGCCGATAATTCGGGGATAAGCGCCACAAGCTCCTCCGGGTGGTCCTTTAAGGCATAAGCCGTGGTGATCAGCAGTTCGTCAGGCTTCACAAAATCAATAATATCCGGGGCATCCATCATATTGACGGAACGGACATCCCGATTCAGCCCCTGAAAGCCGCATATGACTTTGGATTCCAGCAAAAACGGAATTTTGAGGAGCTCCGCTAATTTCATAGAAGTCCATCCCTTCACCCATGGAAGATTAGTTAACCCTATTATTTGTAAAATATCATCAATACCTATCATCTTGTGTATTGATTATACAACATAAACAATAATTGTGGTCATTTTTGTTTAAATTGTATAGTGTTTTACGGAAATCGATCGATTATAATGAGTCCATAGAGAACAAGATAAGTTATAAAAACTAACATGAAAGGTACGCATTGAGGGGGAACTGTCACAAAACATCGGCAGGTTAAAATCTATGAAAACGATTGGGAGGATGACAAACATGAACAAGACAGCAGCAAAGCCCCGCCAGCCTTTTTATAAAGGCCTATTCTTTCAAATTCTTATGTCCATCGTACTGGGTATCGTGGTTGGATATCTTTGGCCTTCATTCGGAATTGCTTTGAAACCGCTCGGAGACGGCTTTATCAAACTCATCAAGATGATTATTTCTCCGCTTGTCTTTGTTGTTGTCGTGCTGGGCATTGCAAAGGTCGGCAACATCAAGACGGTCGGCCGGATCGGCGGCAAAGCGCTGCTGTACTTTGAGATTGTAACGACAATCGCCCTGATTATCGGCATGCTTGTTGCGAACGTGATGAATCCGGGATCAGGGATGCATGTGAATCCTGATTTGCTGTCCACTGACGCTGTGACTAAAGTGACCAAGAACTCCGAGCTCCCTCATGGAACTGAATTCTTTATGAACATTATTCCAGACAGCGTTGTATCGGCGTTTGCCACGAACACAATGCTGCAGGTGCTGCTCGTGTCCTGTCTGTTCGGCTTTGCGCTCGTTCGGGTCGGGGGCAAAACCTCAGATGTCATTATCGACCTCTTGGAGCATCTGAGCCACGTTATTTTTCAAATCATGGGCTTCATTATGAAGCTCACCACAATCGCTACCTTTGGGGCGATGGCATTCACGGTAAGCCAGTACGGCATGCAGACACTGATTGCTTTCGGCAAACTCTTCCTCGCTATGACGGTGGCCTGTCTGCTCTTCCTGCTTGTTCTTGAGGTTGTCATGCGTGTGTTTGTCGGCATCGGTCTGTGGAAAGCGATTATGCTTGTTCGCGAGGAGATTGTATTTTCCTTCGCAACCGGCTCGACAGAGGCCGTTATGCCGCAAATTATGAGAAAGCTGGAGCGTGCGGGCTGCCACCGTTCGGTTGTCGGGCTTGTCGTTCCAACCGGGTACTCTTTCAATCTCGACGGCGCCTCAATCTACCTGTCGCTGGCGCTCGTCTTCCTGGCACAAGCAACCGGCGTAGAACTCAGCATATATGAGCAAATCGTACTTCTCGCCGTATTGCTGCTGACTTCCAAGGGAATGGCCGGCATTCCGGGATCGGCGTTCGTCGCCTTGTCAGCTACTGCGGCAAGCACAGGCTCTATCCCCATCGCAGCCGTTGCGCTGATGCTTGCACCTGACCGCATTATGGGTAACTTCCGCACGACGATCAACATTATCGGCTACACCGTCGCAACCTTCGTCGTGGCCCGCTGGGAAGGGCTGCTCAATAAGGACCAGGCTTTACTGGCCATGCAGGGCAAGCCGCATGATTCTTCCGGCATGCCGGTAACCATTCAGGCTAATGATTAATCACTTGCAATTCGAAACGCAGGCCGGTTCCCTAAGCTGAAGGGGCGGCAGCCATCCGGTCAGGAAGCATCCGGATGTGCTGCCGCATTTTTTATGGCTGCCGAGGGTAACACCCATACCTTCACATCTTCCCGCTCATATAAATACCTTACAATCGCCATTTACTCGGGCAGGCCTCGGCATCGGGAAGGTGAAAAAAATGGATCAGTATGCAGTCATTATGGCCGGCGGCGCCGGACTTCGGCTGTGGCCCCTCTCCAGGGAACAGAGACCAAAACAGTTTATCAGTGCCGATGGAACCGGCAGCATGCTTCAACGGACAATTGAGCGCATTACGGAACTGATTCCGCCGGACAAATGCTTTGTCATTACGAATCATAACTATGCCGATCTGACGCAGGAAGTGCTGGGAAACCTCATTCCCCGCCAAAATATTATCCTCGAACCCCTCCGCAAAAACACCGGCGGCTGCATTTCCTATGCGGCCTTACTGCTGGAACGGCGATTCCGGAAAGGCTCGGTCTGCTTTATTCCGGCCGACAGCTATGTCGGCAACAAACAGGAGTACCTTAAGGCAATCCGTCTGGCGTTCAAGGAGTGCAGCAGCAGCTCGACATTAACTGTTATCGGCGTGAATCCTACCTACCCGGCTATCGGCTATGGCTACATTAATATAGATTCAGACCCTTCAGCCGGTCCCCGGCAAATTTCCCGTGTCCGGCAGTTCAAGGAGAAACCGGATGCGGAAACCGCCCGCGCTTATGTAGCTTCCGGTCAGTATTTATGGAATAGCGGGATCGTCGCGGGCAGTCTGCAGGCCTTCAAAAACGGGATTCAGCAGCATATGCAGGAGCACTTCCATATTTTGTCCGAGGCCTTGGACCATCTCGACTCCCCAAGCTTCCATTCTTTGATCGAACAGGCTTACACCCGGCTGCCCGATCTGTCTTTTGATAACGGTGTACTGGAGCATAGCAGCAGCCTGTTGGCGGTTAAAGGCGATTTCGATTGGGATGATATCGGGAGTCTGGAGGCGTTCGGAAGATTGACCGGCTGTGACAGCAGCGGCAACGCCGTCAGAGGCAGTCATATCGGAATGGATACCCGGGATTCGGTCATCATCAGCAGCGATATTCTGATTGCTTCGATCGGCTTATCGGATATGATGATTATCCAGACGAAAGACGTGATTCTGGTCTGTCCGAAGGAAAGGGCACAGGATATCAAAGCCTTCGTCGAATATTTAAAACATGCAGGGTACGGGGATTTCACCTGAATCTTAACGGCCGCCCTTCCGGTATTCAAACCGGAAGGACGGCCATTTATTATGAAAAGACCTCTTGCATCCCGCAAGCTTTTCTTTTATTCTATGTATGAAAATAATTTTCTTATTTTCTTTTATAATAACAAAAATAATTTCAATAATCGGAATACGAGGTGGACCGATGACTCCAATCCTGCATGCACTGGAGCGCGAAAAGTCCAAGCTCTCCCAAATGGAGCGCAGACTGGCGGAGCGGATTCTTGCCTCCCCTGGCGAGATTGTCCATATGGGCATCACAGAGCTGGCGGAGCAATGCGGCATCAGCGCCGCAACAATCACACGCTTTTGCAAAGAGTTTCACTTTAAAGGCTTCCCTGATTTCAAGGTGAAGCTGGCTGCCGAAATCGCTCACGGCGATGGAGCGCCTCAGGAGGGCGGTTCCTCCTATCAGGATATTATGGCTGGAAATCCGCTTTCCGTCATTGTGGAAGCCATGCAGGCGAATCACCTCGCTTCCATCCGCGACACGACGTCGCTGCTGGACATCGGGCGGCTTGAACAGACAGTGGATTTGCTCTGCAGCGCCCGGCGGGTGGATCTGTACGGAATGGCCACCTCGTCCATCATCGCCCAGGACTTCTATCAGAAGCTGATCCGGATCGGCGTGAACTGCACGGCCTTTGCTGATTCGCACATGCAGATCACCTCGGCCTCCTCCCTGTCGGAGGGGGACGTCGCCTTTGCCATTTCGTACTCCGGGGAGACCCCGGAGACGATCGACGCACTTCTGTGCGCAAAGAGCAGCGGCGCAGCCACGGTCTCGCTTACTTCCTATGGCAGCAGCTCGCTGGCCTCACTCAGCGGGATATCGCTCTTCTCCTCCTCGCTGGAGCAAGGAATGCGCAGAGGTGACATGGCATCGCGGATCGCCCAGCTTCACGTGATTGATATTTTATTTACCGGGATGGTCAGCAAACGGTTCGGCGATTATATTCCGAAGCTGGAGCAGTCCTACCGGAATGTCCGGCAATTCCGTCATAAACGGGGAGGTAGAGAATAATGAATATTATGAAATTTCACAACGACGAAGATTTCGTGCAGACTGGGGCCAGTCTGGTCGCCAGCCTGCTGCAGAGCAATCCGAAAGCCGTTCTCGGCCTCGCCACCGGCAGTTCGCCCATCGGCGTCTACGAGCGGCTGGTTCAGATGTACCGGGGGGGTCTCGTGAGCTTTGCCAAGGCTTCATCCTATAATCTTGACGAGTACGTAGGGCTCCCGACAGATCATCCGGAAACCTACCGCAGCTTCATGAACAAGCATCTATTCAGCCATATCGATATTGACCTGTCCCGGACCCATGTGCCAAACGGCAGTGCCAAAGATCTGGAGGCCGAATGCCTGGCTTATGACCAAATGCTGGAAAGTAACGGACCTGTCGATTTGCAAATCCTCGGAATCGGCAGCAACGGGCATATCGGCTTTAACGAACCGGATGCCGGCCTGAGCAGCGGCACCCATGTCGTCGATTTGCTACAGGCAACGCGGGAGGCCAACGCTCGCTTCTTCCCTTCGATTGACGATGTTCCCCGGCAGGCGATTACGATGGGCGTCGGCAGTATCCTGAAAGCAAGGCAAATTCTGCTGCTCGTACGCGGCGCGGAAAAGGCCGAAGCGATCCGAAACGCGGTTCAGGGACCGATTACGACCCAGTGCCCCGCCTCTTTGCTTCAGACCCATCCGAACGTTGTCGTACTGCTTGATGAAGGAGCGGGACAATGGCTGAAGTAAATCAGGAACGGGAACAACTGCTGTATGGCATCGTGCTGACTCCCCAAGGGGTTGTCAAAGACGGCGTCATCGCGGTTCAGGACGGCATCATTGTCTATGCGGGAGAGGCGAGTTGGCTGCCTGAAGCCTGCTCCGGCTGGACGGAGGGCGAACGCAGGCTGGACGGCCTGCTCATTCCCGGCTTTGTCGATGTGCATGTGCATGGCGGCGCCGGCCATGATTTCATGTACGCCGACGCCCGGGAGATTTCGGAGACGGCCGCCTTCCATGCATCGAGCGGAACGACGACATTGCTGGCAACGACGATGACTGCCTCCAAGGAGGCGATTGATCGCGTGCTCGCCGTCGTCAGTGCCTATCGCTCGGAAGATATGCCGTACGCACAGATAGCGGGAATCCATTTGGAAGGGCCGTTCATCAGCCCGAAATGGCCGGGGGCGCAGAACCCTGAGCATATTGTTCTGCCAAACATCCTCTGGCTGGAGGAATGGGAGCGCGACTACCCGGGCCTCATCCGGCAGGTTACTCTGGCTCCTGAGCGCGAGGGCGCGGAAGCGACAATCACCTGGCTGCGCAAGCGCGGGATTACGGCCGCTCTCGGCCATACCGACGCTACATACGAGCAGGTTATCGCAGCAGCGGACGCGGGTCTTAACCAGGCGGTGCACGCGTTTAACCAGATGACCCCGCTGCATCACCGCAAGCCCGGTACCGCCGGAGCGGTCTTGTCCGACGCGCGGATTCGTGCGGAGATCATCGCAGACGGCATTCATGTTCATCCGGCGGCTATTTCCATTCTGGCGCGGCTGAAAGGCCCGGAAGGCCTGATTCTTATAACCGACGCCATGTCGGCAGCCGGACTCAGCGACGGGGAATATGCCATCGGCGATCTGCCGGTGAAAGTTCAGGACGGCGTTGCCCGCCTGCGAGACAACCCGGATGCGCTTGCCGGAAGCACCCTTACTATGATCAAGGGCTTCCGCTATCTTATCCAGGAGGTGGGCCTGAGCCTGGAAGACGCTTCACGGGCGGCGAGCCTGAACCCGGCTATCTCGCTCGGGATGGAGCGCAGCATCGGCTCGCTGGAAGCCGGCAAGCGGGCGGATATTCTGCTGCTGGACGGTACGCTTAACCTGCGCGGCGTATGGATCGGCGGGCGGCGGCATCCTTTATAAGCTTGTTATGTAAACGGCATTAACGCAGAGACTCATCCGCTCAGGGAAGAACCTCTGCGTTTTTTGCCGTTCATTTATCTGTACGTATTATCCCCGCTGCGCATAGGAAAAATCCGCTCCGCCATCACGCGGAATTCATTCACAAAACCTTGCAGCGGATGACCTGCCCGCGCTTGTGCGGCGTAGCTGTTCACACGCTGAACAAAATCAGCATTTGCGGAGACATACACCCGGTCAATGCCCGGCGCATTCTTTTTGACGACATCGGCGATCTTAGTCTTCACTTCTTTGGAAAGCGTATCTTGAACGCTCGTCGCCGTGATTCCCGTGTTCACTCCGTTGCCGCCGAAGAAGCCTCCGCGGCCGGCCGGATTTGGTAACGCTGCGCCCATTCCCGTTCCAGGTATCGCTGCGCCAGTTCCCGTCAAGCTTCTGTTGTTATTGGCAACAGCTCCCGGCATGCTGCTTCCCCGTGTCGGGTAATGGGTACCGACTCCGGCACCGTAACCGGTGCCGTTTCCTGTTCCATAGCCGGTGCTGCCCGGCATCATGTTCGCACCCAAACCGTTGAAGCCTTTGGCCCGCATCCCTCCGGTGGCATTATTCTCCAGAGTTACAGCGACATAAGCGCTGCGGCCGGCGGTTAGAACATTAGCTGTGCGCACATCCTTTATGGCAGCCACGCGGTCGGCAAGCTTTTGATCAAGATCCAGCCTGTCGATCGCATGTCCCCTCACTGAATTGACATTCAGGCGGCCATCTTGCAATCCTCGCACACCATCATTTATGCGGCCGTCATGTACACTCCGTACACCGTAATTTCCTGCTGTGTTGTTGCTCGCGCATCCCGCGATTCCAACCATCCCCAACAGCAGGGCCGCGGAGACAGACAAACCAATACTCTTTCGCAACATGCATTCACCCTCCACTCATTATGATTGCTGTTCAACAATCGTTAGGATGGCTCCCCTGAGGGCGGGCTATGCTGAAAGGATTTGGCATGCTGCAGCTCTATTATCCTCCCAAAGACGCGATGAGACTGCGCAGCGGCGGGCTGTATCGCTCTTTCAACGCCGACACTTCAGCCATAATCCGGTCATAATGCCTGATCGTGCCCATACCTTCATGACGCCGGTACCCGGTTAAGGATTGATTCAGCATCACCGGAGGATACCCGTTCAGAACCGCCCGGAACCACAAATCATAATCATGAGTAAAAGGAAGCGATTCATCGAACAAACCGATGGCGCCGAACAGTTCCTTTTTGATCATGACCGTGCAGCCGTTTACAGGGTTGCCTTGCAGAAAGCAGCGCAGGAAATCGAGCCGATTGTCAAAAACAGCCCCGGCATTCGACTGAACGAGCTGGGATGCGGCATTGATATAATTGAAGTTGGTGTAGGAAATCAGCAGACGGTTATGCTCCATGAACAGCGACTGGTTTCTGATTTTATCGTGATAAAAGACATCGTCCGAACTGAGCCAGGCGACATAATCGCCGGAGGCATGACGAATGCCGTGATTCAGCGCAGACGCGGTGCCTCCATTGGCTTTGCCCAGATAATGAACATGAGAATGTGCGAGGTAAGGAGCAATTTTCTCGCTGTGCATGGTGGAGCCGTCGTCGATGACAATGATCTCATAAGGAGTCTGGGATTGTAACAGCGCGCTCTGGAGAGCCTGCTCAATATAGGGGCAGTTATAAAACGGAATAATGACCGACACTTTCGCATTCATGGCGATGCTCCTTTCCGGTTGCTGCTTCGGTAATATTCCAGAATGTCGGCAAGCGAACGCTCCAGCTGCACTTCGGGGCGCCAGTTAAGGACGGACGCATGCACATGAGTAGAGACAGCCTCCGGCTGATTTTTCGGCGCTCCTGAGTCCGAGGGGTTTACAGGCTTTTGCGGCGCTTCGGCAGCGGTGGCATTTATCGGCTCCTGCCCGGATTCTATTCCCCATTCCACCGGAACCTCAGCCAGGGTCAGATTCAGCATTCCCTCTGTAACCTCGCCAAGGGTGCGGGTTTTACCCGAGTCGATCTGGTACACGATGCCCGGTTCTCCCTGCTTCAAGATGCAATCATACGCCCTTACAGCATCCCTCACATCAAGAAAATCCCGCTGGTCAAGCCGGGAGGACAGCCGAAACGGCGGCTGGACAATCCCCTGTTCACTGCGGAAGATATGTCCGGCAAGCAGTGAACAGAAGCCGGTAGAGGGGCCGGGGCCAATCAAGTTGCAGGGCTCCGCGACCAGCACCTTCTGCCCAAACAGCGATCCCCAGGACAGCGACATCAGTTCTTCCAGCGTCTTGCTGAGGCTGTATGGATGCTCGGCCCGCTCTTCGGCTCCCGGATTGAACTTCAGCCGCGATCCTGCCACCAGCAGACGAACTTCCTTACGGGAACGAAGCGAGTCAAGCAGATATACAGCCGCCATGACATTCGTTTCCATATATCGAACCGGGTGCTGCCACGACTCCGGTACGGAATTCTTCCCGGCCAGATGAAGCACCTCGTCCGGAGCGGTATCCTCTATCATCTTCTTGACGGCTTCGGCGTCATTCAAATCGCATACAAAGGTCTTAACGTCTTTCGGAAATAAGCGTTCCCGGGATTCATCCGGGAGCGCCTTGCGCAGCACTGCGGTAACCTCCGCACCTTCCGCCGCAAAATAGGCGGCTGCATGCTGGCCCGTAAAGCCGGCGGCACCGGTAATCAGCAGCTTTCTGGCGGTCATGGATATCTCCGGCTTTGCTTCATCCAGTCCGCCAGTTCGGCAAGCATAGCAGGGTAAGACGGAAGATGAAAGGTTATATCGGGACGTGTGCTGACCAGCGTCCTGTCCTGGACATGATCATCATCGGGAACAATCTCGGCGTCGGTCTTGTGAAAGGCCGTCTGAATCATCCCGAGCAGCTCGTATTTACTGACCGGCTGGGGATGGGCCAGGTGAATCAGGCCTGACACTTCAGAATCGAGCAGACGATCGATGGCCTTGGCCAGCTCCAGCGTCGTCACCCCGTTCCACATGACGCGGCGGTAGCCTGGAACCTTGCCGGTCTGCGCCAGGAACCATCCCATGAGGCCGATGCCGTTCTTTCGTATTTCAGGACCGATAATCGATGTGCGAATCGTGAGATGACCGAAATCGCGAACCTCGCCAAACGCCTTGGTTACCGCGTACACGGAGGTTCCGTCCGGTGCATCTTCCTCCGTATAGCCGCCCCGCGTTCCCTCGAAGACGCAGTCGGTGCTGATGTGGATCAGCCGAGCGGATACATCGTCGGCGGCGAGCCGCAGACGATGGGGGAGGATACCATTGATATGATAGGCGGCAATTTTATGGTTCGCCGCGGATTGGTTAAGAACGCCCAGCGCATTAATGATGCAGTGAGGAGAGACGATGCTCACCGTACTCTCCACTGCTGCAATATCTTCCGCATCGAGTATAAGACCTTTGCGGTCGCTTTTGTCCCTGGTCGTGTAAAATACCTCGTGCTCTCCCTGAAGGCGGAAGTAATCAACCAGCATATGCCCCGCCATACCGTTTCCGCCGAGGATCAGCAGCTTCATTGGAGGAAACCTCCCCGGATCAGGATATCCTTGATCTCTTGCTTGGACATCAGATTGTTCGCGGAGCTGAAGCTGCTGAAGGACACCGGCTCGCATGTCTGATACCGCGCCTTCAGATCAGGCATATCAAGCGTAGGCAGTATGACAAGATACTGCTCGTCGTATACTACAGTGGTCAGACTTTCGAAATCGCTCATCAAAATTTCATTGATCTTCTCTCCGGGGCGGATGCCCGTCTCGATGATTTTCACATGCTGTCTGTCGGATGCCTCGATGAGCACCTCGGCCAAATCGACAATCCGGCAGGTTGGCATAGTCATCACGAAAATTTCTCCGCCCACGCTGACCTCGGACGCTTTGAACAACAGAGAAATCGCATCGCTCAGCGTCAGGAAGAACCGGGTCATGTTGAAATCGGTAATCCTCACTTCACCTTTTTCCCGAATCTGCTTCATGAACAAATGGACAACGCTGCCGTTCGTTCCCAGTACATTTCCGCCCCGTACCGTAACGAACTTTGTGCTCGAGCCGAGCAGGTTCGCATAGACGATCAGCTTCTCGCCGATGGCTTTGGTCATGCCGTAGAAGTTGGACGGATTGGCCGCTTTGTCGGTCGAGATATAAATCACTTTTTTCACCATGTTTGCTATGGCCGCTTCTATAACGTTCTGGGTACCGATGACGTTCGTCTTGAGCGCCTCGTAGGGCTGATCCTCACAGACGGGAACATGCTTCAGCGCAGCCAGATGGTACACGTAATCCACTCCCCGGCATGCAGCAATCAGCGCTTCCTTATCACGGATGTCCCCGATGACAAAGCTTAATCGTCTGTCCTCGAATTCCCGGCTCATGGCTACCTGGGCGGATTCGTTCCGAGAGAAAATGATGATTTCTTTCGGATTCTGGGGCAGAAGCTGACGGATCAGCTCATGTCCCCAGGAACCGGTACCGCCGATAACCGCAATCCGTTGATTATTGAACATACAGGTTCCCTCCAAGTAAAAATTTAACTACCTTAAACGACACATCCGGGACTCTATATCCATCCGGGACTTCCCAATCGCGGTTCATTGAAGTCATCAGCCGGACGCACCGTAAAATACTCCCGCTGTCCACTCCGGATACGACATTGCTTCCGCAGTCCACCGTCTCCGGCCGCTCGGTCGTCCGGCGGATCGTAACGGTCGGCACACCCATCAGGCAGCATTCTTCCTGAACCGTGCCGCTGTCGGTGACGGCGCAGCGTGCGTTCTTCTCCAAAGCCACGAAATCGAAGAAGCCGAACGGCTCGTAAAACTCGACGAGGCTATTCATCTGTAGTGGAAAAGAGTCCGAAAGCTTCGACCGGGTGCGGGGATGGATGCTGCAAATCAGACGAAGGCCGAAGTGCTCGGCGATCAGGTTTAAACCTTTCATGATTTCCATCAGCGACTCCGTCCGGTCGACGTTCTCGGCGCGGTGCGCGGTAACGAGAAAATATTGTCCCGGGGTCAGGCTGAGCCGCTTCAAAATATCGCTGGCCGCAATTTGCGGCGCGTAATGTGTCATAACCTCATAAATCGGATTGCCGGTGAGCATGATCCGGGCGTTCGGAATGCCCTCGGCGGCCAGATGCCGTTTGCTCTGCGGCGTATATGGCATATTGATAGTCGAAACGGCGTCGATGACGCGACGGTTCTTCTCCTCCGGCACTCCGAGATCGTAGCAGCGGTTGCCCGCTTCCATATGAATGACCGGAATGCCCATCCGCTCGGCCAGAATGGCGCACAGCGCGCTGTTCGTATCGCCGAGCAGCAGGACGCGGTCCGGCTGTTCCTTGAGCAGGATCGGCTCCAGCCCGCCGAACATGGCGGCGAGTTGTCCGCCAAGTCCGGCTTGCTTCTCCTGCAGCACGTAATCCGGTGCCCGCAGCCCCAGCTCCTCAAAGAAAACGCCGCTTAGACTGGCGGTAAAATTCTGGCCCGTATGCACCAGCACATGGCGGTCCGCATACCGGTCCAGAAGCGGAATAATGACGCTTAGGCGAATGATTTCGGGGCGCGTGCCCAGAATGGTCATGATTTTCATTCGTTCACTCCCCTGCTCTAAATCTTTGGTGTCATTTTAGCCCGGTGCCGCTACCGGCGCCGCGCGGCAGCGCTCCGGCGCTTGCGGGATGTCCGCCTCCGCCGGGACGCGCGGCGGGGGCGTTTCGCCCGCTTCGCGCTCCGGGGCGGCGCGGTACGGCCGGCCAGCTTGCGCCGGAGCCGGCCGCGCCGCTTCGCTGCGCGGCGCCCCGCGGGCGGGCGCTGCGGCGCGGCTCCAGGCGCTGCGCTTTCGCCCGCGGCCTCGCCGGCGGGCGGCTCCGGCGGGGCGGCCGCAGCGGCCGGCCCGGCCCAGCGGTGCAGCCACGCCTCCGCGAGCCCGCGCAGGCGCTCGCGGTAAGCCGCCGGGCCGTAGAGGGCGATCACGCGGCCGCGTGACCGGGCGCCGATCGTCGCTGCCAGCTCCGGCTGCGAGAGCAGCGCAAGGGCGCGCTCCGCAAGCGCTTCGCTGTTCTCCCGCGGAACCAGGCCTTCGCTGCAATCTACGGCCCGCATGATCTCTCCCAATCCCCCGGAATCATAGGCGACGACCGGCTTGCCGAACGAAAGTCCTTCCATGGCGGTCATGCCAAAGCCCTCGCGGACAAGACTCGGAACGACCAGCACATCCATGGCGCAGTAAGTCTCCGCAATTGATTCCGCATAACTCTCAAACCGAAATCGGGAAGACAAGCCCTCCAGCCTCACCTTGCGTTTGCAGATATTGAAATATTCCTTGTCTCGAGACTGGCCGATAACAAGGAAACGAGCATCCGGACGCTTCTGTGCCACGAGTATGGCCATATGAATAAAATGCTCCAGCCCTTTTTCCCAGATGATAAATGAGGAGATATAGCCGATGAGCGGACTAGCGGGCCCTACACGCAGCTCACGCCGCCGTTCAATCCTCAGCTTGCTCCAGGCCCCGGTCATGACCTCTCTTTCGTCCCAGGTTGGCGGTAGCAGTGCGATTTTGCTTGCCCGCATTTCATCTGTAAAAGAAAGAGCCGCCGTTTGCGATATGCAGATAATCTGATCGCTGAACCGGTTGATCACCTGGATGCTCAGCGGAGTGTTCTCGTTCTCGGTAATAATCTCGCTGATCTTCCATATCACCGGTATGCCCAGCGATTTGGCGGCTGCAGCCGGCAGAACGTGCACACAAGTGCTCGTTATGATGAAGGCGGGACGGCGCTGTTCCAGCCATGCCTTCAGCTCCTTGTACTCCCTGTCTTCCTGAAACGACCTTATGTCCTCTTCAAGTCCCGCATAGGGAGTATACATGCCGTACACAAGCGGGATCGGCAGCAGCTCCACTGGTATTCCGCTGTGGCGGGCCTGCCTGGTCAGCTTGCCTTCTTGAGGAGCGACGAGCAGGCAGTCGAAGTAGGAGGACAGTTCCCGGGCAAAGAACAGCAGCAGCTTCTCGGCGCCGGTAATACTGTTGTCATTGGATACGTGGGAAAAAAGGACAACGGCAGGTTTATCAGCCATTGGCGTATTGGCGCTTCCGATCAGATGCTCTCGGAGCCGCCGCTCACCTCCCTGTTAGGTATGCAAAGCCCGGACGCTAACGGCAACCTCCTGCCGGTTCCTCCGCCCGAATAGAAAGACTCCCCTGCCGCTCTCCAAAGTTCCGCACCGGAAACAAATTCCCGCATGATCCGGAGTCTTCTGCCTGTTTTGCCATTGGCTTATCGTATGAAAGGAGCGGAGGAAGCGGACGTGACAGCTGCCCGCGGCAGGAGCACAAATTGGCACACGTAAGCCGGGCGGAGATTCATCCGAATATCGTGGTTAACAGCTGATTGACCCGCTTCGGATACGTATGCTCCCGGAGTGTCCGCTCCAGCCCTTTAAGCGCAATGGCTTGACGTTCCTCCTCATGCGACAGGTAATAACGGATTTTGTCGATCATCTCCTGCTGAGAGCCGAACGTTACAATCTCTTCTCCAGGCTTGTAGAAGGATGCCAAATCATCCCGGATGTCGCTCAGCTGCAGGGTACCGCTGGCGGCAATTTCGAAGGTTCGCGGATTCGGCGAAGCGGCCGAAATCGCCAGCGTGTTGTTGTTGGCGATATCATCTTTATGGGAACGGTGCAGATTGATCACGATTTTGGAACCGCTGTAGGCGGTCGCCGTCTCCTGCGGGGACATCCATTTGCCGATCTCGATCCGGTTGCCGTAAAGCGGAGCCTCCGGAAGCCGATCCCACCAGATACCGTTAATCACTGTATTGAACTCCATCAGCTGCGGCATAATTTCCCGGAAGAAATGGACCCGATTCCAATACGCGGAGCCGATGAAGCTTACTTCGCGAGTGACCGGCGATCTCGAAAGGGTGGGGCGGTAATGCGGACGATAAGCCGCAAAAGGCAGATAATGAACCTCTTTACAGCCAAGCTGCCGGTAATATTCGATGCAATTTCGTTCCAGCGTGAATACATAATCATAGTGGTTCACGAGGCCCAGCGTGAAATCGGTATAATAGGGATCATCCGTCAGCCAGATCGCCGTACGAATGCCCATTCCCCGAATCCGGTCGATTTGTTCCAGCGGCAGATCCATTCCGTCCAGCACAAGTACCAAGTCCGGCTTGTTCCCACCGGCCAGTTCCAACAAGTTCTGATGTACGTCGGTTACCGTTACAGCCGCCGTGAGGCTTTGCAGCGACGACAGGACGGCTTCGTCCAGCGGGGAATAAGGGTATCCTTTGCCGGAAGCGACGTACATGACATGAATATTGCGAACGGGCAGCGGCTCTTCGGGCCGGCCGTCCAGAATGGCCAGACGCCCGCGGAAATAGCCTTCTTCATAGCCGTTCTTAAAACCGTTCAGCCTCCCCTGCAGCTTCGATTGCTCAGCCGTCGTGAGGGGAAGCGGCGGGACCGGAAGAATGAAATCTTTGCTCATCGTTCACTCGCTCCTTTTACAAATTAAGTTCTCGTCCGCGCCTTGTCGATCACATCAAGCAGCCTTGGCAGCCGGGCCGCAAAGGTATGGTTCTGAAGTGTCGTGCGCAGAGCCCGCAAGGCGAATTTCTGCCGGGCTTTTTCGTGGTTCAGATAGTATTCAATTTTGGATTCCAGCTCCTCGGGCGAGCCAAAAGTCTCCAGGTCATAACCCGGCCGGTAATGCTTCTCCAGATCGTCCCTTACATCTGTAATCTGCATTGCGCCGCAAGCGCTGATCTCATAGGTGCGCGGGTTGATCGATCTTCCGGCAATTTGATACGAATTACGGTTATCCTGTCCCCCTTCCCAGGGACGGTGAATATTGATGACAAGCTTGGCGCCGCTGTAATAATTCGCCGTTTCTCCCGGAGGAATAAAGCCTTTGTGGATGAACGGGGACAGTGTGTCAAATGTCTTCAGCCGCTCCCAGAATCCGCCGACGATAAGCGTCCGGTGCTGGATGAACATAGGGGCCAGACGGTCGAACAGCTCAGTCCGGTTAAAAAAAGCATTGCCGATAAAGACGATGTCATAGCGATACTCCGGCCCGGTACGCCGGGGGTTGAACATTCCGGGATTGACGCACAACGGCAAGTAATGCACCGATTCCGCTCCATGCGACCGGTAAAATTCAATGCATCCCAGTTCGTGGGTAAACACGTGATCGTAATGCCGGCAAAGAACAGCCGTATCCTTTGTAAAATAGGGGTCGTCGACAAACCAGATGGCTGTGATAATACCCCGCCTGCGGATTTCCGCGATCTGCTCCAAATGGTCATCCGGGAATACATGCAGTCCATTCATGACCAGCACCGCTTCAGGAGATTCCCTGGCGGCTGTCTCCAGCATGCTCTGCGCCGGGCATACGATCAGTTCGCTAACGAGACCGGTCAGCGCTTCCGTTACCCCGGCATCAATTGCATCGAATCCCTGCGGGACATACATCAGCCTCAAGGGACGCCGGGGACCGGCAGTAACCGGAATCAACCGTCTGACAGCTTCGCACAGACCAAGATGGTAGCCATGGCTGTAACCGTCACGGTAGCCCTGTTTATGCTCCTGCAATATTTTCGCTTTCACAGCCTCACCCTACCCAGTCGTAATCTGTTGACAGAATAGTTATATGCTTTGGAGATATCCGCCTTATAGACACCTGTCCGTAAAGGCAATAAATTGGCAGATGCCCTCTGGCAACCGTACAAGCTTGAGAGATGGACCTGGACTCGACTTGGAATTAAGGAAATACAGATGATAGAGTGGAAGAAACGACGCCAGAAAAAAACGACGCTATGGATTAAGTTCGGATCGAAGCATCCTTGCGTAGGGGAGGAATATAACAATGGAGAATGACAAGCTGTATTTACGCCATATGGAGCTACTGAGGAACAAGGTTCCGTCCTTCCGCTCCTATCCTTTTCATCTGCCGGTGATTCGGTCGCTGGAACGGCTCGAATTCAGGAATCCGGTCACTTTCCTGGTGGGAGAGAACGGCAGCGGCAAATCGACCCTGCTGGAGGGAATCGCCACCGCCTGGGGGTTTAATCCCGAAGGGGGAACGCTAAATTTTTCATTCAATACCCGCTCCTCACACTCTATCCTGTATGAATATCTCCGGATTGCCAGAGGGGTTAAACGGCCGAAAGACGGGTTCTTTTTACGTGCGGAAAGCTACTATAATGTGGCCTCTTACATCGACGAACTGGATGAGCAGCTCTCGCCCGGCCCAAGGATCAGAGATTCTTACGGGGGCAAATCGCTGCATGAGCAGTCGCATGGCGAATCCTTCTTCGCCGCTTTCATGCACCGGTTCGGCGGCCGAGGCCTGTACATCCTGGACGAGCCTGAAGCGGCGCTATCGCCTCTGCGGCAAATGTCGCTGCTGGTCCGCATGCATGAACTGGTATGCAGCGAATCCCAATTTGTCATCGCTACCCACTCACCGATCCTGATGTCCTATCCGGGGGCGGATATTTGGCTGCTGGAAGAGGAAGGGATCCGGAAGGTGGCCTTGGAGGAAACGGAGCATTACGCAGTGACCAAAGCGTTCATGAATGACCGCGAGGGAATGCTGCGCGAGCTGCTGGGAGAGGATTGAGGTGAATGCGAGGGTACCCTACAAGTAATGGAAATAGCTGCCGGACACCTGATGTTTTTGTGCTGGAAGCGGGCAGGTGGACGGTGCCAATCCAATGGAAGCGGGGCTAATGCAGAATACCTGAAATTGTGTATCTTTGGGTCGTGTAGGAACGCACGTTCAATCACATGCCTGCGAAAATACAGGTTTTTTCCGGACCACCCTCAGGTTCAGTCAGCACAGCCTCAAATACCTGTATAGCAGCAGGTTTTCTATGTGAATAAGCGTTTTGGGTTCAAAAATCCTGCAGATTAGCCGTTTTGAAAGACACTGCATCAATACATATAGATGTCCGGTCGCCTCAAATACTCTATTTCGAACCATTTCCGGTGGTAGAACAACAGAAGCCAGCCAAGTCTTATTTCTATTATAGAAAGACTTGCTGGCTTCATAGCTTTTCTTTGCAATTTGACTGCAGGGAGGATTTCTGTTGATGATGGCGCCCGAGGTTCCCCGATATATTAGTATTTAAACCTTTTATTTATTGGGAGTTCAAACAGGGAGACAGGCGCCGTTACGGTATACGTATGCAACCTATATACTGCAGTATTCGGATACCAGTATAAGGAGGATGACCATTTTGATTATCGGAACGGTTGTTAATGCATCCGGACTGCCGCATGCAAGACTTCTGGCAAATTCAGTCAAACGGCAGATGCCTTCCGCCAAAGTTTTAGTCTGTCTGGTAGAAGAGAAACCGGTGGAATCCTTGCCGGACGTTGACTGGATTTTTACGGCCAGAGAAATCTCCGCTTACCTGGGACTTTATGATTTTGACAGCTATATATTCAAATTTAACTCCCTCCAGTGCGGAACAGCGATGAAGGGGCGGCTGTTAACCTATCTTCTTGAAGCCTTTCCGGGTGAAGAGCATATTGTCTATCTTGATCCGGAGATGTATGTGTTTACGCCGCTAAACGAAATCGGACACATGCTCAGCTACTATGATGTTGCGTTAACCCCCCATCACCTCGAACCTTCGGACGCCTGGGATAGCTCCCGGGAAATCGGCACGCTGCAGGACGGCACCTTTCACAGCGGTCTTGTGGCCGTAAAGAACTCTGATGAAGGACGTCATTTTGCAAAATGGTGGATGAAGATCATTGCAGGCGATTTCAGCGGTCTGCCTGGCGGGATTTTTACGGATCAGCCTTATCTGAATTTCGTACCCGCTTTTTTCAATGCGGGCGTCCTGCGTCATCCGGGCTATAGTCTGGCATTCTGGAATCTGCATGAGAACGGCAGAAAGGTCTTTCGCTCCTGGGATGAATACTGTCTAACCAACCACACCCCTCTTCGCTGCGCGAACTTCAGCAACTTTTTGGGATTGCTGGATAGCCGCATAGACGCCTGTGTTCCCCATGACGGGGCCTTTAGACAGTTATGGAGCGATTATAAGCACAATCTCGAATGGCTCTATCTCCAGCATCCCCCCCTGTCTTGGTCCTATGACTACTTTTACAGCGGAGAGAAAATTGCCGATGAAACCAAATTACGCTACAGAGAAGCCAGAGTATACCGCTCATTTCAAGGAAATCCCTTCACTCTTTCAAACCACAGTGATTTCTAATTCGATTAATGATAAGGGGGCACTCCATGATTATTTGTTCAGTGACCTGTGCCGATAATCTGCATGAGGCAAAAGTGATGGCAAGAGCCGCCAAATATCATATGCCTTATGCCCGGGTTGTTATCTGCCTGATGGAACGGGAGATTCATCCGGCGGCACTTGACGTACCGTGGATTGACGATGTTATTCTTGCCAAGGATCTGGGAATTCCCAGGTTTGAAGGAAGTATCTTTAAATACAGTCTGCTTGAAGGAGTAACCTCCATCAAACCGGCGTTTCTCCGTCTATTGTTCGACCGGTACCCGGAGGAGATGAATGTCGTATTCATGGATACCGATATCATCGCCTATGCGCCTTACGATGATCTGCTGGCCGCTTTGGAGCACCATGAAATCCTGTTAACTCCCCACCGGATAGAGCCAAACGACGATCCTCTCGGCTATCTGCAGCATGGCGTATTCAATACTGGTTTTCTTGCTCTGCGAAGATCGGAGGAAGCGATGCGTTTTCTGGAATGGTGGGGACAGCGGCTGTACAGCTACTGCTATTACCACGCTCCTTTTTTTGTGGACCAGAAGTGGGTGGACCTGGCCCCAGCATTATTTAACGTCACGGTGTGGAAGCATCCGGGATATAATGTCGCCGCCTGGAATCTGCATGAGCGGTGCCGAAAGATTGTCCGGGAGGAGAATGGACGGTATTGGCTGGATAACAATGTTCCTTTCGTATGCTATCACTATTCCGGGTTGCACGGGATGCTGCAATATTGTATGAGCGAGTGGATTCCCGACCGTGGAAACCCGTTATACCGGCTGCTGCAGCTCTATTTGGAGGAGATGGATGTTATGGGCAAAGAGGAGCTCTCCAAGATTCCCTGGAGTTATGACTACTATCTGGACGGCACCCCAGTGACTGTCCAAGAAAGGAAAGCATACGGCAGTAATATCGAAGCTTTTGAATCTGGACGCGACCCCTTTGGCTCCCGCGAGGGAGACGGAGGAATATGAAAGGACTGATCGTCTGTGCCGGAAAAGGTACCCGCCTAAGACCGTTTACACTCACCAGGCCGAAAACGCTTCTTCCAGTCGCCAATAAACCGATTCTGTTCTATGCGATCGAAAAGCTGGCTAATGAAGGCATCCATGACATCGGTATCGTCATCCATCCGTCCCAGGAAGAAATGATTTGCGCCGCCGCGGGCAATGGAGAACGGTTCGGAGTATCCTTGACTTATCTGTACCAGCAAGAGCCCCGGGGCATTGCGGATGCAGTGGCTGCAGCCGAGAATTATATTGGGCAGGATGATTTCATCCTCCTTCTAGGCGACAATCTGATCAAAGAACCGCTTAAGACGCTGATTGACCAGCTGGAGGACTCGGCGGCGTGCATTCTGCTTACACAGGTGGAGAACCCGCAGCAGTACGGTGTTGCGGAAATCAAGGAAAACCGGATTATCGGACTCGAAGAGAAGCCGCGATTCCCCAAAAGCAATCTTGCGGTTGTCGGCAGCTACGCTTTTAAAGCCGGAATTTTTGATTATATTCGGGCCATAACTCCTTCTGACCGGGGAGAACTGGAGATAACGGACGCCATAGAGCGGTTGATCAACAGCGGAGAAAAGGTTGCCTATGCGATAACCTCCCTGCACTGCTCCGACGTAGGCACCGCAGACCGGTGGCTTGCGGCCAACCACTGGATGATGGATGAGCAGTACGGAGCGAACAACTGCATTTCTGCACAGTCCACTCTGGTCGATTGCACAGTTCACGCTCCGGTGGCCATCGGTTCCGGCAGCGTATTGAGGAACTGCACCATCGGCCCCTATGTATCGGTTATGTCCGGAGCCCATCTGGAGCAATGCCGTATTGAGCACAGCATTCTGCTGCGGGATGTCACAGTCAGGGGCACCGGAGAGACGGTCATTGCCGGCATTCTTGGTGATGAGGCGAGCATCAACGGCTCCTCCGCCAAAGGACCGATCACCCTGAAAACTGGAGGAGATCAAGGATGAAGATTATTCCAAGGAGTCTGGAAGGCGTGTTTGAAATCCGGCTATCCCCTCTAAGCGATCACCGGGGACAGTTTATGAGAATCTACGACGAATCCATTTTCGCCTCTTACGGCATCAATCGCCGCTGGATTCAGGAGAATCAGTCGGTGACAATCCACAAAGGGACGATCCGGGGACTGCATTTCCAATATTCCCCCAGTACGGAAGCCAAACTTGTTAGGGTGGCTGCCGGCGCCGTGCTTGATGTATTTGTAGATTTGCGTAAAGAGTCCCCGACCTTCGGAGAATGGGACAGCATCGAACTGTCCGAAGACAACCGGGCGATGATCTATATCCCCCGCGGCTTCGCCCACGGTTTCTGCACACTGTGCGATCACTGCGCCGTACAGTACAAAGTAGACTCGAAATTCTCTCCCGAAGAAGATAGCGGTATCCGCTGGAATGATCCGCTCCTCGCTGTGAAATGGCCGACGGACACTCCGATTCTCTCGGATAAAGACAAAAATCTGCCGACGCTGGATATGTTCCTTTCGCAAAATAAAAGGCTTGATTCGGTATGAGGTATATCGTAACCGGAGCGGGAGGCTTTATCGGAAGCTCTTTGTGTGACCAGCTTCGCCGGGAAGGCCATGAGGTGGTGCGGATCTTCCGCAGCCTTCCGGAGCAGACCGGCAATTCCGGGAAAGCCTATGAGGATATTGCTGCGGATGTGCTAACGGACGGCTTCGCCGGACTTCGCCTCGGCGGAGATGCCGTGATTCATTTGGCAGCCGCCAACGATATCGTTTCCAGGGATGGCCGGGAAGGCCTAAAGCTCTCTTTGATCGGGACCAAAAATGTGCTCGATTTTGCGGTGAACAACGGAATACCTCAAATGATTTTCTTTTCGACCATACAGGTGCTCGGATCGGAGCTGCAAGGGATGATTACGGAAGAGTCGGCCGTTCTGCCTGAGAACGATTATGCCGCCAATCATGCGGTGGCTGAACTGTATACGGAAATGTACGCAAGAAAGGGACTGCTGCGTGCAGTCAGCATCCGGCCGACGAATGTGTACGGCCACTTTTCCTCTCCGACGATCAACCGCTGGAGTCTGGTTCCGGCCTGCTTTTGCAGGGAAGCGTTCTTTAACAAGACCATTACCATCCGCTCTTCGGGGAGACAAAGAAGAAACTTTGTCAATGTAGAGAGTGTAGCCAAGGCGACAAGCGCCGTACTGGCGAACTTCCCTTCTTCCTATGACACGCTGAATATCGGCTCCCCGTTTCATTTGACTATTCTGGAAGCTGCAAAATGTGTAAAGCAGATTCATGATGAAATGTATCCCGATTCGGTTCAGCTGCTCGTACAAGGGGAGGAGCCGCGGCAGGAGAACCAGTTCGAAATAGCCCTTCGGAAATTGGAGGACCGGTACGGATTCAAAGAATACCTTGGGGCCGAGGATTTCCGCAAGGAGATCCGCCTCATCTTCCGCAGCCTGGAGCGCTCAGCTCAATGAGCGCTAGAGGGCGCGGCAGTCCCTTGCAAATTAAGAAGCCAGCAAGCCTTTCGGTTATTGAAAGACTTGGCTGGCTTCTGTTTTTTTCACCTGTTAAGTTTATTCCTCTATAGAATCAGGTTGGAAACCAGGGCAATCGCTTCAGCATCAAGGTTCGAGGACAGGTGGGTTGTGGTTTTAGATCAGCTTTATGAACAAAACAGCTAAAGTGCAGCCTTTTTCGGTCAAAAACGTCGATTCTCAGGCAGTACCAGCGATTGTACATGAATTTAAGGCTGTGCAGACTGAATTTATGACTGGGCGGGGAAAAAAGTGTATTTTGGCAGGTACGTTATTGAACGGCTATTCTCATATGATCAAAAGATGCACAATTTCAGGTATTCTCCAGTATCCCGCTCCCTAGTGCGGCCCCGTCCGCCTACCAAATCCCAACATAAGAAAAACTCCTATCGGAGCCTCTCGAAGATGTTGCCGAATCCCTCTTTAGCGGTTGTTTTTCTTGCAATATCAGGAAGTCTGGTCTTTGAAGTTTATACTTTCTGATATTATAAGAAAAACGCCTGACGTCGTCTTTTCAAGAGCTTAAGCTTCCGAAGTAGCGATACGAGTATCGCTTTTAGGTACGTTTCTCGTAAAAATATAGTCTTATATTTCAAAAAAAAGGCATCCCATCCGCCATTTCTATGGCATACGGGACACCCCCCCCTTAGCCAAACCTCTCCTAAATCAGCCGCCAGCCTGCTCAAATTCTCCAATCTGTGCGCGGCAAAACTCAAGCATGTCTTCCCCATTCAAGTAAGCTTTATACCAGGCGGCGGTCTGAGCCAGGGCTGTATCCAGATTCCATCTGGGACTCCAGCCCAGCCGGGCCTTTGCCTTAGAGCAGTCAAGCTTCAATGCAGCGGCTTCATGCAGCTTATCATCTGGCACCACTTCATAGGCAGCTCCCTCTCCCCATAAACGGCAAAAACGGCTGACTACCGATTCAACGCTCTGCGCATCCTGCTCCTCCGGCCCGAAGTTCCAGCCTTCCGCAACCCGCACTCCTTCTTCGTACAGCCGCTGAGCCAGCAGCAGGTAACCGCCAAGCGGCTCCAGTACATGCTGCCAGGGGCGTACCGAACGCGGACTTCGAATGACCAGGGGAGCTTGATCGCCGAAGGCCCGGAAGCTGTCGGGGATCAGCCGTTCGCTGGCCCAGTCTCCTCCACCGATCACATTGCCGGCTCTTGCCGATGCGATGGCCACACCGTGCTTCTCAAACCGGCGGGGGTTAAAGAAGGAATCCCGGTACGAAGCGGTGACGAGCTCGGAGCAGGCTTTGCTGTTGGAATAAGGATCAAAGCCGCCAAGCCTGTCATTTTCCCGGTATCCCCAGAACCATTCCTTGTTGCTGTAGCATTTGTCCGTCGTAACGTTAACGACCGCCTTAATCCGGCCTCCTTGGGAATTGTTCTGGCGCACCGCTTCGAGTACGTGCACGGTTCCCAGCACATTAACCGCATACGTATCCACCGGCCGCAGATAGGATTCCCTGACAAGCGGCTGCGCGGCGAGATGAAATACAATATCCGGATCGGCATCCTGCATCGCCTTCTGCAGGCGGTCGGCATCCCGGATATCCCCCGTGATTGAGGTCAGAAGCCGGCCGGCATTAGAGCACTCGTACAGGCTGGGCTTGGTCGGAGGCGCCTCGGAATAGCCGGTAACCTCCGCTCCAAGCCGGTGCAGCCAAATGGACAGCCACGAACCTTTAAACCCGGTATGTCCGGTAAGGAACACCTTTTTGCCTTTCCAAAAGTTTATTTTTTCCACGGAGCATTCCCCGATTTCCATAATTGATCCAAATAATTCTTGTCCCGCAAAGTATCCATCGGATGCCAAAAGCCTTCGAATTTATACCCCATCAAGTGGCCTTCTCCGGAAAGTCTTTCGAGCGGCTCCTGCTCAAAGACCGTCTGATCTCCTTCAATATATTGAAACACTTGCGGTTCCAACACGAAAAAGCCGGCGTTAATCCAAGAGTTATCCCCTTTGGGCTTCTCCTGAAAGGCCTCGACCTGCTGCTGCTCACTAAGCTTCATCGATCCGAACCGTCCCGGAGGCTGGGTTACGGTTACTGTAGCCATTTTGCCGTGGCTGCGGTGATATGCCAGCAGATCGCTCAGATCAATCGAGGAAAGTCCGTCGCCGTAAGTCATCATAAACGTCTCCTCGCCTATGAACTCGGCAATCCTTTTCAATCGCCCTCCTGTCAGCGTTTCAAGTCCCGTATCCACCAGAGTGACCTTCCAGGGCTCCGCCTTCCGCTGATGGATTAACATTTCATTGTGATTCGTGTAATCGAACGTGACGTCGGAGTTATAGAGATAATAATTGGAGAAATAATCTTTGATTACATTGCCTTTATAGCCCAGACATATGACAAAGTCGTTAAATCCATAGTGGGAATACAATTTCATGATGTGCCACAAAATCGGCTTCTCTCCAATTTCGATCATCGGCTTCGGCTTCAGATGCGATTCTTCGCTGATACGCGTACCGTAGCCGCCTGCCAGAATTACTGCTTTCACCCGGAACATCCCCCTTCAGGATTCTCGTCAGATTCTAGAGTTTACCAGCCACTTCTCCTCCTCTTACAATAGATTCCTGCGGAAGGACTATAGTCATGGACAATTGCACCGGGCAATCCGCATATTTTGACCCAGGTTGGGCAGAAGGATGCTTAAGGTTATAGGCAGACTCCGTATGCAGCGGCGAAATGGAAATCATATGATGTCTTAGTCCATACACAACGCTAAAGTACAGGAGGGTTCTCCATGAGAATTCTGCAAGTCGCGCCAAATCATGAAACAGTCCCTCCCCATAGGGATGGCGGAACCGAACGCGTCATCTATGAGCTTTCCAAAGGGTTAGCCGACAAGGGGCATGAGGTTATTCTCTTTGCTCCATCTGAAAGTCATATACCGGGAACAGTCATTCCCTATCCATTTTGGGGAGATGATTCCATCGGATCTTATGTCATGGAAAATCTTCCGCCAAACATTGACATCATCCATGACCATACCTTTGATTCTGCGATCAGCCGTGTTGGGGTGAATGCTCCGTTGGTGCATACCATTCATCTGCCGGTCTTCAACTCGGTTCATTTTCCAATATATGTAAGCAAAAGCGCCAGAGAAACGATAGGTGGCGGATACGGATTTGATGTTCACAACGGCATTGTTCCTGAAGAATTTGAGTTCAGCTATGAAAAAGAAGATTATCTTCTCTTTATGGGCAGAGTGGTCCGGGAAAAAGGCATACTCGAAGCGATGAACCTTGCGGAAATGACCGGACAGCGGCTGATTATCGCGGGACCGCTCCACGATGAAGAGCTGTTTTACAGTGAGATTTCTCCACGGTTGAAACGAAATTCCCTGCTCCAGTTTGTCGGCCCGGTCGGCGGGAGAATCCGCCAGGATTTGTTAAAGAACGCCAAATGTCTTCTTTTTCCCATCCAGTGGGCGGAACCGTTCGGGCTTGTACTGGTTGAAGCGATGGCCTGCGGAACTCCTGTACTTGCTCTGGCGAAGGGTGCCGTTCCCGAAATACTGGGGCCGTTCCCCGAAATGATGTGTGACTCCGTCAAAGAAATGGCAGAAAAACTATATTATTATCAAGCCCCTTATCGCCCCGATCAATTAAGATACCATGTCGAAGAACAATTTTCGGTATCCCAAATGGTTGAAGGCTATCTTGCACTGTATCAATTAGCCATTTCCGAGTACGGGGGATAATAGGAGGGATTATTCATGTATGAAGGAAGCACCTTGCAGTTTGACGGCAACAGCTGGATTAAGTTTCAGCGAACCTGTGAGATCAGCAATAACTTTACTTATGAATTTTGGGTAAAGGCGGAAGAGGAACAAATTCTGGACGAAGAACGGAATACAGGGACGGACGGGCTAAGCGGAAGAAAATTTTTGGTGGGGCCGGATTTCCACCCGGTAGGCGCTGCGGGCTGCGGAATCTCGGTGGGTACGAACGGAATTTCAGTGTTCGAGCATTGCGTCAATCATCTTCCCGCAAGGCTCGTCTTCGCGCATGATTTCTCGGAATGGCAGCATGTCGCCATCGTCTGTGACAACAAGAGGCTGCGGCTGTATATTAACGGAATCGGGGTAAAGGGAGAACGTCTGTCTACCAATGTTGAACGGATTTTCCCCTCTCTCTGCCTCGGAGGACATATGTATGGCACTTTCAAAGGTCAGGTCCGCGAATTTCGCCTATGGTCGGCGGTCCGGAGCGTGGAAGAGATTCGGGCTTACATGTATTCTAAGCTGGAGGGAGAAGAGGACGGCCTCTATTTCTACCGTGATCCAAGCAGAAGTATTGCGGTTATCGGGGGGATCAAAAGAACTTATGCAGCGAGCGTGGTTATGCCCTCCTATAACCGCTGCCCTTTGAACTATTTTTCCCTGCTGAGTCTGGAGCGGCAGCAATTCCCGCTTCAGCAGCTGGAGGTTATCTTTCTGGATGACGGCTCTACCGATCCTACGCCTGTCGTTTACTATTCGGTGTATCCGGATTACACATTCATTTATGTGCAGCAGCTGAAGAGCAGAGGAAGATCCAGGATCCGGAACATCGGCACAAGCATTGCCGTAGGGCATACCCTGCTCTTTGTGGATGCCGAGATGATATGCGGACCGGATTTTATCATGAACCATGTGGGCTACCATCAAAGCGGAGAAAACAAGGTTGTATCCGGGGCCATGCGTTCAAGACTCCTGTATACGATGACCGGTCCCGGCTACTCTGACGGACAGAAGGCGGCAATAAGCTCATTGTATTCCGGTCACCCGATCGCTGAGCCAATCGTTGAGAGGCTGATGCAGGGAGACGAGACGCCGGTACAACTGCTCCCCTTCGAAATGATGTTTGATCCCGAGCATCTTAAACGGTGGAGCAACCAGAACGGATTCTTCGAGAACATCCTGCAAACCTATGGCAGCAGATTTAAACTGTTTCACTACGCTTGGGTGAATCTGATCACGAATAATGTCTCAATGACCAAACGTTTCTATGATGAGCTTGGCGGATTCGAGGAAAATTTCGAGGGATTCGGCTGGGAGGACTGGGAGCTCGGTTACCGTGCCGCCCGAAAGGGAGCGATATTTATCCATGATGACTCTCTGGTTAACTACCACCAAGAGCATCCGGTTTCTTCAAATAACCATATCGATGCCCGCTGGAATTTCATTAAAATTTGTGAAAAGTATCCTCAGGAGATGGAGATCAAATTATTCGTTCTCACCATGGTGCCTGACTTTGCGACCCTGCCTGGCCTCAACGATTATTTGTCGGATTACAACAATATCCGGGCGATATACAAGAACCGGTTCAAGTCCTTGCATCATTACCTGAACCAGACGCTGGACCTTATGATCTCAAGCCTCCGGTCCAATAACTCAGTCGCGCTGCCCCTTGCCCGTCCGGCATCCTGGTATGAAGAAGAGAAAGCGGTCAACGAAGATATCACCGCGGTCAAAGAGATGGGCGTATTTCCAAAGCTGGTAGAGCTGTATGAGCGAGTATCCAAATACTATTATTGATTCGATGCTTTTGCATGGTGCATATGAAATGTCGTTGAAAAAGCCGTGATGGGATTTAGCCGTCACGGCTTTAAGAGCTGAACGCATCAATACTAATTTACACGGCCAGTAATCCATCCAGTCAGCTTGCTTGCCGCCCAGACAACCATCGTGACGGCCATCATATCGAAGCAGACATTAAACAGAAACAGATGCTTGCCGATGTCCGCGCGTCCGTCGCCGAGGATCGGAACCAGGAAGGCGAATATCCCGATGAGCCCGGGCAGTATCATCAGCTCGCAAGCCACGCGGCGACGCCGGTCCGCGCTGCGCAGATATTCATACAGCGCCCCGGCATAGTAAACGGCGTAGAAGATGGCCAGAAAGACAAGATTATGCGGCAGCACATTATTTTTAAACTGGCTCCATGCACTGTAGGTATAGGCGAGAGCGCCCGGCGGCTTATTGTCCGCTTTCTCGAAATTCCCGAGGTACGAGGGGCGAATCGCCATACTATTCTCTGCGGCGTAACTCATGTTGTTCAGCAGACGCGCGGGATGCTTCAGATAGAACAGCAGCACATCCTTGTGGGAGATCCGGCTGTAAAAATCGGGAACGAGCGACGGGTCATCCTGTTTGATCGCTGTGCCGCTCTCGAAATAGTTCGTGCCCGCCAGCACCTCCAATCTTTCAGGCAGCCCCAGCTCCTTAAGGTCCCCTTTAACATCCGGCGAACCGTTCAGAATACCGTAAAATACCGTCTGATACAGATTGATATGCTTCAAATCCTTGGGCGCGGCGGCGTACATAATGACGGAAATAAGAAAGATGGCAGCCGAGAAACGGATCGCCGCTTTGCGGAAGCCCGCAGTCCCTTGAAGCGACGCCAGCCGCAGGAAGATCAGGGCGAAGGCGACGCCGATGGGCGCGTTCTGGATTTTGGAGCAGGTGAGGAAGAAGATAGCGGCAAAAAAGAGCCACAAATCCTTGACCGAAGGCGTCTCCCTGGAAAGAAGCCTCAGCCCGAGGGCAAAGGCCAGCAGCATAAATACGAGCGAGACCGGCTCGCCGAACAGCGAATTGAAGTACGCGAGATAGCCGATATCGTAAAAGACGAACAGCAGCGCTCCCGCCAGCAGCAGTCCCGTTACATAGGAGCCGCGGGCGTTATATTTAACCAGAAGCCAGGTCGCCGCGAGCAGCAAAAACCCGTACACCGCAGCCAGCATCCGGATGTCAAACCAGCTTCCGTGCAGCACACCGCCCAGCAGTCTTGGCACCAGCACGATAAAAATCTGCGAAGATGGATAGAACCCCCGGAACAGATGATCATACGCAAACCGGGAATGGCTGTAGCTGAAAAAGCGGTCCTGAAAAGCCTCCGTTGCGTTGTAATAATTCAGGCCGATCGTGTTCATCATGCGCAGAAAGTCGCCGTTGTCGGCCACTCCGATGAACGGCCCGAGGAACAGCAGGCCGAGCAGCAGGCCAAGGCCCGCCGCCGCCCCGAGTACATGCGGTTTAAACCATCTTCTCATTGTCTTTTTTCTCTCCCAGCTTCTTCATCGTTCTGCCGACGTACCGTGACCGCTAACGTCTCGGCAGCAGCTTCACATATTCGTCCGACAGGCTCATCCATTGCAAAATATACTTGTAATCCCGCTCATACTTGGCAAAATCGGCGATCCTTTGCAGCGTCTTCAGCGAGACGGCCTCGCCGTCCTGAAAGCTTTTGCCCGGAACGAACAGAATATCGTCGTTGAAAAAAGACCCCGAAGGCAGATAGTATCTCATTCCCGCCACATTATGCTGTATGTTCAGCAGATCGTGTCCAAACGGCGTGACCCCTTCGTTTTTCAGCGATATCCCCAGCAGATTGGCCAGGGTCGGCATGATGTCCAACTGTCCGCCCGTCCGTTCAATGGTCTTCCCCCGCTCCGAGCCGGGCATGTGAATAATAAGCGGAATATTGAACCTGCTGATCCGGTTGTCGTATTTGATACCCAGCGCGCCCTCCACCTGCTCCGGCGGAACGTCCTGCGGCTGAAGGCCGAAATGGTCCCCGTAAAAGACCAGCACCGTGCTGTCCCACAGCCCGCTTTGCTTCAGCTCGTCAATCAAGGTACCGATAGCATAGTCTGTATAGTTAATCGCAGTCAGATAATCGCTGAGCATGGTGCCTTGGAGATTGTCCGGTACACTAATTTTTTTGAACGAATCGGGAATTTGAAAAGGGTGATGGCTGGAGGCCGTCACGAACTGGGCGTAAAAAGGCGTCCCCTTCCTCTTCAGCTCAGCCAGCTTCTGCACGCCCGTAAGGTACAACTGCTCATCCGAAGCGCCAAAGGCGTTAAAATGGTCGTTTTTATAGTAAGGCTTGTCATAATAACCGCTGAATCCGAGCGCCGCGTACAGCTCCTTGCGGTTCCAGAAGCCCACTTTGTTCACGTGAAACGTATAGGATTCATACCCTTTCTTCTCCAGTACGCGCGGCAGGCTTGGCAGCGTCCGGTCCCCGAAACCCGTGGACATGGCCAGCGAGCCGATCGGATAGATCGACGTATTGCTCATAAATTCGGCATCCGAGGTGTTGCCCGGACCAATCTGCTGAAAGATGCGAGGAAAATAAAACCCTTCGTCTGCCAGCTTGTTCAGATTCGGCGTCAGCTCCTGCCCGTTCAGCGACTGATGCAGCGGGAAGTTCTGAAAAGCTTCCATCTGCACGACGATGACATTCTTGCCTTTCATGGAACCGAAAAATTTCGCGGACGGCGTGCCGGAAGGCGTTCCTCCATAGTGATAGGAGGACTCCAGCGCCTCCGCCTTCGCGATTGTATCCCTGATGTTGCCAATGCCGTGCAATTCATTGTTCCGGCGCTCCCGAATTGCGGCTACGACCTCGTAGTTCAGGAAGCCCGCGTTTTCCGCCTGCACCAGCTCGTTCGTAATCCCCGAAGCGGCATGAATCGAATAGGCGGACAGCGAAGCGCCCCCGATGATGGAGACGAACAGCACGGCCAGAAAGGCGCCCCGATGCTTCGGAGGCGAGGATGCCGAGCGCATGTCCCTCGGAGCCGGCTTCCAACGGCGGAACAAGCGGTATATCGCATATCCAGCAAAGTCCGCAAAGAACAAATAATCGGCAGGCTGAATCGTCGACTCCACGCTGTCCCTGATCTGGAACACCTGATTCAGCTCATATAGAGCCAGATAAGTCGGGACCGAGCCGAAATGATTGAAATAGACGCTTGCGGCGAACAGCAGCAGCGACAGCAAGCCATTGAATATCCAGAATACGGCGTTCTTCGCCCTGGAAGGCACGGCAACAGCCAGAATTCCCATCATCAGCAGTACCGGCGCGGCATCCGCCAGCACCCACTCCCAGGCGATCCGGTCGAAGAACAGCAGCCGCAGCAGAAGCAGCTTCAACACGAGCAGCGCGGACACGGTATAGAATCCGACGGCGGCTCCTTTATTTTTTTCGTTCATGCTTACCCCTCTTATTTGTAAAATTCATGTAATACCCATTATAGTCAAAATAGAGCGAACCTCAAAGGCGATCGTGCAGCGCTGCTATATTTATGTATTTCCGTTTTATCAATTAACCATGGGGTGAGAAGATGAGAGAGAAGACATTTGTGCTGGCGCCGGATTCCTTTAAAGAGAGCATGACGGCAAAAGAAGTCTGCGTTGCTATGGAAAAAGGGCTGCGAAAGGTCTACCCGTCGGCTAATTATATTCACGTTCCGATGGCGGATGGCGGCGAAGGGACGGTGCAGTCGCTGGTCGATGCCTCGGGCGGACAAATCCATTACAAGGAAGTAACGGGACCGCTCGGGCAGCCGGTGACAGCCAAGTACGGCATTCTGGGCGACGGAAAGACCGCGGCAATCGAGATGGCTTCCGCAAGCGGAATTCATCTGGTGACTCCGGAAACGAAGAACCCTTTGAATACGACAACCTATGGAACGGGCGAGTTGATTCGCGAATGTCTGGACCAGGGAATCCGGAAAATGATCATCGGCATCGGGGGAAGCGCGACGAATGACGGCGGCACAGGCATGGCCGAAGCGCTCGGAGCCAAATTTCTGGACGAGGATGGAAAACCTCTGCCCCGGGGAGGAGGACATCTGGACCGGCTGGCCCGTATTGACATTTCCTCGCTCGATGAACGGCTTCGCCATGCAGAGCTGATTGTGGCATGCGACGTTACAAACCCGCTGTGCGGGGAACATGGCGCCTCTTCTGTGTTTGGCCCGCAAAAAGGGGCCACACCCGAGATGGTGCGCAGGCTGGACGCCAACCTCGCCCATTATGCAGAGGTCGTGAAACGGCAGCTTGAGAAAGATGTGCGGGATATACCGGGAGCCGGCGCGGCCGGCGGTTTAGGTGCGGGTCTCCTGATCTTTACACAGGCGGTACTCCGTAAGGGCATCGGAATTGTCGTTGAATATACCGGCTTGAAGGAGAAGCTGGCGGATGCGGACTTTGTGTTTACCGGGGAAGGCGGCATCGATTTTCAGACCAAATTCGGCAAAACCCCTTATGGGGTAGCCCGGGCCGCCAAGGAACACGGCAAAAAAGTGATTGCCGTCGCCGGGTATATCGGAGAGGGAATTGACACGCTGTATGCAGAGGGCATTGATGCGGTATTCGGCATTGTTCCAGGCGCATCAGGCCTTGAGAAGCTTCTGGCGGAAGGGCCTCGCAATGTGGAACGAACCTGCGAGAATATCGCGAGGGTACTGAAGCTAAACGAATAACAGAACCGTCAAAGGAGCGGAATACTTATGGAAAATAGAAAAGCGCCTGCCGTTACCCCAATCAAAGTGATCCTTACCGGCGCTACGGGCATGGTCGGTGAAGGCGTCCTGCATGAATGCCTGCTGCATCCTGATGTGGAGGAGGTGCTGGCGGTCAACCGCAGACCTTGCGGCGTGTCCCATCCCAAGCTGAAGGAAATCATCCATGCCGATTGGTTCGACCTTACGCCCATCCGGGACCGGCTTGCGGGCTATGACGCCTGTTTCTTTTGCCTGGGCGTGTCTTCTGTAGGAAAGAGTGAGGCGGAATACACGCGGCTGACCTACGACTTGACGCTGCATGCGGCCGAGCTGCTTGCAGGACTAAATCCGCAAATGGTGTTTTGCTACGTTTCGGGGGAGGGCACGGACAGCACCGAACAAGGCCGAAGCATGTGGGCCCGGGTGAAGGGCAGGACCGAGAACCGGCTGCTGCGCCTGCCCTTCAAGTCGGCGTACATGTACCGCCCGGGCTATATTCACCCGACCAAAGGGTTGCGGAATACCCACCGATACTATTACGCTTTGAGCTGGCTGTACCCGGCGCTGCGGGTTCTCTTCCCAGGCCATGTCATTACGCTGAAGGAACTGGGGCAGGCGATGATCCGGTCCGCCGTCCACGGCGCGGACCGTTCCATCCTGCACAGCCGGGACATTGCGGCTTTGGCAAAGCGGCGGTGAGCGGGCGGCATAGCATAAAGGTCTGCCTTAATGTGATGTGCGCAGACTGCCGCAAACACCTATGAACAGCCGTGAAAAATTATTTTAGAACATCAATTAAAAAATTCCATATCTTTCCCGAGACGTTGTAGGAGATCTTGATATCCGGAACTCCCGGCTTGGTGAATGTGGCGATACCGGGAGCTTTCGGATTTTTCTTGAATTGATAATCCTCGAGCCCAAGATGCAGGTCGTATGCTGAAGTCAGCGTTTCCAGCTCTGACCGCAGCTTCTGCTCACTGACAGCGAGCAGTTGTTTGTCCCGCTGGGCCTGCACCGAAGCGGAGTCCGACTTCCCGTCGAACAGAGCAGGATCGCTCACCCCATAGACAACCCGGACCATGTTGTCCAACGTAACGGATGCCCCCCCGCTGAAACGCAGCGTCAGCACCCCCCCTTTTTCTTTAACCACGAGGTAGGCTCCGATCGGAGAAGAATTTCCCCTGTTTTTGTTCAAGATCTTTAACGTCTTGATTCCCGCTTCCACCATACCAGGGTCTAGGGTTCCGACGTCTATTTCGCAACTAAATACCGCAATCTCTCCGTTAATAAGGCCGACTGTCGCATCTTCTGCTGATAATGTGGTTTGAATAGCCACCGACTTGTCTCGGGCGGCATCATAATCGATATGACGGGAAGCGGAATAAGCAAAGTTACCTTTATACCCCAAACTCGCCATCACTGCTCTGGCTCCATCACTTAATTTCTCATCGACCTCCCCGGGTTTTAGTGAGCTGTTCACCTGCGCCCGTACCATTGCCCCCGTTTCCGTACTGATCCATATTTTGGCGGTATTGTATCCGCTGCGATACGAATAGAGTATCTGTTTCTTTTTCAACTGGTGGTCTGCGTATTCCAACGGAAAAGAGATTCCCACCATATCCAGCATCGCCTTATCGGCCGTACTCCTCATTTTCGCTTCATTAACAACTCCCGCAGTAGTTGAACTAACATTATCCTTTCCCCGGTAACCGGATAGAGGACCATCCGCTGCCGCCCACCCCAGTCCGGCGATGGTCAGCGCAATGCAAACGGCAACGGCTGTTTTCGTATAACGGGTACCCTGGCGTTTCCGGGCCGATCGGTGCTGACCCTCACGGATGGTGCGAATCACATTCTCTGCATGGGCCGCCGTAAATCCGCGCTTTTCAAAGGGCCCTGTTTCCGCCCGCTCATACCAATTCGGCTTGTTGTCCATTATTCCATCTCCTTCAGCTTGGATTGAACTTTGCGGCGAGCGCGGTACAGCCTTGATTTGACGGTTCCGGGCGACCAGCCCGTAAGTTCTGCGATTTCTTTTGCCGACATCCCGTACTTCAAATCGAGCACAAGCGCTTCACGGAAGCCAGCGGGCAGCTTCATAATGACATCCCAGATTTCATTGACATGCATGCTGCTGAAATACTGCATTTCTGCCGAAGCCGCAACTACCATGCCTCCGCCTGCGTTCACCCCGATCTTTTCCGTCCGATCCGGCAGCGCAGTGAAATCTCCCCACAGACTTGCTTTGAAAAATCGGGACTTTCGGTAGGAGAACACCGCATTGCGCGCAATGGAGAACAGCCAGGTTTGAAAAGAAGACCCTCCCCGGTACGTCCCGATGCGGTAATAGCATTTCACAAACACTTCCTGCGCCAGCCCGTCCGCCAGCTCGATGCTTGACGTCAGATAATAAATATAATTCCAGACGTCGTCGCCGAACCGCTCCATCACAGCCCTAAGCGTATCTTCGTCCATATGGTCTGCATCTTTCAGTTCATCAAAGTTCAATGCGTTCACCTCACTGGATTAGACGATGACGAGAGCGGAACGGTTCCCGTTACCAGAAAAATAAAAGCGCAGCCCTATTCATATCCTATACAATTGGAAAAGGGTGGGGTAAGATAATGGCATTCTTTTTTCACCTAAGGAGGACAATCAATGGCGCAAGAGAAAGCAAAAATGGTCCCGCCCGAGGACGTGACCATTAATGGATTCGGCATTGAACTGAACGACAAACATAAAGGGCGCATTGACCAATATGTGGAGCTTTATGAAAAACGCATCGTCGCCCATCTGGATGAGGAATACAGCAAGCAGACGGGTCCCGGCGGAAAATTGGCCGACCGTATCGCCTCTTTCGGCGGAAGCTGGACGTTCATCATTTATTTCACTTGCTTTTTGGCGCTGTGGATTATTTGGAACTTGCTCAGCTTCACCCGGCATTTTGATTCGCCGCCGTTTATTCTGCTGAATCTATGCTTGTCCTTTCTGTCCGCGTTCCAGGCTCCGGTGATCATGATGAGCCAGAACCGGCAGGCCGCGCGGGACAAACATGAGGCGATTATTGACTTTGCGATCAACTACAAGGCGGAGCAGGAGATCGACGACATGCAGAGCCATCTGCACCGGATTGAAACGGAGCTTCAGGAACTGAAGGCCCTTCTCATGAACCAGCAGGGGAAAAGTAAAGAGTTGGAGTAAGCAAAAGATCCTCGCCGTACGATTACCCGAAGGGTAAACTCTCATTCCGGATATTTCCGAATTACAATCACTGCGTTATGCCCTCCGAAGCCGAAGGAATTGGACATGCCGATCTCAAGATTCCTTACTCTGGCCTCATTGGGCACATAGTCTAAATCACAGTCCGGATCGGGGTTCTCCAGATTGATCGTCGGCGGAATGACGTTGTTCATAAGGCTCTTGACCAAGGCGATCGCTTCCGCTCCCCCGGCAGCGCCGAGCATATGCCCCGTCATCGATTTGTTGGCCGTAACCGGAATGCGGTATGCGTCATCCCCAAACAGGGCTTTGATCGCCTTCGTTTCGGAGAGGTCCCCCACTTCCGTGCTGGTCGCATGCGCGCTGATTACGTCGATGTCGCCAGGCGACAGACCGGCCGCTTGCAGCGCCAGCTTCATCGCTTGATAAGCGCCTCTTCCTTCCGGATGAGTCGCCACCATATGATAGGCGTCGGAGCTGGCGCCGTAGCCGATCACCTCCGCGTAAATCCGCGCGTTCCGGCGCTGCGCATGGGCGAGCGATTCGATCACGAGTATGCCCGCGCCCTCTCCGATGACGAATCCGTCTCGCTCCGCGTCAAACGGGCGGCTGGCCCGCCGGATATCGTCATTGCGGACGGATATAGCATGCGCGTTGCCAAAGCTGGCGAGCGAGATTTCGTTGATCGCCGCTTCCGCTCCCCCGGCCAGAATTACGTCGGCCTCGCCGAACCGGATCGCCCGAAAGGCTTCGCCGATGGCCGTATTGCCGATGGAGCAAGCCGTAACAGGCGATAACGCCGGCCCTAAGGCGCCATACCGGATACTGATCGAGGCTGCCGCCATATTGGAAATCATCATCGGGACTAAGGTCGGGCTCACCCGGTCCGGCCCCCGCTCCAGCAGCACTCGATGTTGATCCAGCAGCGACCCGATCCCGCCGATTCCCGAGCCTACGTATACGCCCAACCGTTCCAGGTCCATCCCCTCCGGCCTAAGCCCCGAATCGGCCATGGCCTGATCGGCGGCGGCAATCGCAAATTGGGTGAACCGGTCCATACGCCGCGCTTCTTTGCGTCCGAATAAAGCTTCCGCGTCAAAATTCCGCACAACCCCGCCAAATTTGGTCTTGTAGGCGGACGTATCAAAGGCATCGATTTCGGATATGCCGGATTGTCCGTCCCTCAGTTTTTCCCAGAATTCCTCTACAGTATTTCCAAGAGGCGAAATGACGCCCATCCCGGTAATGACAACTCTTTCCATACGGAATCCCCCTTCATAAATCTTCCACAATCTAAATCCACCGTTATCATGTCACGAATTTTATCCTATTACAAGTTGCTGTTTAAACTAGTATAATGAGTTCCAGGATAACCATAATTGGAGGGATGATTCATGAATGCCGAGGCCCGGAGGGAAGCGTTGTCCGTCTTCCTAAAATCACAGCGCGCCAAAATTTCACCCTTGTCGGCAGGCCTGCCCGCCGGTACACGCAGAAGGACGCCCGGGCTTAGACGGGAAGAGGTCGCACAGCTTGCGGGCGTCAGCACCACCTGGTACACCTGGCTGGAACAGGGCCGTGATATCCAGGTATCCGCCTCTGTCCTTGACAATGTCTCCAAGGCTCTCCGGCTTACCGCCGATGAGCGAAGCTACCTGTATTCGCTCGCGCTGGATACACATACCGGACCTGAATTTCCTTCCGAGACTCAATCTGAAATCCGCCCTTCCCTGCTTAAAATTATAAGGGAGCTGAAATATTCGCCGACGATTGTAACGGACCGCCGGTGCCAGATTGTCGGCTGGAATGATGCCGCAAGACATGTTTTTCTCGACTTCGAGCAGGTTCCCGCAGCGCAGCGCAATTTGATCCGTCTGCTGTTTGCCCGCAAAGAGCTGCAAAGGCTGGCCGTGAACTGGGAGGATTTTGTCGGAGGCTTTCTCGCCATTTTCAGAACCTATTACGGGCAATACGTTGATGACGAATGGTATACCGAATTCCTCCGCGATATGGACAAGAACTATCCGGATTTCAACCGTCTCTGGCAGCGCAGCACGGTGAACAATGCTCCCGACGTGTTGATCGAGTTCCGGCATTCCAAAGCCGGCAAAATGCTGTTCGAGCTCACTTCAATGCACGTTCACGGCAGCGCCGATTTGCGGTGCATTATCTATACTCCGGCAGCCGACGGGACAGAGATGAAGCTTATGAAGATGATTCCGAAGATGTAAAACTTCAACATAAAAAGACCGCGCAGCACGCGATCTGACTAACAATCATCAAAGTGTTTTAACCATAATAAAATCCGTTTGCTTCTCATCTCCCATGTAAAAGGAGTGGGCTCCGTTCTGGGCAAAACCCATTCCTTTATAAAATTGGATGGCACCCTCATTTTTTTCCCATACGCCTAACCAAACCTGCTGTTTATTCTGCTCTATCGCAATTTCTATGCCTTTTTGGATAAGACGCTTCCCCAGACCTTGCCCTTGAAATTTTCTGCTTATATAAATCCTCTCAATCTCAAGCGCTTCGCCAGCAATATTGTCTGATTGGGCTTCATTGACATTAACTTTTAAATAACCAGCCAGCTCTTCATTACTATAAATAAAAAAGAAAGATGAACTGGCATTAGATAATTCTTGTTCTAATTTCTCTAAATTAAATGCTCTCTCCAAATAGGATTTCATATTTTCGGGCGTATTCAAATATCCAAAAGTATCATTAAATGTTTCATAACTTATTTCTTGAAGCATGCGTAAATCTTCTATCGTGCACTTCTTCATAGTGATTGTCATATTAGCAGATCCCTCCTATGGTTAATTGTTATCATTTTCGCTATTTATTTTGTTGCATTTACAACAAAAATCATTTAACTTATATTATCATATGACTATTAATTTTGACTAGACTGTTTTGATTGATCTGGAAATAGACTGAGAGGGCTGAGTATTACGAAATATATTTATTATGGATTGGGAATCTTGATATTAACCCTTGGCGCTTCTTTCACCATACAATCAGGCCTTGGAGCATCACCTTTTGACTAAAAGACAAAGACCAGAATTATTGGGTCTGCTAACAGCCCTCATTACTGGTCTTGGTATTGATACATGGCTTTTTATATGGCGTAATTTATTAATTCCGGAACTATGGTTCAGTTAACTCAAAATAACCCCATTACCCCAGCGTCGTGCGGGCCAACAGCCGTTTAATCGACCGGTCCGATTCGCGCAGCACCGTATCTTTATCCACCGTCTTCAGTATGCCGCGATCCATCAGGATTTTGCCGTTAACAATCGTGCTCTCCACATCCGCGCGAGTAGCTGAATACACGATCCGGGAGATCGGGTCTACGTCAAAGGACGGGAACGTGTGGAAATTGTACAGGTTCAGGATTGCCAGGTCCGCCTTCTTGCCGACCTCGATGCTGCCGATTTCATTCTCCATCCCCACCGCCTTCGCTCCTCCGATCGTCGCCATCCGGAATACGGATTTGGCGTCCATCGCCGTCGGTCCGTGAATCGGCTTCTGGATCAGCGCCGCCAGCCGCATTTCATTGAACATATCAAGGTTGTTGTTGCACGGGGCGCCGTCCGCGCCAAGGCTTACCGAGACATGCTCGTGGATCAGCCCCGTCGTGTCGGCGATGCCGGACGAGAGCTTCAGGTTGGAGCCCGGACAATGACTGACATGCACGCCCCGTTCCCGCAAAATACGCCGCTCCTCCTCATCCAGCCAGATGCAGTGGGCCAGAATCAGCCGCTCGTTCGCAAGGCCGATATGATCCAGGTAGACGATATTGCGCATGCCGGTCATCGCCTGCACGATCTCAATCTCGCCCTGGTTCTCGGAGGCGTGAGTATGCACCTTGACCCCGTAACGGGCGGACAAATCGCGCACTTCCTTCAGCAGCGGCTCGGTACAGGAGACGACGAACCTTGGGGAAAAAGCGTAACGGATGCGTCCGCCGTCATAGCCGTTCCATTTTTCCAGCAGATCCACACTCTCCTGAAGCGAAGCCGCCGTGTCCTCCTGCAGCGCCTCGGGGATATCCCCGCCCCTCTGATCCATCATGACCTTGCCGGAGAGGGCGCGGATGCCGCTCGCCGCAATCGCCTGGAACGCGGAATCCGTGTGATGCACTGTCTCCATATCGACAATCGTCGTCGTTCCGCTGGAGATCAGCTCCCCGATGCCAAGCATCGCGGAGTAGTAGAGCGACTCCCCGTCATGCGCCGCTTCGAGCGGCCAGATGCGCTTACGCAGCCAATCCATCAGCTCCAGGTCGTCCGCCTTGCCCCGAAAGAGCGTCTGGCACAAGTGGATATGCGTCTGCACAAAGCCAGGAATGACGGTCCGCCCCATGGCGTCGATCACCGTTTCTTCCGGAAGCGGCACAAGGCCGCTGCCGATTTCCGCAATCAGGTCGTCCTTGATCCGGATGTCGCCGCGCAGAATTTCCTCCTGCTTATTCATCGTAATTATTTCTGCATTTTTTATCAGAATGCCGCCCATAATTTCTCCCCCTAAATGAAATTGAAAAAAGCAAAAAAGGCTACAAAAACATGCCGGGGCATATTTTCGTAGCCAGAAATTTACGGTTTCCGGTAGAGACCCTTAATCCGATTATTAAGGATATACGAAAAAGATCAAATTTGTATTAATTTATCTTCATCTTAATTCAAGGACAGAATATTTGTCAATAGAAGTGAACAAAGTTTACATATCAAACATAACCGACACACAGATGCAATAAAATTGACTATTCACCCCGGCGTATTAGGTTTAAAATAACAATGATGTCCTTGAAAAGGAGTGTATACCAGTGACAAAAATTGCATGGATTGGAACAGGGCATATGGGACTGCCAATGGCCCGCAATTTGATCAAAGCGGGCATCGGCCTGCATGTCTATAACCGGACTGCGGAAAGAGCGCAGCCGCTCGGCAAGGATGGGGCGGTCATCCGCCGGACGTCGGCCGAGGCCGCCGAGGGAGCGGATTTCATCTTCCTGATGCTGACCAAGGGAGATGCGGTGAAGGATGTGCTTGCCGGGGAAGAAGGGATTCTGGCGCACCTCAAGCCTAATGCTTACATAGTGAACATGAGCACGATCGGCCCGGAGGAAGCCAAGGAATTTGCCCGGCTTACCGGTGAAGCCGGAGGAATTTATGTAGATGCGCCTGTATCCGGCTCAGTCGGTCCTGCGGTGCAAGCCCAGTTGGTCATCCTTGCCGGCGGGGACCGTGATGCGGTGGAAGCATGCCGTCCTTATCTGGACAAACTGGGAAAGGCGGTCATTCATTTCGGGGACGTCGGAGCGGGCAGCTACGCCAAGCTGGCGATCAATTTGCTGCTCGGCGTAACCGCGCAGGGCGTAGGCGAGACGCTGCTGTTCGCGGAGAAGTCCGGGCTTGACCGTGAGCTGGTGCTCCGGATGATCAGCGAATCGGCTGTATCCACGAAGCTGTTCGAGGGCAAGAAAGAGATGTATGTAAAGGACGAATATCCTTCGGCCTTCATGATCAGCCTCGTCGCCAAAGATTTGGGACTGCTCACGGATGAAGCGCGCCGCGCGGGCCTTAGTCTTCCACTTGCCGAAGCCGCAGGAAAAACGTACGCGGATGCAACACAAAGCGGCAAGGGAGAGCTGGATATGGCGGCCGTCTGGCTGCAGCTGAAGGAATCGGCACGCGACTAATTCTCGGCCCAGCCAAATAAAAAACCTAAAACCCCGTTAACCTTTTATGAAGGCAACGGGGTTTTAAGTCTCCTCTTGGCTATGCAATTTAATTCATTTCCTCCTGCAACAATCCATACCGTCGACATGGTAAACATTTTCGATGATTCCATGTTGCCCGATTTCCAATCGGTATTTAGCCGCTTTGGACAATCGTCAGATTGTTTTCAAATTTTCCTTACTTTTTCATACCCCGGTTTTCTTCCCGAAGTACTTCACCGAAAGATCCATGTCCAGCATATGGGTGTTCGGTTCCCGCGTACACGATTCTCGCGAAAAACGTTGTCACTTCCGTTTTCCTTATATGCGATTATCGTTAATTGTACGCTTCGCTAACCTTTTCCAATGGAATCCCGCTCCTTTCTCACAAGACCGCTAGTCTTGTTCTGAAACAGCTTCTTCCTTCTTCAATGGTTCGCTTGAATTTCCGATAACATACCTTTTAAGTGTACTGAAATCGGTATTAATTACCGTCTCCCAGCTTCGCTTAAATGGGGTATGCACCGTTTGCCTAGCCCATCGGAGCTCTCTCCCTTCCTTATATAATATAAGGATTTTGGGATCATCACCTTCCGATTCTGTAAGGAAAAGGTTTGGCCGCTGATTGATAAGAACATTCGCTTCAGAGCGTTATCCATCCGGCTCTTTTTTTCTTCCAGTTCTTCTGGTGATGTCTATATTATAGCCTACTTATTTTAAATTTTAAAACTTCATATTACGGATTATAGCTTCTTTTTCCGCGGTATTCCTGCAAAAATAGAGATTAACCGCGAAATGCTTACGCTTTCAAAAAATAGATGGGTTTTTCGCCCATTTTCTATGTAAGTGCTTTCATCGAAAATTATAAGTGCTGTCTTTTAATGCTGCAGGCAAAAAAAAGACTTAATCGGGCCGAACCAGAATCTTTTCCAGCACCGGAAAATGAGATATTTTGTCCGGCAGGCGGAATTGTCCTCTGATATCGTATCCAAGACGGCGGTACAGCTCAAGCGCCTTGTCGTTTTTGGCGTATGTATCCATTCGAATGCTTTTGTACCCTTGATCCGCGGCAAAATTCTCGGCGAACGAGATCAATCTGCGCGCAATCCCTTTGCCTTGAACCTGTGGATGAACCGCCAGACGATGCATCACCAGATTGGGACCTTCCTTTTGCACCCAATCAACCGTCCGGTACGGCTCCGCCTGAATTTCATCCAGTACCATAATGCCGGCAACCGCTCCGTTGTCTTCGCAAACATACAGCGTCCGCCGCTCAAGATCCCCTGTAATGACCTCCACGTTCGGGTATGTCTCGTCCCACTGGTCGCTGCCGCCCTCTCGCATCACGCGCACGCACTCGGCAATCAGAACCATAATCTGTTCCAGTTCATCCATTCTCCCCTGTCTGATGTCGCTCTCCATACTCCTGACATCCCCACCTTTTTCGTCTGTGTGTTAATTTCTCAAGGCTTCTGCCTAGGACAGTCTACCACAGATGACGGAAAAAATAGAAATCTAAATAGTTTCGCTCAGGAGTGACCGCGCGGCGGCAAAGGAATCCTTCGCCGCCGCAGGGCTCTTAGCTGAACTCCAGCTTGTGCCCGTCCTCAAAACCCTTGGCGAACCCGGTGTCGAATCCGACATCATAAGCTTCATTATAGCCCTGCTGATAGGCATCAGGCGGGGGCGTTTCCGGCGGGACACTCGGTTCAGCGGGCAGCGGCACGACTACCTGTTCAGTCGGGGCCTGGGCTTCTGCGGGAACGAGCTGCAGCGCCGCTGCCGGCTGAGCGTCCTTCCGGCGGAGCCGTTTCTTTTTGACCAGTCTGACTCCTTTTTTCCGAAGCCGGGAACGAAGAGGGCGGACTGCCCGTTTCTTCCGTCCCTTTAACGAAGCTCCCTTGCCGATTCTGCGGATCTTTGTTCTCCGCGACAGCAGGACCTTGCGTCTGCGGGCCGTTCTTCCCGTTCTGGACGGCTTACTGCTTGCTTTCTTCATCTCCTGTCACTCCTTCCGTGCATCATGAGCCCGGTGAATCCCCAAAGAGCAAGCCGAAGCCAGCCAAGGCTTGGAGGGAATCCCTTCCTTGTGCCGGTTCAGTGAAATTCCGGACATCATCCGGCACATGGCGCTCTGGTATTCGCTGAGCAATCTGACATTCTCACTCAGCTTTCGGGCTGCATGCTCCGAATGGCCGGTCACTTCGGCAATGCTCTCCAGAATCGCGGCCAGCGCTGTCTGGCTGCGGGCGATGGAGCGGATCATTTCCAGCTTGACGGCGCGTTCCGAGAGCTGCAGCCCGCTCATTTCTCGTCTTCTCCGAAACTGAGTCCGCCAGCTGTCAGACCGCCCAGATCGCCCAGACCGCCCAAACCGCCTCCGCTTTCCTCCTCTTCCCCGGTGTCCAGAACGGCTTTCAAATTGCTGACTAATCCGTTCTCCAGCTTGGTCATCCCCTCGAGCAGCTCCACAATCGTTTCATGAATGGTTAGTGATTCCTTGAGCTGATCTTCGTGCGTTTCGAACGCTCGGGGATGAATGTGGTGATGTGTCCACTCTTTTACCTTTTCCGCCTCCACCGCCTTGGCTTCCAGAATCATCGAGATGTTCCACTGGATGGCCGCGGTGGATTCTAGCATTTTCAGATAGGCTTCTTCTCTGCTCATATCCGCCTCCCGCTACTCTTCTTCCTGGCCGTTCAGTTCCTTAATGACCCTGCCCACCTGCTCGGCTATCGCCTCCTGAAGATCCGCGAATGCGTTCAGGTAGGAGATGATATTCTTGTTCACCTGGCCTGCGCTCTCGATGATACCGGAGGTTCCTCCAAAGTCGGGCTCCGCATCCGGCAGATCATGGATGATTTGCGCTACACGGACAGCCACATGACGCTCGGCGTCCAGAATGCGCGCCATCTGTTCATGCGAATGGGCCATGTGCTGAAGAATATTGGTAATCTGATTTTGCATATCATGTCTCCTTTGCTTAAGCGCCCTGCTACAACATATGCGGCGGGGGCCCGGAGGGTTACGGGGAAGGAATCGGCGGATAACATAAACCTTGGTCCCGGGACTCGCAGAACATGATAGAAAAAGCGTGCATCTCCCGAACTGGAGGCACACGCTTATTATTGAAAACCTTAGCCCCGCTCCAGATAATTGACCTGTGACGGAGTTAATTTAACCTCAAGGCTCGGAAGAGCATCCTCAATCTGAGCGAGGGAGCTGGCGCCGACAACTGGGATTACCGTAAAGGGCTGGTTGATCAGATAGCCGAGCACAATCGACGAGACGGAAACCTTTAATTGACCGGCCAGCTCCTCCACACGTCTCATACGTGCAAGATTGGTTTCGTTATAGAATATTCTTCTTACCGTGTCCTTGAGCGTATCTGGGCCACCGGCATGCAGCTTCTGAAAGAATCCCTTGGCCTGCGGAGTAAAGGCGAACAGTCCGAGTCCCGTCTGTTGATGAAGCTTGTAGGCTTCCTTTTCCAGCTCGACGGTTGTTGTATCCTCAATGGAACCATCATTGATATCTGCCAGGCTCCACTGGATTTGACTGGCCGAGAAAGCTTGCACACCATAGGCCGCTGCGGCCTCCGCTGCTTCCCGAATCCGGTGAGGCCGCCAGTTGGAGCAGCCGAAGTAACGGATTTTGCCTTCCTTGACCAGATGATTAAGCGGGCCGAGAAGCTCCATAATCGGTATGCTCTCGTCATCACGGTGCAACCAGTACATATCAATGGTATCCACACCAAGACAGAGCAGGCTTTCCTCCGCATCCGACCGGATTTCGGCCTCGGACAGTCTGGACACCTTCATGGTCTCCAATCTCGGGTGCCCGCCCTTCGTAGAAATGAGAACCTGATTCCTTATCCCGCTTTTCTTTAGCCATTTCCCTACCGTAAGTTCGCTTTTTCCGTGGCCTCCCGGCAGCCAGTCGGCATACACTCTGGCCGTGTCAATCCAGGTGCCGCCGCCGGCCACAAATCGGTCGATGATCCGGAAGGATTCTTCTTCGGATACGGCGCTGCCGAACTCGGCCGTCCCCAGAGCCAAAGGCTTAAACGTCAAATCCGTGCCCGGCATTTCCGTCAGCTTCATCGTTATCCCCCTATTCGTCCACTTTGTATTGCATAATGAGCTTGCTTTCCACCGGTCTGCGCGTCCCCCGGCCAAATACGGCCAAAAGGGGCAGCAGCAGTATGCTTGACGCCAGCAAAGACGCCCGGATCGAGAACCGGCTGCCGATCCAGCCAACCACCGGCCCTCCGGTCGTCTGGCCGAGCGCGTCGGACTGGCTCACCATCGACAGGACGGTCGCCCGGCTCCCGCTCTCCAGATTCCGGTTCAGCCAAGAGGCGTACACCGGCTCGGCTACCGAAGCAGCCATGCCGATGATAAACACCGCAGACACCGCGATGCCAAATGACGGCGTCAACGCCAACACGGCGATGAAGGCAATGCGGACAGCCATTAGCAGAAGCATAACCACATTCAGCTTCCGCTCGTCGCCCATATCGATTCTTCTTTCAGCGAAATGCACGGCAATCAGTCCCAGCAGGGTTGACGCCGCGTTGATAAGGCCGAACCAAACCGCCATTGACAGCGGGAGATCGGGAAAGCCGATGCCGTTAATCAAATGCACCTGCCACAGACGATCATAGCCTTCGGAGGAGGCGCCCCCGAGCAGCGTTACGAAGACCATCGTAATCAGCAGCGGGCTTCGGCGGACCACGGCTGCCCCTTCCAGCCACGTATTCCGCATCGCCCGAAAAGGCGAAGCTTGCGGTTCGCGGCTGCGGGGCTGAAACTTCGTCTCCCTCATGCAGCGCAGCAAATACAACCCCGCCGCGAAATAGATGGCTCCGCCGGCCAAATACGGCAGATTCGGCATAAGCATCGACAACCCCACGCTGATACCGATGCCCAGCAGGGAAGCGGCCAGCGAGAGACGCTTGGAACGCATGAACAGGCTTCCGGCTTCTTCTTCGCCCACCTCGTCGACAATCCATGCCGTATCCGCTCCGCTGATGAACGTCCCGCCAAGACCGAACAGCAGCTGTGCGCCCAGCACCAGGGCATAGGCGGAAAACGGAGACGTGCCTCCCGCGAGCCAGACCGCGCTGCCCTCCAGCGTGAAGCCGCCGCCCAGAATAAACATGCCGAGGATGACCGACACCCTCCGGCTGTACGTATCGGCAACTACCCCCGTGATTCCCTCAAACACCAGTACGGTCAGCTCCAGCACCGTTCCAATCAGCATAAGCTGCAGCGGATTAAATCCCAGTTTCGCCACATAGTAGACGCTGTATGTCGTAAAAATAGTACTGCCGGCCAAAGCCGTCATAAACTTCATCAATAAATACACTTGTGATGCCGAGTAACGGTTCAAAATATGTTCCGCCTTTCAGGCAGGCGGACCTTCATGCCATGACTATTAGGCGGAGGACTAATCCTCCGCTCCCGCCAAGCCGCCCAGCCCGCGCTGCCGTTCCTGTTGAGATTTGTTTACATTTGGTTTTCTATTGAGCAGAATAATAGTTGTTTGTTCGAGCTGTCGGCTTCTTGACATGTTGAAGCACCTCCGTTAAAAAATTGCCTTAATTATAGCTTATACGCCATGATTAGAATATCTAAATTTTTACATCCGATTTGCCTGTAAAGCGGATTACTGAAGGAATGGTTGCCAGGCGGGTGAGTATGCTGAACTTTTGGAGACAAAAAAACCGCCGGCGCTTTCGCAGGCGGTTCAAACTCTTTTCTACTCGGACAAAATTCGTTTCTGCCCTTCCAGGGCGCGAATCGGAGCGATGTTTTGCGTAAACTCCAGTGTTCCCAAATAACGCCCTGCTTTGTCGCGGATGGCAAAGTATCGGATATAAATAAATTTGTCCTTGATTTGAATCCAGAAATCCTCAGCGTCCTTGCGGCCGGATTTGAAATCCTCCAGCAGCTTCTCGACGACATGCACGCTTTGCGGCGGGTGGCAGTTCTGCACGGTGCGGCCGATCACGGCCTTGGTGCGGGCGAAGATGCGTTCTTTGCCGTGGGAGAAATAACGGACCACATCATTCTCATCGATGAATGTCAGATCCACCGGTAGATGATTCATAATCAGTTCAAGCTGCTGGACCGACAGAATGCCGGTATCAAAGCGGATAAAACCTTGCGGGGCTCCGGTGTCTGCCGTTTCCGGCACCTCGGCGTTCCCGGGCTCGGGATTGCGCTCCGGCACCCATTCTTTCTCCGGCGCGGCCAGGCAGAAGCCGATTGAGCTGCTTTCGCGGGCAATTCGTACCCACTCGTCCTCGGTCAGTTTGTCCAGCGCCATCGGCAGCAAAATATTCTCTTCCTTAAAGACCATCTCATTCACTTCTTTGATGATCAGCTCAAGCGCCGACACCACTTCATCCCGGTTACCGGTATAGCCGGACAGCTGAGCCTTGGCCTCCTTGATCATCCCGCGGATGCCGTCGTCCACGCCCCACATCACCTGGGTCGGACCGTAAATTCCGTACTTCTCCAGGTAAGGGAACAGCAAATTCTCCTTGCGGCTGAAGTGTTTGTCGATGTCCAGCAGAAGGCCCAGATCCTCCAGCAGCTTGAAGATGATCGCTTCATTATCGCTTTTGCGGAATTTATCCTTGTGCAGCTCCAGCCGGAAATTGACCAGCTTCTCAATCTCGCGGTTCTCCAGCTTGAACGTATGCACCGGATGACCGGGCTGCTCCTCCGGCTTCGACGGCCGGTGAATCTCTTCAATCGAGCCCTTGAAGATGGCCGTATGCACGGAGCATAGACGCTGGACTTCCGAGGCCGGTATTCCCTCCTCCGTCATCAGCGAATGCTCCATTGCGGAGATTTCCGCCACCGTCACGTCTCCGACCGCTTCTTCAAAGCGGGCTTTTACTTCCTCGACGCTTTTTCCGGCATGCAGCTCCTTGATGATTTCTTTCAGTATGTTCTGCCGATGGGTCTGCTCCGACGCATGGACTTCCCGGTTATTGATTAATTCGCTCATATTGATCCGCTCCTCTATTCCTGAATGATGAATCCGTGACGCAGAAACGTCTGCTTGACGGTGTCTATATCTATTTTTTTAAGCTTGATTCCTTTAGCCAATGTCATGATTCGACCGGCTGTCTGCAGCATCCCCGGCTTGGCGATATCCCGAAAGCCCAGTTCGAGCATAATGTCCATCACTTCGGGATCACGGCTGACCAGATCGAATATCGACTCATTTAGACTCAGCGTTTTATTCATATGGCTGCTCCCCTTACAGGCTGCTTGGTGACAAGTCCCAATATTATTGAGAACCCTTCTCAAAATCAGAGTAGCATGGGCCACATGGAGGGATAGTGATTTCAATCACAAAGTATGTAAAACTCCGCGGAACGTCACGGCATCTCTGGAATGTAGAGTTAGAGCGGACAGCTTGGACATTTTTATATTATAAGAAGAAACGGCTTCGCCGTCCTCTGGAAGAGGAAGGCATCCGTTTCTCGTAAAAATATCAGGTTAAGGATAAGCGCGAAGCTTATACTTTCTGATATTTTAAAAAAAGCACCGATTGGTGCCCTTTCAAGCTTTCTTTAATCTTAAAAAAACGCCGCCGTTACGGCAGCGCGTCTTTCAGCTTCTCCCCCGCTTCGCGCAGGGATTCGAACGTGCCTGCATCGCTCCACCATCCTTTGAGCACATCATAGCTCAGCTTGCGGTCAGCCGCATACAGGTTGTTCACGTCGGTAATCTCAAGCTCCCCCCTCCGGGAAGGAGAAATCTGCCGGATGATATCGAACACGGCCTTGTCGTACATATAGATTCCCGTTACGCAGTAGCTCGTCTTCGGTTGTTTCGGTTTTTCTTCGATGCGGGCAATCCAGGCTGAGTCTGCGCTGTCGAAGACGGGAACGCCGTATCGCCGCGCATCCTCCACCGGTTTAAGCAGCACCTTGGCGGTTCCCTCCGGCTGCCTGAGATAACTGCTCACATAAGGTGTAAGATCCTCCGTGAATAAATTGTCTCCAAGCAGCACGACAAACCGCTCTCCAGGCAAAATAAAATCTTTGGCAAGCTCCAGCGCCTCGGCGATTCCGCCGGCGGCTTCCTGGATTTTATAGGTCAGGGACACGCCGAACTCGGCGCCGCTTCCCAGGAATTCGGTATACATTCCGGCAGATTGCCTGCTGATTACAAGGAGAATGTCGGTGATGCCAGCCTTTCGCAGCCGGTCGAGACCGTAACAGATCATCGGATATTTGCCTACCGGCAGCAAATGCTTGTTCATCATCCGGGTCAGCGGATACAGCCTCGTTCCCATACCGCCTGCCAGTATGACTCCTTTCAAAGCCCATTCCTCCTTCACATGTAGTGCGCAGCTTATCATTTCCGGGATTTCAAATAAACTGCCCGGGGTCGACCCCCCATTTGTCCATATATAGTCCGCGATTGCGCTCAATCAGCTCTTTCCAGCCGGAACGGTAAACCTCCTTGAAGCTGGCGCTCCCCTCATGATGCACCAGGCAGTCCCCGGCGATCAGCAGCCGGTAGCCCTGAAGACGTGCGCGCATGCAATAATCGTCGTCCTCGAAATGCCCCGGCGAAAATCTTTCATCGAATAGACCTACCTTTGTGAACACTTCCCTTTTGAATAAAAAGCATAAGCCGACCAGCCGGGTCGTCTCGCTCCATTTGGAGGGATCGGAAATATTCGCCGTCTCCGCCGCCGCATGGAACCCGGCAATGTCCGAATAACCGGTGCTTATCTGCTGCCTGCCGCTGGCATAATTGGTCACGGGACCGACAATGCCTATATATGGAGCGCTGTACAAGGCTGCCTTCAGATTAGTCAACCACCCCTTAGAAACAATGACATCATTATTGAGAAGCAGCAGTTCGTCCCCTGATGCCAGCTGAAGGCCGTGATTGCAGGCGGCCGGAAACCCGGCGTTGGCGGGTAAGGAGATGAAGGCGATCTTTTCTCTGCGGCAGTATTCCGCCGTGCCGTCGCTGGAGGCATTATCCACAACGATCAGTTCGTAAGGCTCCGCCGTATGCCCGCGAATGGCCTCCACGCAGTTCCGGAGCAGCCTCAGTCCGTTAAAGGTCGGAATAATAATACTGGTTCGCGTCATATTCCGTTCCTCCATGCCGCAAGCAAGCGGCGGCTGTCCGTCCCGCTCTCTCGCCAGAGCAGCCCCGTCTCGCCGCGGGCGAACCCTTCCGCAAGCGCCTCGGCATGATCGCCGATAATCAATTGTTCCACGCCGTTACCCGCCCCCGTATTCCCTTTTCGAATCCGGTTCCGCTTGATGACATTAACCGTGCCCGCAGTCTTGATGCAAAGCTTCTGCATAATGGCGGCCGCCTGGGCCTTGGGGGGGACCGCTAGCGTCTGGGGGCCGATAAGCTCCAATGCCCTGCGGGAAAGCGCATGCGGTACGGCAGTCATGGAACCGGAACCCAGATCCTCCCGGCCAAGCGCTGTGTTCAGAAACATTTTGCAGCGGGTCACGTCATCGCATTCTCCGAATACCGGAAGCAGCGGATTCAGGTTATTAAGCGCCACATCCGCTCCCTGGTCTACGGCCGCAGCGAAAGGATACAGCTCCGGAGCGGGGATGGCCATATCGCCATCAAGGAACAGCAGGATGTCGCCCCGGCTGAGCTTTGCGCCAATCGCCCGCCCTATATCATGACCCGCTGCCTCCGGACAGTGGACGATGGTGGCCATGCCGGACTTCCGCGCCCGCCGGAAGCTGTTATCGACGCAGCCGTTCAGTACGACGATGATCTCCTCCGGCTTCAGCCGTTCCGCTTCTTTCAGCACCGCTCCCAGCGTCGTTTCCTCATTGCATGCGCTAATAATGACCGACAGCTTCCTGTTCAGCGCCGGCCGAATCCATGCCGTTTTCCCGGAGCTTCGTCCGGCGGTTCTTCCGGAGGGTCGAACCGGTCCTGGAGTTCTAACGCTGCTAAGGACTTTTCGGATACGAGTCTTTTGCAGCTTTGCAGGTCCCTGCAAGACGCTTTTTCGCCCTGAAGCGGAAGCCTTGGACCTGCTGGCAGGCTTCGGATGAATTCCAATTCTCATGAGTCTATCACCTCACCATTTCCCTCCGCCGAGTCCCGTCGCTGAATCCGGCTCTCTCGCCCCTGCTTTCCAGCACCAGAGAAATCGCCCGGAGATGATCCGCGACAATAATCTGCTGCAAGGGATCGGTCCCGTTCGTCTTGGGGCGGATAACGTTCATTCTCCCGACGGGTACCTTATACGCTGCTTCTATTTTAAGGCCTTTCAGAACAGCCATCGCCTGCGCCATCGGCGGAGAGGACAATATCCCGCTGCCGAGCGTTTCCAAAGCCTTGCGGCTTAGCGCGTGCGGAACTGCCGTCATCGAGCAGCCCTTCAGTTCCGGACGGCCCAGCAGAATATTGAGCGTATGCTTGGAGAGCACAACCGGATGGGGACGGGAACGGTGAACCGGTCCGGAATAATCGTTCAAAGCGATGTCTGCTCCCCTGCTTACAGCCGCCTTGAAAGGACGAAGCTGTGAAGCCGGAATGACCAGATCGCCGTCCGTAAACAAAAGAATGTCACCTTTCGCCGACTCCGCCCCTACGCTGCGGCCGACATCGTGTCCCAGCGGCTCCGCATAGGTTATCACGCGCGCTCCGCAGGACGCGGCAATTTCTGCGGTGCCATCAGAGGAACCGTTAACCACAACGATGACTTCACATCGCAAATCGACTTTTCTTGCTTCCTTGATGGCCGCTGCAATCGTGCCCGCTTCATTCATTGCCGGAATGATAACGGACACGATCGGCTCGGGATGATTCCCGGAGTATGCGGCTTTATGAGTCCGGGCCGCACGGCGTACAGTACTGCGCCGGGAGGGGCGGGAGCGCTTTATTATTCGCTTCATGCACAATCATCCTCCTAGCAAGCATTCCCCCGGGGCGGGGTTCATCACAGTGTATGTAACCAGCTGCCGCCTGGAACGGCCAACGTCTACGTTTGTCAATATTCCGGCCAATTCGGAATGAACGGCAGCGGACTCTGAGAAAGGGGATATACGTGAAATCTATAAAGAAAAAGCGCAGTCTCTTGGCTGCGCTTTTCGTTATTTTTCAATGGGGAAACCGGGATTTCGATAATCCGGATGTTATAGGCGATACCATAACCTTAATCGTATAACCGGTCCTCAGGAGCGGGCTTCGCCGCAGGGGCACCGATCGCAATCCAGGAAATGACACCGTAGAATTGCTGAGTTTCGCGCAGACGAACAACCTGAAGTACGGCATCTGCGCTTCCCCTGCTTTTTAATGAAACATAGAAGAAGGGCTGGTTGGTCATGGCGACAATTACATAGCCTGTGTGGCCGAATGGCTCATCGAAGGTCACGGTGACATCCACGGTATCCGAGCCTGCAGCGAACAAGAACGCGGACATTCCAAACTGCTGAAGCGTCGACCGGTTACCCGCGCTCCGCACCGGATTGAAGGTCAGATGCTCGGGGCTCACCGCTTCCCGCATCAGTTGTTCTCCCCCGACGGAGGATGGAGCAAGATGCTGGCTCTGTACGCTCTCTTCTGCCAGATGGCTGGACTGAATGGAGAACGGAGCGATCTTCGAGCCGTCCACCGCTTCGTCCAGAAGCTGCGATCCGCCTACCGCACCTTCGGCCAGTTGGTCACTGCCGATGCTCTTTGGTGCAAGCTTGCTTCCGTCAATCGAGCCACCCGGCAGCAGCTCCGGAGAACGAACCTCCTCAGACAGATGCTGAAGCGTAATCTCGCCCGCCGCAATATGGCGGCCTTTCACCGAGTCATCCGACAAATGTTCAGATTGAACGGCCAATGCGGCCAGGTGTTCGCCATAGACGGAGCAGGGCACAAGGTTATAGCTCTGTACGCTCTCTTCCGCCAGATGACGGGTCTGAATGGAGAACGGGGCAATCTTCGAGCCGTCCACCGCTTCGTCTTGAAGCTGCTCGCCCCCTACCGCACCTTCGGCCAACTGGTCACTGCCGATGCTCTTCGGGGCCAGCTTGCTTGCGGCAATCGAGCCATCAAGCAGCAGCTCCGAAGAGCGCACCTCAGCCGAAAGATGCTGAAGCGTAATCCCGCCTGCGGTGATATGGTGGCCTTCTACCGAGCCGTCCGCCAGATGCTTCGATTGAACGGCGGCATCGGCCAGCTTGGCGGAATGGACGCTGCCGTCCGCAAGCTTCTCGGCCGTTACTGCGCTGCCGCCGAGTTTGTCGCTTGTTACACTTCCAGGTGACAGCTTCTTCGAGGTGACCGATTGATCCGCGAGGTGATGGATCTGAACCGCTTCGGCGGCGAGATGGCAGTTCTGCACGCTGCCTTCCTCGAGATGGTGAGACTGAATGGATAACGGAGCGATCTTCGAGCCGTCCACTGCTTCTTCCTGAAGCTGCTCGCCCCCCACCGCACCTGCGGCCAGTTGGTCACTGCCGATGCTCTTCGGGGCCAGCTTGCTTGCGTTAATTGAGCCATCCAGCAGCAGCTCCGAAGAGCGTACTTCTGCCGACAGATGCTGAAGCGTAATCCCGCCTGCGGCTATATGGCGGCCTTCTACCGCGCCGTCTGCCAAATGCTCCGATTGCACGGCTGCATCGGCCAGCTTGGCGGAATGGACACTGCCGTCCGCGAGCTTCTCGGCCGTGACTGCGCTGCTGCCGAGTTTGTCGCTTGTTACACTCTCAGGTGACAGCTTCTGCGAGGTAACCGATTGATCCGCGAGGTGACGGAGCTGGACCGCTTCGGCGGCCAGATGGTAGCTCTGCACGCTGCCTTCCTCGAGATGGTGAGACTGGATGGAGAACGGGGCAATCTTCGAGCCGTCCACCGCTTCTTCCTGAAGCTGCTCGCCCCCTACCGCACCTTCGGCCAGCTGGTCACTGCCGATGCTCTTCGGGGCCAGCTTGCTTGCATCAATTGAGCCATCCAGCAGCAGCTCCGAGGAGCGTACCTCGGCCGACAGATGCTGAAGCGTAACCCCGCCTGCGGCTATATGGCGGCCTTCTACCGAGCCGTCCGCCAGATGCTCCGATTGAACGGCCGATGACGCTAGCTTGGCGGAATGGACGCTGCCGTCCGCGAGCTTCTCGGCCGTGACTGCGCTGCCGCCGAGTTTGTCGCTTGTTACGCTCTCAGATGACAGCTTCTGCGAGGTAACCGATTGATCCGCGAGGTGGTGGAGCTGAACCGCTTCGGCGGCCAGATGGTAGCTCTGCACGCTGCCTTCCTCGAGATGGTGAGACTGGATGGAGAACGGGGCAATCTTCGAGCCATCCACCGCTTCTTCCTGAAGCTGCTCGCCCCCTACCGCATCTTCGGCCAACTGGTCACTGCCGATGCTCTTCGGGGCCAGCTTGCTTGCGGCAATCGAGCCATCCAGCAGCAGCTCCGAGGAGCGCACCTCAGCCGACAGATGCTGAAGCGTAACCCCGCCTGCGGCTATATGGCGGCCTTCTACCGAGCCTTCCGCCAGATGCTTCGATTGAACGGCTGCATCGGCCAGCTTGGCGGAATGGACACTGCCGTCCGCGAGCTTCTCGGCCGTGACTGCGCTGCCGCCGAGTTTGTCGCTTGTTACGCTCTCAGATGACAGCTTCTGCGAGGTAACCGATTGATCCGCGAGGTGATGGATCTGGACTGCCTCGGCGACCAGATGGTAGCTCTGCACGATACCTTCCTCAAGATGGTGAGACTGAATGGAGAACGGGGCAATCTTCGAGCCGTCCACCGCTTCTTCCTGAAGCTGCTCACCCCCCACCGCATCTTCGGCCAGTTGGTCACTGCCGATGCTCTTCGGGGCAAGCTTGCTTGCGTTAATTGAGCCATCGGGCAGCAGCTCCGAGGAACGCACCTCGGCCGACAGATGCTGAAGCGTAATCCCGCCCGCGGCTATATGGCGGCCTTCTACCGAGCCTTCCGCCAGATGCTCTCCCTTGACAGCTTCGGCAGCCAAATGCGTTGAACGAACAGTCCCTGCCCCAAGCTTGCCGGCGGTGACGCTGCCGTCCTGAAGCTGGGCGGACGAGACCGAGTCCGGCTGAAGATGACCGGAGCCGACGGACTGGGAGCGGATGTGCTCACCGCCAACAATGCCCGGGGACAAATGCTCCGGCTGAAGCGCGCCCGGCGCGATGGCCTCCTTCCCTACTGAGCCCGGCGCTAAATGCTCGGACTCAACAGCCGATACGGACAGCTTGGCGGAATCGACGCTGCCGTCCGCGAGCTTGGAGGTCGTTACCGCTAAATCGCCAAGCTTATCGCTCGTCACGCTCTCAGGCGACAGCTTAAGCGAGGTAACCGCATGATCCGCAAGATGATGGGGCTGAACTGTATCAGCGGCAAGATGATGGCTCTGCACACTCGCCTCTTCCAGATGGCGGGAGTGGATGGAGAACGGGGCGATCTTCGAGCCGTCCACCGCTTCATCCTGAAGCTCAGCTCCCCCTATGGCGCCTTCTGCCAGCAGGCCACTGCCAATGCTATTCGGCGCCAGTTTGCTTCCGGTGATCGAACCCTCAAGCAGTAGGTCCGAAGAGCGAACCTCCGCTGCCAGATGCTCAAGCGTAATTCCGCCCGCCGCAATATGGCGGCTTTCCACAGAGCCGTCCGCCAAATGTTCCGATTGGATCGACGATGCCTCCAAATGCTCGCTTCCGACCGAAGAGGGAGCCAGATGGTAGCTCTGTACGCTCTCTTCCTCCAGATGACGGGAGTGGATGGAGAATGGGGCAATCTTCGAGCCGTCCACCGCTTCGTCATGAAGCTCGGCTCCCCCTACGGCGCCTTCCGCCAGCAAGCCACTGCCGATGCTCTTCGGCGCCAGCTTGCTGCCGGTAATCGAGCCGTCGGGCAGCAGGTCCGAAGAGCGGACCTCCACTGCCAGATGCTCCAGTGTAATTGCGCCCTCCGCAATATGGCGGCTATCCACCGAGCCGTCCCTCAGATGCTCTCCGGTAACGGATTCCTCGGCTAAATGCCCGGAACCGACGGCTCCTTCCCCGAGCTTGTCGGCGGTAACGCTGCCGTCCTGAAGCTGGACGGAAGCGACGGAGTCCGGCAGAAGATGTCCGGAGCCGACGGACTGGGAGCGGATATGCTCGCTGCCGATCATATCGTGGGACAGATGCTCCGGCTGGAGCGCTCCCGCCGCGATCGCTGCCGATCCTACCGCGCCCGCCGCCAGATGCTTCGATTGAACAGCAGCATCGGCCAGCTTGGCGGAAGTGACGCTGCCGTCCCGAAGCTTGGCGGAAGTTACCGCGAGGTCTCCGAGCTTGTCGCTTGTCACGCCCCCCGGTGCCAGCTTGAGCGAGGTGACCGAATGATCAGCCAGATGATGGGGCTGAACCGCTTCGGCTGCCAGATGGGTGCTCTGTACGCTCTCCTCCTCCAGATGACGGGACTGGATGGAATGAGAGGCGATCTTCGAGCCGTCCACCGCTTCGTCATGAAGCTCCGCTCTGCCTACCGCTCCTCCCTCCAGCCTGTCACCGCTGATGCTTCTCGTCGCAAGCTTGCTTCCGGTGATGGAGTTGTCAGGTAATAACTCCGAGGAGCGAACCTCGGCCGACAAATGTTCCAGCGTCACCCCGCCCGCCGTAATATGGCGGCTTTCGACCGCGCCTGCCGCCAGATGCCCCGGCTGAACGGCCGATGGCTCCAGATGCTGGCTGCCGACAGAAGATGGGGCCAGGTGATAGCTTTGTACGCTCTCTTCCTCCAGATGACGGGACTGGACCGAGAACGGAGCAATCTTCGAGCCGTCCACCGCTTCGTCCTGAAGCTCTGCTCCGCCTACCGCGCCTGCCGCCAGCAGGCCGCTGCCGATGCTGCCAGGCGCAATCTTGCTTCCGTTAATCGAGCCGTCGGGCAGCAGCTCCGGGGATCGTACCTCCTCAGCCAAATGCCGGAGCGTGATTTCGCCCTCTTCAATATGGCGGCCTTGTACTGCGCCTTCGGCCAGCTGTTCGTCTGTGATGGACCCCGGGGCCAAATGCTCCGAGTGGACGGCTCCTGCCCCAAGCTTGCCAGCGGTGACGCTGCCGTCCTGAAGCTGGACCCAGGAGACCGAATCCGGCTGGAGATGGCTTACTCCGACAGACTGAGAACGGATATGCTCGCCGCTGATCACGTCGGGGGACAAATGCTCCGAGCGAAGCGTGCCTGCCGCGATTGCATCTTTCCCTACCGAGCCTGCCGCCAGATGCTTCGGCTGTATGGCGGATGCGGCCAGCTTGGCGGAAGTGACGCTGCCGTCCGCGAGCTTGGCGGAAGTTACCGCGAGGTCGCTGAGCTTGTCGCTCGTCACGCTTTCGGGCGACAGCTTGAGCGAGGTGACCGCATGTTCCGCCAGATGATGAGGCTGGATGGCTTCCGCGGCAAGATGATGGCTTTGCACGCTCTCTTCCTCCAGGTGGCGGGACTGGATGGAGAGGGAGGCGATCTTCGAGCCGTCCACCGCTTCGTCCTGAAGCTCCGCTCCGCCTACTGCCCCTGTCGCCAGTCTGTCGCTGCCGATGCTCTTTGGCGCCAGCTTACTGCCGCCAATCGATCCGTCGGGCAGCAGCTCCTGCGAGCGCACTTCCGCAGCCAGATGCTCAAGTGTAATTTCGCCCGCCGCAATATGGCGGCCTTCCACAGAGCTGTCCGCCAGATGCTCTCCGGCGACGGATTCCGCAGCCAAATGGTCGGAGTGCACAGCTCCTGCATCAATCTTGCTGGCCGTGACGCTGCCGTCCTGAAGCTGGACGAACGATATCGAGCCCGGCAGAAGATGGCTAACTCCGACAGACAAGGAGCGGATATGTTCGCCGCCGATAATGCTGGGGGACAAATGCTCCGAGTAAATCGAGCCAGGGGCGATCGCTTCCTTCCCTACCGCGTCTTTCGCCAGATGCTCGGCTTCAACGGCGGCTTCGGCTAGCTTGGCGAAAGTGACGCTGCCGTCCGCGAGCTTGGCGGAGGTTACCGCAAGGTCGCTGAGCTTGTCGCTCGTCACGCTTTCAGGCGACAGCTTGAGTGAAGTGACTGCATGATCCGCCAGATGATGGGGCTGGACCGCTTCAGCGGCAATGTGGATATCTTTTACCGCGCCTTCCGCCAGCTTCTCCCCCGACACCGATCCCGGCTGAATGGCAACCGGTGCTACGCTGTTCTTCCGCAAATGCCGGCTGTCTACCGCTCCAGCAGCCAAATGCTCGCCATCCACGGCAGCGTCCTGGAGCACGCGGGCGCTGACGCTGGAATCGGCAAAATGCTTCTCTTCCACCGCGCACAACGCAATATGCTCACCGCTAACCGCTCCTGGCGCAATAGCGTAGTCTCCAATCGCGCCAGGCGCCAGCTTGCTTGCAACCACGCTGCCGTCCGCAAGCTTGGCGGCGGTAACGCTCTGGGCGCGCAGGTGTCCCGTGCCCACCGCTTCCCCGGCGAGCTCTCCGCCTGTAACGGCTCCGGCCGCCAGATGCCGGGAATGCACCGAATCGTCCTTGAGATGCGGCGCCCCTACCGTACCGGCCCGAAGCTGTTCTTCTCCCACCGCTTCAGGCTGAATATGGGCGGAGCCTACGGCCTGAGGCGCAAGCTGCGAACTGCGCACGGCCGATTTGGCGATATGCCGGGTTCCCACGGACTCATCGGCAAGCTTGTGCCCGATTATACTCTGATCGGCAATCTTGGATGAAGTGACCGCCTGCTCCACAAGCTGCGCCGTACCGATCGCGCCTTCAGCCAGCTTGGTGTACGTTATGCTCCGGTCTGCCAGATGGCGGCCCGTTACGGCTCCACTGGCGATGTGTCCTTCGGAGACGCTGTCCGGCGCAAGATGCGAACCCTGTACTGACTCTGCGCCAAGCTCTCTCTCGCCGACTGCGCCTTCGGCCAGATGGCTGCTGACGATGCTGCCGAGCTGCAGCTGTTCGCTTCCGATCACCCGGCCGGTGAGCTGCTCCGGGCCGATGGCTCCCGGCGCAAGATGCTTCGCTCCGACAATGCCTTCTCCCAAATGGTGGGCCCCAATGGCTCCATCCTCGATCTTCGCGCCGTTGATCGATCCATCTTCGATGATATCTCCGCCGACGGAGCCGTCGGCCAGCTTGGAACGGTCAATCAGGCCGCTCGCCAGATGCCGGATGCCAATCGAACCGCTCTGGATTTTGTCTCCGGTGACGGCGCCTTCCTCCAGAAGCTCGGTGGTGATGATGCACTCGCTTAAATGGCGGCTTTCAATCGACCGCTCGGCGATCTTGCTGGCATCGATCAGCCGATCGGCCAGCTTCTCGGGGCCGATGCTGCCCTCCTTCAGCTTCTCGCCGCCGATGGAGTGGTCGAGCAGCTTGCCGCCGGACACGCTGCCCTCGGCCAGATGAACGCCAGACACGGATTCCGGCGCGATCTTGACCGAAGTAATCGCCTTGTCCGCGATATGAATGGACTGGACCGCATAGTCCTGCAGCCACGGAGCGCCGATGATGCCGGGCTTCAGCTTCGAACCATCGATGCTTCGCGGAGCGATTTTCGGTCCCGTTACCGCTCCGTCCGACAGATCATCGGTATACACCTGCCGCTTCTCTTTCTCCAGCTTCACGGCAAAAGGCTCGATCTCCGGCTTGATCTCGGGAGCCTCCTCCAGTTTGATCTCGGGAACTGTCTCCGGTTTGATCTCGGGAGCTGTCTCCGGAATGGTCTCGGAGACCGTCTCCGCCTGCTCGTTAAGGATTTCCACAGGCTCGGCGGCGGCCGAGGAGTGCAGTGCCAGCGCCTCTTTCTCCTCTTCCGCTTCCGTCTTGACAGCCGGAGCTATTGCTTTTTCAACACTTACCGTATCGACCTTCCACGACTGCTCTTCCCCGTCATCCAATATACTTATTTCCTTGATATTCGGGTTATCCACAAAATAAAGCCGTTTCTTCGACTTAACCGGCAGCTTCTTTCTGGATCTGCTCACTAGCAGTCCCTCCCTCCGCTGTGTTTTCGCCTAAGCATCATATGCACGAAACCGGGCGAATGACACCCTTCTCCCCTCCCGAACGCCAACTAAGCCGCGATTTTACGCATCCGGCTTTCTTGCATCGGAGGAATTGTTGGGGCATGCCCAGCTGCCGGAATCCGGGAGGAAAGTGAAAAAGGGCTTCTGTCACTCGCTCATTCGTCCACCCTGATAGGCCGCTATTCACATATTCTGAAAGAAAAGGCAAGAAGAAAGGCTGCGCCGCCCGTTAAACGGCAGGGCGAGGATGATTAACTGGGAGGGATCGATTAATGGGGCAACGACTCGTCGGTATACTGCTTAATGCCGCTGCACACCGGGGGATTCCCCGGGGCAGGACGGGATGGGAGTCCCTTGCCTGCTATGAAGAAGCCGCAGCCGCCTACGGCCTGACCCCCTGTTATATGAAGCTATCGGACATCAATCCCGTTTACGGATATTGCGCCGCTTATATCAAGGGCCCCCGCGGTTATAAAAAAATGCTCCTGCCGATTCCCCAAGTCATCCATAACCGTGCCATTTACGCTGTTGGAAGCACCGGAACCGAACAGCTGACCGCCTACGGGGTGAAGGTGTTCAACCGGCAGAGCAGGTACGGCAAAGATGAGATTCACCGGCTGCTTGAGCTCGATTCGGGGCTTCGCCGCCATCTTCCCGATACAGAGGCGGGCACCGAGGGGCTGGAACAGATGATGAAGCGTCACTCGGATCTTATTCTGAAGCCCCGCCGGGGAAGCGTCGGAAAAGGGATTATGCGCTTGAAACGCGATGACAATGAAGACTGGATCTTGAATTATCTGCATAACCACCGGATGATGAAGGCGAATATCTCTCCCTCCCGGCTCCCCTTTGCTCTTGTGAACCTGATGGACACCGGAACTTATCTGGTTCAGGAACGGATTCCGCTTGCGGAGGCGGCTGGAAGACCCTTTGACCTCCGGGTCACGGTCCAGCGCGGCTGGGGCGGTGAATGGGCCGTCACCGGACTGTTCGCCAAGCTGGCGTCTCCCGGCAGCTTCGTCTCCAATATCGCCCGCGGCGGAGAAGCGGTGGAGGCCGCTTTGGCGCTGGAGCAGGCCTTTCCTAGCCGTGCTGCCGCCCACTACCGCATGTCGGCCGCGGCACTCGCCCTTGCGGTAGCGCGCAGCTTGGAGAGCAGCCTGCCGGGGCTGGCCGATCTCGGGCTCGACATCGCGGTTACACAGGACGGCGAGCTATTTTTCATCGAATGCAACGGACGGGACCAGCGGTACGGATTCTACAAGGCGGGGCTGCCGGAGATCTGGAAGGAGAGCTACCGGCGTCCCATGGGATATGCCCGCTACTTGCTGGACGGCGGAGCGATGCAATAACGTTATTGATTTGTCTTCTATTCTATGTCAATATAATGCAGAGCGGGCGGGTCTTCAGCTACCCGCGGCCGCTGCATGACGGAAGGGAGACAAGGCATGGTTAAACGACTGCTGCGGCTGATGACCGAGCTGTCCTCGCACAGATGGATTTCCCGTATGATGGGCTCTTTTTCCCACAGCAGGATCAGCCGCGTGCTTATCCCGGCATTTATCCGGACTTATCAGATTCCCGCCTCGGAGGCGGAAAAAGAACCCGGCGAATACGCCACACTCAACGAGTTCTTCAGCCGGAGGCTGAAGCCGGGTATGCGGACCGTCGCAGTAGAGACGGACGCTGTGGCCAGCCCCGTTGACGCGATGATTACGGCGATGGGCGGCATTTCTTCGGGAACGATCTTGAATGTAAAAGGGCAGGATTATAAATTGGAGGAGCTGCTCAATCACTCTCCTCACCAGGAGCTTTATAAGAAGGGCTTTTTTTTCGTGCTGTATTTAAGTCCGACCGATTATCACCGCATTCATTCTCCCGTTACCGGAAAATTGGCGGAGAGCGACTATATTCGCGGGCGCTGCTATCCCGTCAATGAATTCGGCATGCGGCATATGAAAGGCGTGCTGTGCCGCAACGAGCGGCTCATTACTTATATTGACCACGAATATGGCGAAGTGGCCGTCGTGAAGGTTGGCGCAATGAACGTCAGCGGCATTCACTATTCAGGCGAAAGCAAGCGGGCGTGGACAATCGGCGAGGACCTCGCATACTTCGAGTTCGGCTCGACGGTGGTCCTGCTGGCCGAAAGCGGCATTTTCACTCCCCGCCCGGGACTTGAGCCCGGCATGAAAGTAAAAATGGGCGAGCTGCTCGGATTCCTGCGGCCGCCGGAATAGGTCATCAAATCGAATCAGCCCGGCAGAATTGACAGGATGGAAATCCGTCGTTCGGCCGGGCTGATTACTTTTTATCACACAGGTCAGGAAAGCGGGGAAGCTCCCCGTCTCTCCTCTGTTATGCTTATACGGCGGCATTTGCTTACTTGCTCCGTCCTTCTTTACTCGCTTACCTTCCCCTGATTCGCCACCTCGCGGGCCTTGGCCTCCACCTTCTCCGGCTCCCCGAGATAGAACCGGCGGATGGGCTTTACATCGTCGTCCAGCTCGTAGACGAGAGGAATGCCGGTCGGAATATTGAGGTGCAGCAGTGCGGTCTCGTCAATATCCTCCATATACTTGATCAGCGCCCGCAACGTGTTGCCGTGCGCCGAAATCAGCACCCGCTCCTTCTTGCGGACAAGCGGCACAATCCGGTTTCCCCAGAAGTCGCCGACCCGGTGAACCGTATCCTCAAGGCTTTCGCCGCGGGGGATGTCGCCGGGACGCACCTCCTGGTAACGCCGGTCGTTTCGGGCATAGCGCGGATCATCCGGCTCCAGCATCGGCGGGCGGACCGACAGGCTGCGGCGCCAAATTTGCAGCTGCTCGTCGCCGTATTTTAACGCCGTCTCCGACTTGCTGAGCCCCTGCAGCGCGCCGTAATGCCGTTCATTCAGCTTCCACGATTTCTGCACGGGAATCCACAGCAGATCCAGCTCTTCCAGAACCAGATGAAGCGTCTTGATGGAACGCTTGAGGACCGAGGCAAAGGCGAGGTCGAACGTATACCCAGCTTCCTTGAGCATTTTGCCCGCTTCCCTGGCCTCATGTATCCCCTTCTCCGTCAGATCCGGATCGCTCCAGCCGGTAAACAGATTCTGGCGGTTGTATTCGCTCTCCCCATGACGTATCAGCACGATTTCATACATGCGCGTTCTCCTCCCATATTCCGTTTGAATCCCATCTGCTCATCTTGTCCATTTCGTACAAATTTCAGCCTAAGCCGCCTTATGTTCCGGGGGAAATGTCAAAAACCGAAGACCTTGGAAAAGCGCCTTCGGTTCAATTTCATTTGTAATTCCCGATGAGCTTTGCAAGCTGTACCCGGAACGTATTTACCCTGGAGCTCCGCCGGCGAAACCTCATTTTAGCGGATTTCCGAAGGGCTCTTTCCCGTATGCTGCTTGAACTGGCGGCTGAAAAAGAAAATGTCGCGGTATCCGAGCGCGTCCGCCACCTCCGTCACGTTCATACCCGCGTACAGCAGCAGATGCTGGGCCCGTTCGATCCGGGTGCGGATGACATACGACTGCACGGAGGAGCCGATTAATTCTTTGAATTTTATGGAAAAATAACGGGGCGACAGCCCGGCCCGGGCGGCCAGCTCCTCGACGCGGTGGGCGACCCCGGGATGCTGGCTGATGTAATTCGCAACCTCGTGAATAACCTCGGCGAGCTGGTTGCTGACGCTGCGTTCCACCGGCTTCGCCCGGTCTTCCCGCAGCAGGTTGATCATGATCTGCTTGAGAATGAGCTGGCCTTCTTCCTCTGCGGCGAAGGTCTTCACCAGAAACAGCCGGACGTAGCGCGCCAGCAGGTGCTCGAACTCCACCGTCTCGGTCAGCTTGCGGTAAGGCTCCGGGATATCGGTGACAGGCTCCTTAACATCAAAATGAATGTATGTAAGCACAAGGGGTTTCTGCGGGTTATGCTTTGCGCTTGTATGGTCTCCCGGACGAAACAGGAAACAGCTTCCCGGGCCGACCTCATAGGCTGTGCCGTTGCGCACAACCGTTCCTTCGCCGCTCCAGACGTAGAACAAGTCGTAATTGGGGAGCGGCTTCTCCCTTTTCTGCCATTTCCAACCCGGCTCGCAGACGATTTTGGCCAAGGCGGGAAGGATGACAAAAGAGGAAGGCGATGCATTCAGCATCCTTGTTCCCTCCTTCATCATTAAATCGTTTATCCTAATCATACCTTTTCACACTTCATTTTGCACATCGTTCCAGGCCAGCGCAAGCCGCCTTACCCCTTCAGTCAGCTCCGGTTTGTCCAGATGGGAAAAAGCGAAGCAGGCGGCAGGCTCGCCGGACGCAATCCGGTAACAGGCGGCGTCCCTAAAATCGACTTCCCGCCGCTTGGCCGCCGCCTGAAAGCGTACGAATTCCTCTTCGCCCCGAAGCCAGCGGGCGTAGATATGCAGCCCCGCGTCGCCGGGCTGAAGATGAAACAGACCGCCCGGCAGTCCGGCCAGCAGCTCGCGGAGCAGGCGTCCGCGTTCGCCATAGAGGCGCGTCATGCGCCTGATATGGCGGGCGTAATTGCCGAGCGACATGAAGCGGGCCAGCGCCCGCTGCTCCAGAAGGCCGGCGGGATGCGGCTCGTACAGCGCCTTCGCAGCCGCCGCAGGCGCCACCAGAGAAGGAGGCAGGACGGCGTAGCCGATGCGAAGCCCGGCGAACATCGTATTGGAGAAGGAGCCGATGTATACGACGCGCTCCTCCCGGTCAAGCGCCTTCAGCGGCTCGATGGGGCGGCCGGACCAGCGGAACTCGCTGTCGTAATCATCCTCGATAATGATCGCCCGCCGGGAGGCCGCCCATTCCAGCAGCCTCCGCCGCCGTTCCAGCGGCAGGACGGCGCCCGTGGGATATTGGCGGCTCGGCGTCACGAACAGCAGCCGGGCCTCCCAGTCCTGCGGCACAAGGCCGCTGCCGTCGACTGGGCCCGGAACGGCCGCGCCGCCGGAGATCTCGACAGCGCGGCGGATGCCGTGAAAGCCGGGGTCCTCGACCACGGCCCGGCCCCCGCCGTCCAGCAGCAGCTGGGTCAGCAGGACGATGCCCTGCATGGAGCCGCTGAACGTCACGATATGCTCCGCTTCAGCGCGGATGCCGCGAGTAATCCGCAGATGCGCGGCAATCGCCCGCCGCAGTCCCGCGTCCCCTTCCGGCGGCGCGGAGACGCCGAGCGCACCGCCGCTCCGGCCTCCGGCATGAGACAGCGCGCTGCGCCATTCCGCGTAAGGGAAATGCTCCATCGGCATTCCGGGGCTGCGGAAGCTGATTATCGAGCCGCCCTCTGCGGCTTCTTCCCTTGCAGGCGGCTGCGCCGCAAGCCGCCGGGCCCAGGCGGACAGCGGGATGTCCGCCGCCCGGCCTTCACCGGCGGATGCGCCGCCTGGCCCCGATTCGCGGGAGCGCTCCGCCAGCCCAGCCCCGCCCTGGGCCAGTCCCGTGCCAGCTTCCGCGCGTCCCGCCGTTCTCTCCACCGGCCGCCCGCTCTCCGCAGTGAAGCCCGAGCCGTCCCCGGACACGAAGGTACCCCGTCCCGTCTCCGATTTCACGTAGCCGTCGGCGGCGAGCATATCGTACACCTGAGCTGCCGATCCCCGGGACAGGTCGAATAAAGCGGCCAGCTTGCGCGTGGACGGAAGGCGTGTGCCTCCCGGCAAATCCCCGCTCAGGATCGCGGTCCGGAGCGCGTGATACAGCGCCAGATACTTATAGCGGTATTCAGCCAGATATTCGTCAAAATTTACGATCGGGATGCCGTACATAGTTGTCTCCTCCATTCAAGTGGACCAATAAAAATAATGTAAATGGGCCCTTTTTTCTTGTCAATCTCCTGTTATGCTGTTGGTTAACCATTTCTAAACAGCTTGGAAGGAGCGCTTGCATGATGAGAAGAAAAGAATTTAAGGTCGAGCAGGAAGAAGAACTGGAAGCCTTTCTTAATGAAATGAGCTTTGGCTTTCTTGGCACGATTGATGAACAGGGCCGTCCGCGCGTCACCCCGCTTAATTTCGTGTATATTGGAGGATGCTTTTATTTCCACGGCAGCCATGCCGGAGGCAAGATGGAGGCGATCCGCGAGATGGACAAGGTCTGTTTCACCGTAGCGGACGAGTTCGCCCTGATTCCTTCGTATTTTACCGACCCCCAAATGGCCTGTCCGGCCACCGCCTATTTCAAAAGCGTCACCGCCTTTGGCACGGCCGAGATCGTAACCGATTTAAGCGAAAAAGCGGCAGCGATGGAAAAGTTCATGCAGAAGCTTCAACCGGAGGGCGGGTACGACCCCATTGACGCGGAAAACCCGAAGTACCGCCCCCAGCTTAAAGCGGTCGCCGTCGTGCGGATCGTTCCGGAAGAAATTACCGCTAAGTTCAAGTTTGGGCAAAATCTGAAGGAAGAAGACCGCAGCGCCGTTATCAGCGGGCTTGAGGCCAGAGGCGGGGAGCGGGATGCCGAAACCGTTGAAATGATGAAAAAATTCTGTCCGTACCACTCCTCATAAGTGGCTCGGGTAGGCAAGTATTACCGGGGATAGTCCGCCTTACGCGGGCTGTCCCCGTTTTGCTGTGTGAACGTTTAACAAACCCCTTAAAATTATCCCAAAAACTTTTAGAAAAAACCGATAATCCGAAGTGACTGTCCCGTATCGCAGATGATATAATGTTAGGCAATGTTAACACACTAACTCCGACTGCAAGACGCTGCGATTTCAAAGTTAACCGGAAGGATGAAACCGATGAATCCACAGGCTGGACAATTAAATGAAAGCATTAAAGCCGGAAACGAGCATGTATATGACATGCTGTCCACTCTCGGCAGAGAAATCTATTTTCCAAAAGTAGGCATTCTGAGCCAATCCGCCGAGGCGACCGCTCATGCCAAGAAATACAACGCCACGATCGGCATAGCCACCGAGAACGGCGGCCCGATGCACCTGGGCGTCATTCAGGAGAAGCTCTCCGCGTTCGCTCCGAAGGACCTGTACGGCTATGCTCCGCCTGCGGGCAAGCCCGAGCTGCGTACCGTATGGCGCGAGAAAATGCTGCGGGAGAACCCTTCGCTCGAAGGCAAATCCTTTGGCAATCCGATTGTAACCAACGCGCTGACCCACGGGCTCAGCATTGTCGCCGACCTGTTCGCCGAGTCCGGTGACGCGGTCGTCTATCCCGACAAGAACTGGGAGAACTACGAGCTGACCTTCAACGTCCGGCGGCACGCGGAGCTGGTTACCTACCCGCTGTTCACCGAAGATATGACCTTCAACAGCGACGGCCTGCTTGAGGCACTGCTGGCTCAGAAGGATAAGGGCAAAGCCATCGTGCTGCTCAACTTCCCGAACAATCCGACAGGCTACACACCGGGTCAAAAGGAAGGGGACGCGATCGTAGCCGCCATTCTAAAGGCGGCCGAAGCAGGCGTCAATGTGGTTGCGGTA